>MHEA01000157.1:2907-6353 GCA_001805085.1 Nitrospirae bacterium GWC2_57_9
GGATGCCCCACGAGACAGCAGCCTTTGGCACCTAGCTTCTTCAGCCGTGATAGCCCTTCCTGTATCAAAGCTTTGCCAATCCCCCTGCGCTGGTATTCCGGAAGTACTGAAAGTGGACCAAGTCCATACCAATTCTTAGTGCCATCTGAAATGGCCGCAGGTGAAAACGCAATATGCCCCACAACACGGCCATCCACTTCCGCAACTAACGATAAGGTCAAGGCCCTTGCGGAACGGAGCGCCTCGATTATGAACTGCTCCGTGTGGCTGCTGATCTCCATGGTTGCAAAGGCTGCGACAGTTACCTCGGTGATGACGCCAACATCGGCCTTTGTCTCGTCTCTGATTACGATCTTTTGCGTGGTCATAGCAATCTCATTTCACGGTGTTGTCGGGCCAACAAGATATTATCGAAACGAACCGGCATTGAGTTTATTCGTAAAAAACAAAAATTGAAGCTCCCTGCAGCTTGCTGCGGAGTTGGCGAGCGAATTCTGGAGATTCCTCTACGAACCTTCACTTCGCGAAGCGAGCGAATAAGATACCATCATCCTCACGAATCCAGCTCCCGTTTCAAGGAGCGTTAATACGATTATGTTCAAACCTTGAGAATCGAGATTCCCTGCAGCTTGCTGCGGGGAGCTTCAATTCACATCCAAGAAACCAGATAACTATTAAAGGAGCGATAGAATTGCTATCTTGACCCGCCCCTGCCCCCCGTGTCCAACATCGTTGTTTCAGCAGCACGTCACTCGAACGGCTCGTACTGCACGGCTATGATCGTATACACCGCCTCGCCCTTGGTTGGCCGCTTCACGGTCACCTCGTCGCCTTCGCCCTTCTTCATCAATGCCTTTGCCATGGGAGCATCCATGCTGATCAGGCCTTTTGCATGGTCCGACTCGTCGGGCCCCACTATCCGGTACTCCAAAATGTTGCCTTCATCGTCCTCTAGCCGGACCCAGGCACCGAAAAATACCTTCGACGGATCGCTCGGCTTCGAATCCACTACCACGATATGCTCGAGACGTTCCTTCAGATGATGGATGCGGGCATCGATCTCGCGCAGCTGTTTCTTCCGATAGATGTACTCGGCGTTCTCGGAACGGTCGCCCTCGGCTGCCGCGGCCGCGAGCGCAGCGGTCACTGCGGGCCGCTTCTCCCGCCAGAGGAACTCGAACTCGTCGCTCAACCGCTTCTTTCCTTCAGGAGTGATGTACTTGGATCCGGGCTTCTGGGGCGGTCGATATCTGCTCATGGAAAAAGAATATAGGGGAAATGGCAGGGAATTGCAAGGAAGCTGTTTTGAAATTACCAGATTGATCAGCGACTCCGAACTCCGCACTCCGAACTGCCGTCATCCCTGCAGATGCTTGTGGATAATGACCTCGGTCAATTGTTCGACCTTGTACCTGGCCCCCTCGTCGCGCAGCCGCTCGAAGCTGACGATGGCGCCGCGAGTCAGTTTGTCGAAGTGGATGTTAAGAGGGGACCGGTCCTTGTCGAGCCTGGTCACCAGCTTCCTTCCGCGCATCCCGCAGAGAAAGAACTCGATCTTGCCCTTGGTGATAAGCGGTTCGCTGACCACCCGGAAGGCATCGGGACCGAACATATCGGACAGGGAGTTGTTGTCCTTTCTGAGAACGAGGTAGGAGAACTTGAGAGAGTCCTTGCGGAGGCCGGTCAGTTTGTCGATCTCTTTGATCAGCGCCGGCGGTTCCCAGGGGATGTCCTCATGGCACCAGTCCCGGGGATTGTCGGACGCGGGGCACCGGGAACTCATCAGGCAGGGCGAAAAGACATAGGCGCCCTGCGCCACGAGACCGTCCCGCACTTCGAGCAGTTCGCGGGAGGTGTCCCGCAAGGCCGGCTCGACGATTATGCAGCTCCCGTCCTTTGCGAGGTTCAGGCCGATCGTAGTCATTACGATCGCTACCCTCCGGGCTATCCGGTCCTCGTCAAAGGGAAACAGCTCGTTCAGCACGTTCGAGAAGATGATCAGATCGAAAGGGTCCTCGCTGGCATAATCCGCGCTCTCCACATCGCCGCGAATGGTCTTCAAGGTCGCGTCGAGCTTCTTGTTCGTGCGGTACGAATTGAACAGGTCCTCGGCAATGCGCAGGTTCTCCATGACCCGGTCGACGGCCACACAGGTAAGGGAGGGCCGCTGCGCCCGCTGTGCGAAAAAGGCGAGCAGGCCCAGCAGGGCCGTGCCGGGGCCGGCCCCGAGGTCGAGCACGCGGAGCCTGGGTTTCGACAGGAGGAATTCCGGATGGAGCGACAGGTCCGAAAGGGCGAGGTGCACCTTCTTCATGTTCGACGGAAGATAATAGCGAAGATAGGCCAGGCGCAGATCGGGGTCCTTCAGGTACTGCGAGGGCAGGCTTTCCCGGTCTCTGGTAAGGAGTTTCGAAAGTCGCAGGACATTATCCGCGAGAATTCTCATCTCATTGGAAGGCTTGTTCATTCCCCCAAATATACAACACAAAACTGCAAAAATCAAAGACAACTATTGGGGAAATAATAAAACCTGCATATTCCCGCCCCGGTCCCGGCATACCGCAGCCGAACCGATACTCGCCTTGTTTCGAATATGCAGCTTTTTTTAATGTAAGTACCCTGAAAATACCCCTACTGCTATAGTCGGGAGAGGAAATGCAACTTTCTGTCTCAAGCCTTTTACCCGTGGTGCTCCGTGACCGATCTGCTGCGTGAGCGCCCGGGCATATACGTGGTCTTCATGTCCGGTTATACCGACGAGGTGATCGCGCATCACGGCCTCCTCGGCGGGAACATGAACTTCGTGCAAAAACCGTTTACGCCGACCCTGCTCACGAAAAAACTGCGCAACCTTCTGGACAAGACCTGAGCCCTCCGCGCATCGACAGGTGATCATGCCGTTTCGCGGCGCC
This sequence comes from Nitrospirae bacterium GWC2_57_9, assembly GCA_001805085.1. Classification (GTDB taxonomy): domain Bacteria; phylum Nitrospirota; class UBA9217; order UBA9217; family UBA9217; genus MHEA01. Next base: position 5,820 of record MHEA01000157.1, read on the forward strand.
CCTCCCTCCTATCGAGCATCGCGGCGATGAGACCGGTGCCCGCCGCTGCCAGGACATGCTTTATGGTATGCCCGCTTACGGCACCGGTCAGCGCGTAGACCTGCCGGTCCGCAACCTCGAAGCCCTTCGAGATGAGGTACAGGACGGCAAGACCCCAGATAGCGGCCGCATAGTCCCGGGGAGGCCTGTATAGTATCAGGATCAGGGGGATCAGGACCAAGGGAAGGAACTGGACGAGGATATAAGGCCTGAGATCTCCGCTGCCTGTCTGTTCGGTCCAGGCCCAGAAGAGCACGCTGAAGATCCCCAGCGTGAGCAGGGGGAACAAGAGAGCGTCTCCTGCCCGGGCATCGATGCATTCGGATACGACCGAGGAAAAGAGGGCGGTGAATGCGATCGACATGGGCAGCCGGTCCCAGACCAGGGAACTGTTGGCAGGTTCGAGGTGGTAATACATCGAGCCCATGCCGCTCAGCAGCACGCCGGAGAAGAAAAGCAGGTACTGCAGGTCCGCCCTCTTTCTCTCCCCCGCTT
>MHEA01000157.1:6444-6963 GCA_001805085.1 Nitrospirae bacterium GWC2_57_9
GAGCGTTCTTTTGTCGGCGAAGACGTGATAGCGCGGGTCCTGGGGAATGGGGCCCTGGACGCGCTGAACACGTTGATCCTGGCCATCCCGGGCACGGCCATCGGCATCGCCTACATCCGCGCCTTCCACGTGGAGATCCCGGGGCTCGGAGTCGCCCTCACGAGCGTCTGGATCATCATGCCCCTGGTGCTGGCGGTGCGCCGCCTGCCCTACACGGTGCGCGGGAGCTACGCCTCGCTCCTGCTGGTCCATACCTCCATGGAGGAGGCGGCGGCCAGCGTGGGGGCCACAGGGTTCCGGACGTTCAGGGATATCACGCTGCCGCTGATCTGGAAGGGGGTCCTGGTGGGCGGGCTCTTCTCTTTTATGACGTCGCTCCAGGAGGCTTCGGCCACCCTGTTTCTGTCCCTGGGGGGCTGGGAGATGATGACTGTCGGGATCTTCAACTTCTACATCGCGGGGAGCGCCAACGAGGCGGCCGCCCTGGGCTTCATCCTCATCGTGGTGGCAGCTCTCTCC
>MHEA01000158.1:0-2424 GCA_001805085.1 Nitrospirae bacterium GWC2_57_9
AATATTCTGGACCGTCTCCTTGGCCAGGTAATGATCGATGCGGAATATCTGGCTTTCTTTATAATAGAAATGGACGAGTTGGTTCAATTTGCGGGCGGAAGCGAGGTCCTGACCGAAAGGCTTCTCGATCACGATATGGCTGCAGCCCTTATCCTCCCGGGAAAGCCCTGCTGCGCCCAGATTGTGGATGACCGGAGCGAAGACCTGGGGAGGAATGGCGAGATAAAAAACGCGGTTGCCCGTTGTCCGGTGCTTCCGCTCCAGTTCCGGGAGGATATCGATGAGGTCCTCGGTGTAGGACTTCAGGGCCCCGTATTCGAAGGTGGAGTAATAAATATGGTCCTGGAGTTCGTCCCAGACGGCGGGGTCGAAGTCCTCAGGAAAGGCTTCCCGGACCGAGTCCCTCATGAGCATGCGGAATCGTTCGGTCGTGAACCGGATGCGGCTTGTTCCGAGGATGAAAAAATTTGCCGCGAGCATCCCGTTCTTGAAAAGCCGGTAGAGGGACGGGAAGAGTTTGCGCCGGGTCAGGTCGCCCGATGCCCCAAAGATGATCAACGCGGCCGGAGGAGGCACCTCGATCTCGCAGCCGGCGACCATACGGTACTCCTGGACCACGCTTCCGCGGACATGCTCCGGCGACGTTCGCTCTTGCACAGTGCGATCATTCATGACCTAGCCCGGACAAGCCGGAACCGACAACTTCATCGACACCGATAAAGGTATGAAAAAAGCCCTGAAAAACAGGACATGATTTTCCTTCATGGTCCTTATCGTCTTTTATCAGTGCCAGATTTTTTCTCGTTTTGAGATGAATTTGATTCAACTAACTAGGCGATCTTGCGTACATCCTCCTGCCCTATCATTCCCTTCCAGTCAGCCGAGAATTTCTCCATGCCTTTATCGGTGAGGGAATGGCGGATATCGTAGGCCAGCCACCGCCGATCCAGGCCGATCTCGGCATAGGGGATCGGCTTGAGCGATCCCGACGGATACTGGTACTCCGGGCGCGGTAGAGGCATGCCCTGTTCTCCCCAGGCTTTCAGGATCTCGAAGGGAGCGGTAATAACGTCCGATCCGAGCTTGAGCGCATACAACAGATGATCAAGCGTGCGTACGCTCGCGGTCAGCACCTGCACATGGCCGTCCCCCAGTTTATAGAGAGCAATGATATTCGCGACCACGTCCATGCCGTTCTCGCCCTGGTCGTCCAGCCGGCCGACAAAGGGCGAAACAAAGACCTGCCCCTTTGTGGCGCCGCGCGTTGCCGCATACACCGCCGCGGCCTGCTGCTGCGAAAAGCAGAGCGTCATGTTGATCCGCATTCCTTCCTTCACGGCCTGTTCTGCTGCCTTCAGCCCCTCCAGGGAGCAGGGAAATTTAATACGGGCATTCCGTATCCAGGAGTACATCTCCCTTCCCTGAGTCAGCATGGCCTCGGCCGGCGTCGATCCGTCGGCAAAGACCTCGACCGATACGGAGCCCTCCGGGACCAGGCCGGAGATGGTAACGACCACCTGCCGGTAGAAATCGAGGATCTCCCGCTCCGTGAACTTCATCCCCTGTTCCAGCCGCCTGCGGGCTTCGGGGTTCTTCGATATCAGGGTAGGATTTGTCGTCTGGCCGTCGAGAAAGCCGAGCAGGTCCCTGATCTCCAGGCTCTCCGCGGCGTTCCCGCCATCCAGAAAGATTCCGGTCTTCAGCTCTTGAGGTTTCATCGTTGTCACCACCTTATCCGCAATATGCTCTTTTGGTTTTTCCTTATTTCTCTTCTTTCACATCATGACCGCCGAATGCATGCCGGAGCGCGGAAATGACCCGGCCCGTATAACTGGGGTGTTGGAGCGATCTTAGCCGGAAAGCGAGCGCCTCCTCGATCACCGGCACCGCCACGCCCAGTTCCCTTGCAGCATCCACGGTCCACTTGCCCTCGCCGCTCTGCGCAGCGGAGCCGGAAACCTGGTTCAGATCGGGGCCGTACTGTTCATAGGCTTCCTTGAGCCAGCCGGTCAACCGCGATTCGATCACGCTCCGATGGTTGTAAAGGTCTGCGATCCTGGTGAGATCGAGCCCCAGCGGAGACTTCCGCAATACCGTGAAGCCTTCAGCCAGCGACTGCATCATTCCGTACTCGATCCCGTTGTGCACCATCTTCACGAAATGACCTGCCCCGCTCTGCCCCATATAGGCGTACCCATTCTCAACAGAAAGGTCGCGAAAAAGTATCTCGTACCGTCGGAAGACATCCTGTTTTCCGCCTATCATGATGCACGCCCCCGTTCGCGCCCCCTTCGGGCCTCCGCTCACGCCCGCGTCCAGAAGCTCGCAGCCCCGTTGCTCGAGTTCACGAGCGCGACGGATCGACTCTTGGTACGGCGAATTGCCCCCGTCCACGACCGTATCACCCTTGCTCAGGAGCGGCAC
>MHEA01000158.1:2445-4134 GCA_001805085.1 Nitrospirae bacterium GWC2_57_9
AACAGCCTGATGGGGGACCATGATCCAGACCAGCCGGGGAGGGGAAAGCGATGCGGCCAGGTCCTTGATCGCAGCTGCCGGACGGGCGCCCTGGCGTGCGATGGACTTCACGGCCTCCGCGCTCCTGTTATAGACCACAACCTCATGGCCCTTCTCCAGGAGCCGCTCCGCCATGTTGTAGCCCATTTTGCCAAGTCCGATGTATCCCAGTTGCACCGCATACCTCTCTTCTCAAGAAACTATATCCCTGGCTAGAACTATCTGGGTCAAATCCGGACATCCGGAACCAGACCCTTTCCACAACGAAGAACCCGAAGGGGGTGTTGAAGAGAACAAGACCGGCATTTTACTGTTAAACGTTTGCACTTCGTGTGCGTCGTGGTGAATATTCCTGCCCTTTCGCGAAAAACAATGATGCTGTGATGCTGCTCACCCATGTCAAAGCTTGGTTCCCGGTTCAGTGAGAATTTAGCGCTTCCGATTTCGATAGCCGTTCGGCACATTCGCGTTCTATCTCCGCGATCTTGCCCACGCGCCGGACATGGCGTTCTGCCCTGGAAAATTTTGCCGCAAGAAAAGCAGCGACGACCTCCCTGGCCAGTTCCGGGCCGATGACACGCGCCCCAAGGCAGAGAACGTTCATATCATCGTCTTCCACCCCCTGATGGGCCGAGAAGGTATCGTGACAAAGGCCGGCACGGATACCGGGGAATTTGTTCGCTGCCACCGCAGCACCCACGCCGCTGCCGCAGATCAGCACGCCTCGCTCCGCTTTTCCCTGAAGCAACGACCGGGCAAGGGCGCGGGCATAGTCGGGATAATCAACGGCATCGACGCTGTGGGTTCCGAGATCCTGCACCGTGTGCCTTTTCGCGGACAGCTCTTGGACGAGAAAGTTCTTGAGATGATACCCGCCGTGGTCCGCGGCGATCGCGATCATCATAGTGGATCCGCCTTGTCCGCGCGCATCTTACGGCAGTTTGAAGATACGCCGCGTATATTACTTTCGTTCCCCGGGAAGGACCGGTTGCAGAATAATAAAAGGATAGCATATCAAGAAGGGAAGTCAAGGCAAGGGGAATGGGCCGAGAACAGCTGAAGCAACCCTATGCAGTCGCGGGTTCTGCTGCCCGGTCGATCGTGGCGAGGATATCGCTCGCTACCTGGCGGAAGCTGAACGGTTTTGATACGAATTGGGAAACGGATGCAGTCTGGAATCGGGGCATCACATCGGGGAGATAGTCGCCGGTCATGACATAGACCGGGAGCTCCGGAAAATGCCTGTTCACGTAATCGACCACTTCGTAGCCGTTCATGACGGGCATTTTCAGGTCGGTCACGACGACATCAACATGCCGGTCCTGCAGGATCTCCACGGCCTGCCTGCCATGTCGGGCGGTGACGACTGCCGAATCCTTGATACAGCCGCAGATCGCTTTGGAAAGCCCGAAGAGGATAAATTCATCGTCATCGATGATCAGGATGCTTTTCATTCTATTCATTGTTCCTTTTCAATCTGATTTTGAGCAGCACCAGAGTGCGGGCAGGGCGAGAGGAGAAAAGCCCTGCGTCCCTTCCCTTCTCGCCTGCCGCCATTTCGTGACGTGGAGCGCGGTTCAACACATCCTGCGGTCAAGAGCTATGCTCATGATGCAGGCCTTGCAGGAGAACTCACTCCCGGAGGGTCTG
>MHEA01000158.1:4216-16784 GCA_001805085.1 Nitrospirae bacterium GWC2_57_9
CGTTGAACTTCTCTTCGTAGGTGTTTGCCCTGTCGTAATACCGTGCCATGCGTTTATTTCGAACTGCGCCCTTTGGAAGAGAGCGTTACAGCATTCCCTCCAGCGCGATGTTCTCGTCCCTGGTGATGTTCCGCAGCTTGTTCAGGGCCTTGTTCTCGATCTGCCTGACCCGTTCCCGGGTGATCTTGTACTCCTTGCCGATGCAGTCCAGGGTCTTGGGTTCTCCATCGTTCAGCCCGAACCGCTGCTCGATCACCCTGCGCTCGCACTCGGACAGTTTTGCCAACCATTCATTGATGTAGTCGCGCCTTCGAATGTTCTCGGAGTAGCTGTCGGGCAGGACCGCCGCGCTGTCCCTGAGCACGTCCTCCAGGGTATCCTCATCCTTGTCCCCGATGATCGTATCAAGCGAGAACGTCTCGCGGACGACCTGGGAGATGCTGCGGACCTTTTCCACTTTCAGCTTCATCTTTTCCGCGATCTCCTCCATCGTCGGCTCGCGCTCCAGTTCCTGGGTAAGGTGCGTCACCGTCCGCTTGTACTGGTTCACGATCTCGGCGACATGAACGGGCAGCCGGATGGTGCTCAATTGATTGACGAACGCGCGCTCGATGTACTGCTTTATCCACCAGGACGCATACGTGCTGAGTTTGAATCCCTTGCGGTAGTCGAATTTCTCAACGGCCCGGATCAGGCCGAGGTTGCCTTCTGCAATAATGTCCGAAAAGGACAGGCCCCGGTTCACATATTTTTTGGCAATGGCCACAACGAGACGCAGATTTGCCTCGATCATCTGAGTGCGCGCCTCCTGGTCCCCCTCGGAAATCCTTTTGCCCAGCTCCTGCTCATCGGCAAAGGTCAGGAGCGGAGACTTTCGTATTTCTTTCAGGTAGCATTTCACGGAGTCGACGGTGCTGCTTTTCTGTCCGCGAACCCCCTTTGTCCGCTTTCCGGTTCCGTCGTCGGAATGCTCTTCCCGTTCTTCGCTCTCATGTTCGCTGGAACGCTCCCTGGTGTAACGGTCCTCCACCTCGGTCGCGCTGTCGTATCGGTCCATCACCATCAGGTCATCAACCGGTTTCATCCAATCGCTCACAGTTCCCTCCTCTTGCGGCCGGTTCCTTCGGAACCCTTCGCGTTGAAGCTGTCGTATTTTGCTGTCATCATCCGCTTGCAGGCTGGCGGAGATCTTTTTTGTTCTCGTTTGAATTATGTTGCGGCAGAACCAGAACAGCCAGTGTGTGCTTCATGCAGATGTCAGGAAGTCTGCGCAGTCCCCCCTTACCTCCGTTTTTCCGGGTCAATTTGGAATAATGCTCAGAACATAGGCCCCGTCGGGCGGTGCAGAGGGCTGCTCCTTGGCCCCTGCCTTCTCGCCCTTGAGCCGCTTCATGATCCTGTTTGTGACTTCCTCGACCAGGAACGGTTTCTCAATGCATTCGGTTATGCCCAACGAACGGAGCCGCTGGCCTATCTCGGGCGAGCAGTCGTTCGACATTGCATACACCGGGATTTCCGGGAAATGCTTCTGCGCGTATTCTATGAACTGGTAACCGTCCATCTCCGGCATGTCGAGATCGGTAAGCACGAACTCGATCCGCGCCGATTTCAGGATCTCGATCCCTCTCTTGCCGTTGCGGGCGGTCAATACCTTATAGTTCCGTAAACCCATCGTCAGCCGTATTACGAACACATCAAGAAGGTACTTGTTGTCATCAATGAGGAGAATATTCTTTTTCATGCACCACCCTTGATAAGTCAGGCAAGCTGACTTGAAATACTGGTCACCATTTCAGCCAGGTCGAACGGCTTCTTCATGCATTGGACCGCACCCAGCGGCAGCAGACGGTTCTCGAGTTCCGGGATCCAGTCGGCCGTCATGACGATGACAGGCAGATAGGGCTTGGTCTTCCGGATATACAGCAATAACTCGTACCCGTCCATCATCGGCATGCGCAGGTCGGTCACGACGACGTCGATCTGTTCAGAGTCAATGAGGGAAGCTCCCTGCTTGCCGTTCTCTGCGGTCAGTACCTTCCAGTCGAATCCGTAGCAGCACAACCCTTCGGCCAGCGACTGAAGTATCTGCTTTTCATCATCGACAAGCAAAATGTTCTTCATGATGGTCTATGTAATAGCAAGGGCTATGCCATGACAGCACGTCAACGTGAAGAGTTATAAATCAGCTGGTTACAGGAAGGGTCAAATGCAGGGAAGCGCAAAGAGTTGCAGTGCATGTTCAATATGGATGGGTCATTTTGAACGGGGGGCTATTTTAGGCCGTATTCCTTGATCTTTCTTTTGAGCGTCGAGAGAGAGATGCCGAGAGCTTTCGCGGTCTGGGTAAGGTTGCCGGACAACGTGCGGAGCGCTTTCTGGATATAGCTCTTCTCCATCTCCTCAAGCGTGGTCAGAAGTTCATCGGATGCGCCAGCGATGCCTGTCGATGCTGCGGGCGCTGAAACAGTACTGGCTGGAGTCTCCACGAGCAGCGAGGGGCGCAGTTCCGTTCCATGCTGCAGGATGACCGCTCTCTCCAGGATGTTTTTGAGCTCGCGCACGTTGCCCGGCCAGTCGTAACGCATCAGTTTCTGCTGCTCCACATCGGAAAGCACCGCGTGCCGGTACCCCATCCGCTTCAGCAGCGTGGCGCACAGCGGCTGGATGTCCTGACGCCGCTCTCGAAGGGGCGGCAGGTGGATGCGGATCACGCTGAGCCGATAGTACAGATCCTTCCGAAAGGTCTGGCCGAGGGATTTTTCGAGATCCACACCCGTGGCGGCGATGATGCGCACATTGACCCGCCGGAAGGACTCTCCTCCCAGCCGCTTCAGCGTTTTTTCCTCGATCGTGCTCAAGAGCTTCGCCTGGAGGTGCAGGGGCATTTCGCCGATCTCGTCCAGGAACAGCGTTCCTCCCTCGGCCATCTCAAAGATGCCCTTTTTCGCAGTGACCGCTCCGGTAAAGGCACCCTTATCGTAACCGAACAGCTCGGCCTCGATCAGGTTTTCCGGCAGGGCCGCGCAGTTGATGCTGATAAAGGGGAAGCTGGCAAGCTTGCTGCGGTAATGAACGGCCTGGGCTGCGAGGGTCTTCCCCGTGCCGGTCTCGCCCGTGATCAGCACCGGCGATTCCGACGCCGCGGCAAGCTCGATCAGCCGGACGGTCTCGTCCAATCCGGGACCGCCGACCAGCACCGCTTCCTCGATCTCTTTTTCCCTGCGGTAGGTCTGGATCTGCTCGATCCCCTCCAGTTCCGCGGTTCTGAAGGCCCGCTCCACGGTCAGTCCCAGATCGTCCAGTTCAAAGGGCTTGGTGAGGTAGTCATAGGCTCCGGCCTTCAGCGCCTTGATCGCGTTATCGAAGCTGGGGTATGCGGTCGCGAAGATGATCTTGATCCGTTCATTGAACTTCAGGATGGCGGGACAGATAGCCGAGCCTTCCGCATCGGGCAGTTGCTGATCGAGCAGAACCACATCGATCGGTTCACGCTCGCAAAAGGCCAATCCGTCCTTTGCGGTAAACGCGGTCAGCACCTGGACGGCGTCCCGGGAGAGATAGTCCTTGACCGCTTCGCAGTAAATTTTATCGTCGTCAATGACCAGAAGATTTTTTTTCCTGTTATGCTGAACGTTCAACGGTTCCCTCCGGCAGATAGATATCCACGACGGTGCCTTTATCGACGCGGCTGCTGATCTCGATGAACCCCTTCATGCGGGAGACCAGCTTCCGGGATATGACGAGACCAAGGCCGGTACCGTGTGGCTTGGTGGTGTAAAACGGTCTGAAAAGATCTTTCTTTTTCTCCTCCGAGATGCCGGTTCCGTTATCCGTAACCCGGATATTGACCATGTTTCCCGTCCGGGCAATATTCAGAACGATCTCCGGCTCAGGCCTCCCTGCAACTGCATCGGACGCGTTGACGATAATGTTCAGCAGCGCCTGCTGGAGCGCCCGGGGATCGGCTGAGATCGTTTCCGCCGCCGGTGCCCCTGCCACCCTGAAGGTTATCGCCTTCTTTTCCAGGTCCGCGGTCACCAGGGGCAGGAACTTCTCCAGGAACGAAGACATGGTTATGCTCCTGATCTGAAGGTTCTCGTACATATTGTAGCTCTTGAGAGAGGTGAGCAGGTATTCGATGCGTTCTACCTGCGATATGGCCTGTTCCACGTATTCCCTGATCGCCTCTTTCGAGCTCGTATCGCATTTTTTCTTGAGCAGGCTCATGATAATCAAAAGCGAGCTGACGGGGTTGCCGATCTCGTGCCTGATGCCGGAGAAGACGTAGCCGATGTTGTTCATGGCGTCCACGGCCTCCGCTATGGCCTCCAGTCTCAGCTTCTCCGACACATCGTGTTTGATCGAGACATAGTTGACGATGTTCCCCGAACCGTCCTTGACCGGCGAATAGGTGCAGTCCTCGTAATAGATGGTGCCGTCCTTCTTCTTGTTGATCAGGCGGCCCTTCCAGACGCCCTGAGCGCGGATGGTTTCCCGCATGCGCTCGTAGAAATCCTCGTCATGCTGTCCGCTGTCGAAGGTGTGAATGTCCTTCCCGGCAGCTTCCTCCTTCCGGTACCCCGTGATCTTTTCGAAGGCCGGGTTCACGTATTGAATGATGCCGCGCCTGTCGGTCACGACGATCGCCTCCGCTGCCGCCTCGACGGCCGCGACCAGTTTGTCGCGCTCGGCCGCAGTGCGGCGCCGTTCGGCGATCTCCACCTGGAGAGCGGTAACGGTGGCTGCCAGTTCCGCAGTCCGCTCCCGCACGCGGAGTTCCAGCTCGATACGCGCCCTCTTGAGCTCGTCCTCCGCCTGTTTTCGCTCCGTGATGTCCGTTGAAATGCAGCAGACCGCGTAGGTCGCTCCGGCTGCGTCGGCCAGGGGGAACTTGATGTCGAGGTGTATCTGCTCCCTGCCGCCGTAGACAATGACTTCCTCCGTCTCCACAGGAGCGTTGGTCTCGATCACTTTGCGGTCGTTGGCCCGCAACCGGTCCGCCGTCTCTTTGGGGAACAGATCGTAATCGGTCAGGCCGAGAATCGCATCGCGGTTCCTGCCCGCCCATTGCTCCGCCTGACGATTGAACAGGAGGAACCGCCCCTGGAGGTCTTTTGCGAAGATCGCCATGGGCGAATTGTCGAAAACCGCGCGCTGCCGCTCTTCGCTCTCGCGCAGCGCCTGTTCGGCGAGCTTGCGCTCGGTCACGTCGGAAATGACGCCGTCAAGGTAGAGAAGAACGCCTTCCGGGCCATACATGGGGCTTCCCTGCTCCAGCATGAACCGCGTATCGCCGTTCCGGTGCCTGAGCCGGTACTCAATGCTGTAGCTGGTCCGTTCCACAACGGATCGCTGTATGCTTTCAACAACCGCGGGCCGGTCTTCGGGCAGTATGAGCGTTTCCAGGGAGCAGACGGTCCCGCCGGAGAGTTCATCATCCCGGTATCCGGTGATGGTCATGGCTGCTTTATTAAAAAACTGAATCCTGCCGCCCTGCCGGCAGAGAACGCGGTATACGATGCCCGGCAGGTTCTCGGCAAGCGTCCGGTAGGCAAGCTGGCTCTCGAGTAGCGCCGCTTCCGCCTTTTTCCGTTCGGTCACGTCATGGGCCAGGACCACGCGCGCGTCCGTTCCGTCGATCTTGAGACTGTGGGAAAGGAGCTCGGCATCGATGATGGTGCCGTCCTTTTTCCGATGCCGCCAGGTGCCTGAATCATGGAGGCCTGCGGCTATCTTTGAAACATTGTCGATCAGGATAGACCTGTCTTCTGCCGGCCGGATGTCCTTCAGGTGCATCGAAAGGAATTCTTCCCGGGAATACCCGTAATGTGCGAGGGCCGCGTCGTTCACGTTCAGGAACGCAAGGGTGTCCGTATCATACATCCACATGGGGTGCGGATTGCTCTCGAACATCAGACGGTACAACCGCTCGGACTCGAGAAGGGCTTCCTCGAACGCTTTCCGCTCGGTAATGTCCTTCACGATGATCTGGACCGCGGGCCTCCCCTGGAAGACAATGGGGATGAGCACGGACTCGACGGGAACGGAGCTGCCGTCCAGCCGCAGGATCCTCGATTCACGGGAAGCGATGCCGACGCCGTCTTCCTCCGCTTCACGAAGCCGCGCCTCCACCCGGTCGAGGTATGCCGGGTGGACGAACGGCAGCACCTCCCGGCCGAGCAGCGCTGCGGCATCCCCGGCCCCCGTCAGTTTGAGCGTTGCCTGGTTCACATAGGCCAGCCTTCCTGCCTGGCTCACAAAAATGGCGTCAGGAGAAGATTCCACGAGCGAGCGGTAACGCTCCTCGCTTTCCCTGAGTTTCTGTTCGAAATGCTTGCGTTCGGTCACATCGCGCATGACCGCGAGCCAGCCTGCCGGATTGCCGGACCAGTCCTGCAGTACCGAGACCGAGGATTCGACAACCACCTCCTCGCCGGTGCTGCTCAGCACATGAACGTTCTCCCCGCGCAGGAACCCGGTCGATGCCATCGATTCTCTCGCCGCTTTTTCATCCTGCGGCGTCGGCCATCGGTACCGGTAAATTTCCTCTCGCGGCCGGCCGATCGCTTCCCGTGCCGGCAGCTTATAGAGACGCTCGGCAGCATTATTCCAGAAGATGACCAATCCGTCCCTGCCCACGGCCACGACCGCATCGCTCACCTGCGAAAGCACGGTTCCCTGGAGCCGGAGCCGCAGTTCCGTGCTCTTGCGTTCCGTCATGTCCTTCATGATGATCTGGACCGCGGGTCTTCCGTTGAAGCTGATAGGCGATGCCGTCGATTCCACATCGACCTCTTTTCCGTTCAGCCGCAGGATCTTCAATTCCTGGAGAGGCCCGGGCTGTGCCCGCTCTTCGATCACACGGGCGCGTTCTGCGAAGGCAGCGCGGAAATGCGGGTGCACGAAATCAATGTTCTTCGCTTGTATGTCTTCGAGCGTGAGCCCGCCGAGCAGTTCAAGCCCGGCCGGATTCATATAGACGCACAGCCCCTCCTGCAGAACAAGAATGGCCTCCGGAGAGGACTCGACGAGCACCCGGTACCGCTCCTCGCTCTCGCGGAGCGCCTGGTCCGCAAACTTGCGGTCGGTTATGTCCAGGACCATGCCGATCGCGTGCAGCGGCTTGCCCTGATCGTTAAAGAGGACGGTGCCCGCCACTTTCACCCAGATCACCGCCCCGTCCCGCCGGATATACCGTTTTTCGCTCGTCCAGCCCGGTGTTTGCTTCCGGAGAGCGCGCTCACAGAGCGCGGCATCCCGGTCCCGGTCCTCGGGATGGGTGATCTGCGAAAAGGTCATGGCGAGCAGTTCTTCCGTCGTGTAGCCGGTTATGTCGCTCATCTTCCGGTTTACCCGGATGAACCGGCCTGTCACCGGGTCCACCTGCGCTTTGCCGACTGCCGACATTTCGAAGATGGAGCGGAACTCCGCCTCGCTCGCGCGAAGCTCCTGTTCCAGTACCTTGTGGTCGGTGACGTCATGGATGACTGCCAGCAGCCCGGCCGGAGTTCCATTGTCGTCGGTCAGCACCGAAACCGTCGATTCCAGGTAGAGGCGCCGCCCGTTCAGCACCTGATGCACGCCCTCCCCCCGCCAGGAACTGCCTGTCCGCAGCGTCCCGGGATCGTTCCATCGATAGGTGCTGATCTCTTCCAGCCGTCGGCCGAGCGCGTCTGCCGCGGAGATCTGGTACAGCAGCTCGGCTCCGCGGTTCCAGTAGGTAACGCTGCTTGCGCTGTCGATCACGACGATGGCGTCCTTTACCTGGGAGAGCATCTCGGCCTGGAACCGAAGCGACTTTTCCGCCATCCTGCGCGCAGTGACGTCCCTGATAATGACCTGGTTGGCCGGTCTCCCTCCGATCAGGATCGGGCTGGACAGTTCCTCCGCTTCGCGCATGCCGCCGTCGAGACGATGGATCTGCAATTCCTGCTCCTGCAGCGGGGATCCGGATCGGTTTTCTTCAAGGTGGGGCGAGGGTGTGCTGCGCGGAACAAGATCGAAAATATTTTTCCCCAGGAGTTCTCCCCTGGACTTTGCGCCGAACAGAGCCAGCCCCGCGTAATTCACGTAGATGCACTTTCCGTCCTGCTGCACCACGATCGCTTCAGGGGAGGATTCCGCCAGATCCAGGTAGCGCTTTTCGCTCTCCAGCAGCAGCTCCTCGAAGTTTCTGCGCTCGGTGATGTCGGTCACCACGGTCTGGCACAGTTCGTCCTGCCCGCCGCCGTTCATGGACAAGGTGCGGAATTCCGCATAGAAAAACTCGTCGTCGTTCCTCCTGATCCTGAACTCGGACGTCCGCGGCATTCCGCTCTCCAGCGCGGTTATCAGGTGCGCATGAAAGCGATTCAGGTCAGCGGAGTGAAGGAAGCGCGAAAAGTGCTTATTCAGCAGAAACTCCTGTTCCCTGCCGAGCAGCAGCGAGCCGGCCATGTTGACGTCCCTGATGGTCCCTTTTACATCAAGGGTGAAATAGGCGACAGGCGCAAGGCCGTAGAGGACAGCGGACCTCCGACGCGATTCCTGCACTTCCTGCTGCAGCGAGCGCAGTTCCTGAAGTTCCTTCTTCAGATCGGCGTGCCGGACCCCGGGGTCCTCCTCCCGGGCGGCTTTATGGACTCGTGCCGGCTGTGGCCCGGTCTTCCTGCTCCCGGAGGAACCTTTTTTTACTGTCCGTTTGGGTTTCATACTAATGCTGATGTTACAGCAACAAACAAAGAAGACGGTGCCGGATTTAGTCCGGTCACGACCGTCCGTATCCCGTGCTGCTGAGGCTTCGCGGAAAACTGCCTCAGCGGCGCTCGGAAAAAAGAACTGCCTCCAAGGTTATGCACTATCGTGCCGAGAATTGGTAATGGGAGCAGAAAAGTCGCTCAAAGCAGCCGCCCGGATGGTTTGTCGGGTGAAGGAATCACTGTGGCCGGCGAAAATTATTACCTATATGACCGGAAAAATCAAGATTTAAAAAGAACAGGTTTCTGGTTCTCTACGGATGTCAGGTATATCGTCGTCAGATCGATATGACCCGATCCCGGCCTTCTGCTTTTGCGCGGTAGAGCGCAGCGTCGGCCGTACGGAGAAGGCTTTCCGCGCTCATTCCATGATTGGGATAGACGGCAACGCCGAGCGAGAGGGTCACCGTATCGAGGACGTGCTCACGAAAACGAAGGTTCAGATGTTTTACCCCGGTCCTCAGCTGCTCAGCCCGCTGCCGGGCGTTCTCCAGGGAGGTCTCGGGCAAAATGATCACGAACTCATCTCCGCCGTAGCGGCATGCGAAGTCCTCCTCCCTGATGTTCTTCCGCAAAAAGAGACTGAATTCCCTCAGCACAACGTCGCCCGCCTCGTGGCCGAAGCGGTCGTTGAAGCTCTTGAAGCGGTCTATATCGATGATGATGATCCCGGCCGGCAGCTTCTTCCTCGCCATCCGGTGCAGCTCTTTTTCGAGAAGCTCGGCCATGTAGCGCCGGTTGTACAGGCCGGTCAGATAGTCATGAATGGACTGAATGTAGAGGGTATCGCGGAGCTTGAAATTTGCCAACGACAAGGCGATATTTTCGGCAACGGCGATTGCCAGCTGCTGCTTATGGCGTTTCTGGCGCTCCCGGGCGTCCCGGGGCAATGCGAGCCAATCCTGACTGAAAACCAGGTGAAGCAGCCCCAGGGTCTCGCCCTGGGCCATGAGCGGGATGCAGAGCGATGCGGTCTGCAGCGGAGGCTTTACGTGGGTGCAGAGGACTCCCGGAAGATTGGAATCGACAAGGTACATCTTGCCGAGCCGAAGCGACCAGCATTCCCGCGCCGCGATCCCCTGCTCCACGGCTTTGTTCGGCCCCCAGAACGCAACAGGTTCATACGTCGTACGCTCCGCATTGAACAGGTAGATGGATCCGGAGTCGGTCGAGAAAAGCTCCCGTACCAGCCTTCCAATTACGCTCTGCACCTCATCGACCGTGACGCAGGCTTGGAGAAGGCTGACCATTTCACTGAACAATTCAGTTTCACGGTTTCGCTGCTCCAATTCGCCGACATAGTTCGACAGGTCCTGGTTCGCGTTCTGCAGTTCATGCTCTACTCGCTTGCGCTCGGTGATATCGCGCACGAACCAGCAGTAATAGAAGTCCCGCCCGTCCCCGGCGAAAACGCGGTGGATGAAGGCCTCCACCGGAACCCGGGTCCCGTCCTTCCTGATATACTCGGTCTCACAGAACACGGGCCGGTCCATGCGCCGAAGCTCGTTGAGCAGCGCTGCATCCCGCTCGCTCCATTCGGCCGGGATGAGGTCGGACCACCGTTTTGCGTTCAACTCGTCCGCAGTGTAACCGATGAGATTGAGGAAAGCCTGATTGTGGGCTTTTAAGCGGCCGTCCGGATAGGCCGAACAGAAGGGCTGTGCGGCGGTCTCGATCACCTGACCGAAAAAGCCGTTCTCGGAGGGTTCATCCTCCGGGCTGCCGGCTGCCTCGATGCCGCCGGAAACCGCGTTCGGTGCAGGGGCTGCCTGGGGTTGCAGGTCCAATTGCGGGAAAGCATATTCAAGCTGGGGCAGCAAAGGCTCTGCATATTTTTTTTCCTGGTCTTTATGCAAAGACATATACTCTTTGGCTTTCGCTTTCGATTTCTTCATTCGGGGATTCAGCAATCCAAGCTCGCGATCGAATTTCGAAATGCGGCTCGACGTAAAAGTCGTGATTGGGCGTTACCGTTACCGCTATTCATACGGCGAAAAGGCCTCCTGAACGCGTAATCCTTTTAGTATCAGTCATTGGAACGGCCGAAAGGCCAAGATTATGCAACAATGTGTATGGCGGGGAATGCTTTTTGCTTACAGACAAACGCTTTTATTAAGAATAGCATAGACGAAGACGTTGTCAACAGAAGAAACGCTAAAAAACAGCAAGACGACTCAAAATCAAGCCTCTTGAATTCTGAAGTAAGCGCATTCCCGCGGATACCTTGCCTATACTTGTGCAGGAAGAGCAGGAGGATATGTTGCCGCTTTCCACGCACAGGAAACGGCAAAAACGAATCAATGTGTTTACCGCGGGCTGTCCCTCTCCCCGCACCCGGTACAGGAAAAAATGCTCAGTCCCGATAGTTCTCGCCTTCTCAAGGAGCAAAGATACTCTGTCACGGTATCATTGAAAAGCTTGCAATGGATGATGCGGAACTCTCCCACGTTCGGGTAGCCGGGGATGAAGGCTGGCATGCGTATCCTCCTGTCGCAGGCACTCACTATACAAACGGAGAGAGGCGGTGTAAATCGCCTTGTCCGGGTATTTTCAGGGTATCCCGGCCTGCTGATGAGGGCGGCGAAGAACGCGGGCATCCGTGATAGGCGGGGAACAGACGCCCCTGGTGCAGGCTATCACCCTTCCAAGATCCTGTCCGTAGGCCAGGGAAGCATAGGACCTTCCCGCTGTTGCCCGCGCTTCCCGGGCAAGCGCCTCTTGCGGTGCCGTTTCAACGGTAAGCGTTGACCAGTGATAATAAGCGGTGAGCGCTGAAAAATAAGTCCCTCCATGGACCCCCAGGGACCGCGCAGGACCGGCAAACAGCTTGAGGGATCGCTCCGCCTCTTGTCGATATGCCTGTTCCCCGGTCATGAACCAGAGTTTGAGCAGCACCTGGATGGCGACAGCATTGGCTGACGGATGGGGCGTATCCTCCATCCGCTTCCACCGCGTTCCCAGTACGTCCTCCTCAGTGTCGAAAAACCCCCCTTCGCGCGGGTCGAGGAATTTTTGCATGCACCTGTTCATGAGGCCTTCAGCCTGTTCCAGCCAGTACCGGCGGCCGGTCGCCTCGTAACCCGCAATGAACGCATCCGTCAGGTGGATATAATCCTCGAGCAGCGCCTTTACGCCCGGTGCATGGAGCAGTCCATCCTTGTCCATGCGCTCGCGCAATACACGCTCCAGTGCCTGTTCCGCCGTATCGCAGAGACCGCTGTCGTCCAGCGCCATGCTTGCTCGGAACCAGGCCGCTGCCAGCATGCCGTTCAGAGAAGGGTAGAGGGCCCGGTCCACGACCGGGGCTGGCCGCTGCTTTCTTCTTGCCAGCAATGCTTCCTTGGCCTTGCTGATCGTCTCGACGACCGAACCGACATCCTTCCCGGCGGCGCGTGCGATCTCCAGGGGCTGCCGGTTCACGGCAAGCACGGTTTTTCCCGGGTCATGGTGCATGCGGCCGCCATCAGGCACAAGATGAAGCGATACCAGCTGGTATTCCTCGGGGCTGAGCGCTTCCCGCAGCTCCTCGTCGGTCCAGGTAAAGTACCCGCCCTCATCATCGGGCGTCACGTCGGCATCCTGGCTTGCACCGAAGCCGCCTTCGGGAGCGGCCAGTTCGGCACTTGTGAACCGGATGATCCCGTGCGCCGCCTCCCGGAACCGTTCGTCGCCGAACAGCGCAAACCCTTCGACGTAATTCCGCAGGAGGCCCGCGTTGTCATCCGCCATTTTTTCAAAATGCGGAATCATCCATGCTGCGTCCACTGAATACCGGTGAAAGCCCCCGCCCAGTTGATCGTGAAAACCGCCATTGGCCATGGCCAGAAGCGTCT
>MHEA01000158.1:16794-17780 GCA_001805085.1 Nitrospirae bacterium GWC2_57_9
TTCTCCCGCGGCATCGTGCCCCCCCGCGGCATACCGGCGCAAGAGAAACTCAATTGCGCCGGGCATGGGGAACTTGGGAGCCGTCCCGAAGCCTGCATGCTCAGGGTCGAATTGCGAGAGAATGGCTGCCTCGGCCTCATCGAGCAGGGCTTCCTGCGGTTCTTCCGGCGTGAACACATCGCTCTCGAGGGTTGCCATGATCGATGTCGCATGGACTGCTACCTCGCTTTTCCTGGTCCGGTAAAAATTCAGGACTCCTGCCAGCACTTGCCTGAAACCCGGCCTTCCCTGCCGTTCGAGAGGCGGGAAATAGGTGCCGCCGTAAAAGGCCTCCCGGTCGGGTGTAAGGAAAACCGAGAGCGGCCACCCGCTGCCGTTCCCCATTGCCGCGACTACCTGCTGATACCTGCGGTCTATGTCCGGCCGTTCGTCCCGGTCAAGCTTGATGCAGATGAAGTCCTCGTTCAGTCGTCGAACGGTCTCTTCGTCCTCGAAGCTTTCCTTTGCCATGACATGGCACCAGTGGCACCATGCAGCGCCCGAGCTCAGGAAAACGGGCTTGTCCTGCCGGCGGGCAGCCTCGAATGCCTCATCGGACCAGGCATACCAGTCGATCTTCTGGAGCGAGGCATGCCTGAGATAAAGGGACGTTTCATTCACAAGCCTGTTCATGGGCGATCCCTGCCTTTCTGATCTAAAACGTTTTCGGGTCCTCCCGGGGCAGTTGTCCTTCGTCAAAAGGGATCACCCCGAGCTGAGTCAGGACGGATTCGACGCCGGCCAGAACCGGGCCGTAATCGAAGGGCTCTATCTCGCCGGAAAGTGCCTTTTCCGTCAGGAGATCGAACCGGTCAAAGTCAAAGCGCCCGTCAAGCACGGCCGAACGAACGAGCACCCGGTACAGCACCTTTTCATTCGTCAGGTTCTCCCCGGGTCCTGTCCTGAGACGCCGCTCGCCGGAAGCGGCATAGGCCTCCATCGCAGCA
>MHEA01000159.1:0-147 GCA_001805085.1 Nitrospirae bacterium GWC2_57_9
TATCATCGAAGTGATCGGGCCGGTCATTGCCGGCATGGACGTGACGGAGCAGTCGGTCATCGATCAAACCATGATAGAACTGGACGGGACGGAGACCAAGAAGAAGCTCGGTGCGAACGCCATGCTCGCCGTATCCCTCGCCGTTGC
>MHEA01000159.1:179-1886 GCA_001805085.1 Nitrospirae bacterium GWC2_57_9
TCTACCATTACCTGGGCGGGCCCAATGCCAAGGAACTGCCGGTCCCGATGATGAATGTGCTGAACGGGGGAGCACATGCCGACAACAACGTGGACTTCCAGGAGTTCATGATCATCCCGGCCGGCGCCGAGACCTGCACCGACGCGATCCGGATCGGCGCGGAAGTGTTCCACAACCTGAAAGCCGTCTTGAAGAAAAAGGGATACAATACGGCCGTGGGCGATGAAGGGGGGTTCGCTCCCAACCTTCGCTCCAACGAGGAGGCGTGCCAGGTCATTCTGGAAGCCATCCGGAAGGCAGGGTACAAGCCCGGAAAGGACGTGTTTTTGGGGCTTGACGTGGCTTCGAGCGAATTCTTCGAGAAGGGCGTCTACGATATGAAGGGTGAGGGCAAGAAGATGTCCTCAGACAAAATGATCAAGTTCTACGAGAGCTGGATCAGGCAGTATCCTATCATCTCGATCGAGGACGGCATGTCCGAGAAGGACTGGAAGGGCTGGAAGCTGCTGACGGACCATTTGGGCGATAAGGTCCAGCTGGTCGGCGACGACATATTCGTCACGAACACGAAGATCTTCAAACAGGGGATCGAGCAGGGCATCGGCAACTCCATCCTGATCAAGCTGAACCAGATCGGCACGCTGACCGAGACGCTCGATGCCATCGAAATGGCGAAGCGGGCGCAGTATACAGCGGTGGTTTCGCACCGCTCCGGCGAAAGCGAAGACGCCACGATCGCTGATCTCGGGGTGGCCACCAATGCCGGACAGATCAAGACCGGATCGCTTTCGCGCACGGACCGTATCGCCAAGTACAACCAGCTCATCCGGATCGAAGAGGAACTGGGCGACGCGGCAGTCTACCGCGGCAGGGATGTATTCTACAGTATAAAGAAATAACGGGCATCCTTCCGAAGCCGGAGGTCATAACGATCTCCGGCTTTTTTAATGAAAGATCCGGGCATTGAAATATCGAGCAGCACGGAATAGCTGCAGGACCGCGCAGTAAATAAAACCGGGTGTGATCAGAAATCCGGCGCATGTCAGAGGCTGAAAATGAGCGTATTGATCGGCAAAGAAATAGAAAAAGCCTTGAAGAATAGATCGATCAGGGTCGAGCCGCTCGACAAATCGCAGATAGGGCCGGGCTCCATCGATCTTACCCTCGGCAACGATTTCAGGATATTCAAAAAACGGTCAAAGCTCTATCACGTCAGGAACGATTCGCTTTTTCAGGACATAACCCAGGACGTTCACGTCAAAGACGGAGAATATATAGTTATCAAGCCGGGAGAGATGATCCTGGGGATCACGAGGGAAAAGATCAGCCTTGCCGACAGCATTTCCGGGCGGTTGGAGGGAAGAAGCAGGTTCGCTCGCTTTGGACTGGCCGTTCATGTTACAGCGGGTTTTATGCACCCGGGGATATCCAATCATCAGGCCCTGGAAATCGTCAATTTAGGCCATGCGCCGCTTGCCCTGTATCCCGGCACCAGGATCTGCCAGTTCATATTCGAGAAATGCGACGGCCGTGCGAAGTATAAGGGGAGATTTGCAGAGCAGGTTAAACCGTAAGGAAGGCAAACTTCGGCGGTGCGTCCCGGGACTCTTTATGCAGCGCGCTCCGGTGATCAGTTGCTACAATAACTGTATGGACCGTCCATCATTCGAAAAGCTGGTGCAGAATTCACTCCGCCGTCTGCCGCGC
>MHEA01000159.1:1999-3402 GCA_001805085.1 Nitrospirae bacterium GWC2_57_9
CGGGAATGTTCTCCCGGACCGGATCGTCATCTATCAGCGGCCGATCGAAGAGGAAGCGCAATCTCCGGAAGAGATCGAAGAGATCGTACTCGAAACCGTGATCCATGAGGTGGGGCATTATTTCGGGTTTTCCGATGACGAGATGTATGAGATCGAAGATGACAGGAGAAATAAATAGCGACGTACTAACTTAAGTTTGTCATTCTTCTCAACGCATATCGATAGTCTTAACGCGCGGGTTCCGGCAGCCCGGGAATGATGCTGTTGAGGCGGAAAATCATCGCTTGCGGCGCGTGTTCCCTGTGGCTGATTTCCTTTTCAACACTTCTTTTGGTTTTGAACTCTTGCCTTCTTTCGTTCCTACTTTCTTTCCTGTCTGCTTCCCGTACCGCTCAATGATCCTCTCGATGATCCCCGTCGTTGATTGCCCTTCGATGAACCCGGTGCTGATGACCTTCCCTCCCCGCGCCTCAACCACATCGCGTCCGATGATCTTCTCGACCGGCCAGTCGCCTCCCTTGACCAGTATGTCGGGCTGCAACTCCGATATGACCCGGTGAGGGTCGAGCTCATCAAAGACCGTTACGAAATCGACCGATTCCAGAGCGGCCAGTGTCTCGGCACGGTCATTCTGAGAGTTGATGGGACGCTTTTCTCCTTTCAACTGCCGAACGGAGGAGTCGCTGTTGACGGCTACGATCAGGAGGTCGCCATAGGAACGCGCCCTGGCGAGATATCTGACATGGCCGGTATGGATCAGGTCGAAACAGCCGTTCGTGAAGACGACCTTTTTCCCGGCTCCTCTGAGAATTTCGAGCAGAGGACGGAGTTCCTGAGTGTTCTTGATCTTTTTATGCATGGAAAAATATAATATAAATCGGGGATGAATGCAAGCGCGCATTCGATCTTCAACAGTAAAAGATTGCCTTTGCCAGCAACATGCAATATACTTTCCCTGGGCTTATGAAGATGATAACTCTGAACCATGTCCTCATCGTTTCAACCGTCGCGCTGTTATCGGTTTCCTCGTTTTCCCGGAATGCTGTCTGGCACGATTCTGTTACGCTCTGGTCCGACGCGGCCGGAAAAAGTCCTCAAAAGGGCAAGGTCCATTATAATCTCGGCGCTTCACTTGCCCTTCGAGAACGATACGATCCGGCAGAAGTCCACTTCAAGAAGGCCCTGGCGCTCGCTCCTGATCATAAAACCCATAGCAACCTCGGCTCGATTTACTTCTTGCAGGGAAGAATGACCGAAGCGGAGCGTCATTTTGAACTCGCCATCCATTACAATCCTTCCAGCCCTGACGTCCGTTACAATCTCGGCCTGCTCTGTCTGGAACAGGCGCGTCTCGATGAGGCGAAACATCACTTTCATGTCGCCGTCTTGCTTGATCCCGCTTT
>MHEA01000159.1:3434-7580 GCA_001805085.1 Nitrospirae bacterium GWC2_57_9
GATGCAGAACGGCATAAAGAGCAGACGAAAGCTTCGGAGCCGGAGAGCGAACAGTAGTTGCAAACGTGCTTCCATCATCACGAATCCTTTTTATTACCAAAGTTCTTCTCCCCCCACTGACGTCCCATTCTGATTTCCCCCGCTGTCTCCGGGTCATGTAATTGACAAGGATGTGCTTCAATACTAAACTTAGTAATAAATCAATTGCGAGAAAACAGCTGTTTTTTTAAATAATACTTTATACATTCGGTAACGATCGTCACAATCGATTCCAACAACGAGGAGGACTCCGGGAATGAAAAGGATGAAGACAAAAGATTTTTTTAAAAAAGCATTGCTGCTATTATCAGTTCTTTTAATCGGCGTAGGGCAGGTATCCGTCCTGTCCGGCTGCGCCTCCACACCTAAAAGTGAAAGCACCGGTCAATATGTCGACGATACAACAATCACGGGCAAGGTCAAGGCAGCCATCTTCCAGGATCCGAGTCTTAAGGTTTCGCAGATCAACGTCGAGACCTACAAGGGAGTGGTGCAGTTAAGTGGTTTTGTCGATTCCCAGGAGAACGTTAAAAAGGCAGCTGATGTCGCCGCCAGCGTACCAGGGGTGGTCTCGGTCAAGAACGATCTTATTGTAAAGTAATTTATTGATCCGATCATACATGCAGAAGCGACCTGCGGTTTCATCCCGGAGAAGTATGCCCTGCTGCCCCATTGAAAGTCGACATCTTCAGGCAGAAAAACGGGGCCAGTCCAGAAGGAAGGGAGATCTGCAATGGACCAGGTGAAGACCCTGTATGTCAAAAAGATACTGCTCCTGCTGTTTCTGATCGTTGTTATTGTCGCCGGTTCGATCATTATGCTTCCCGGCGCTGCATTGGCCGAAACGGCATCTCAAAAAAATCCGAGTTATACCGTGTTCAAGGGCGGATATTATTATCCCTCGGAGCGCATCCGCCTGGATGAATTCAGCGGCACCGATTTCGACCGGAAGAAGGGTATCGCTGGAGAGATTGGCTTCGGCCACCACTACGGCCCGGTTTTCGGGACGGAATTCGGCGTGGGCTACCTCGAGAATCGGAGATTCCCGGGCACGGGATCAGGAAGAACGCGTCTGGAGGCCATCCCGGTGCTGCTGTCAGCAAGACTTTTTCTCCCGCTGGGTCCCCTCGAGCCTTACGGAGAAATAGGAGTAGGCGCCTATTTCTCGAAGCTGGAGATCGAAAGCCCGGCAGGGACCTCGTCAAGGGCCTTCCGGGAGATCGATTGGGGGCCCCATGCGGGAGTCGGTATAAACATAAATCTGACGGATACCCTGTTCATTGGTATGGAGGGGAGGTACCGCAAGGTCAGACCGGAATACGGCAATCAGACGGTCAGGCTCGACGGTTATACGGCAACCGCGAATCTGGGCTTCCGGTATTAACGCTCCGGAACTAACGAGCGAGCACGAGTGACTTCCGACCGGGCGATGCATCTGCCTTGCACCTGTCCCTGATTGGTCGTCACCGTTGAAAAGGGGAATGCCATGTTGTGGACCATTTTTGTGATACTTCTCGTCATGTGGCTTCTGGGACTGGTCAGCGGGTACACGATCGGCGGTTTCATACATATTCTGCTCGTTATCGCGATTGTGGTCGTGCTGATCAGGATCATCCAGGGGAGAAACCCGCTGTAAAACAATTATCTTATTGGGAAAGGAGAACTCACTTATGAAAGTCAGGATGACAGCACCAGCGATAATGCTGGCGGCGTTGTTTGTTGCAATCACGGTAGTCGCCGCCGGCTGCGCGAAAAGGACAGGTATCCAGCGAGCGGAAAAAACAACTTCGAGCATGCAGGCGGTGGAAAGCAATATCAGGCAGACGGTTGCCCAGATAGATGCCACGAACGCGGCGTTGGCCGCAGTCTTGGATGCGAAGGATTCTCCGGACGTCAAGAAAACCTATGACGCCTATGCAGACAACGTGAACAAAATGGAAAAATCGGGGAGCGCGCTGCTGAAGCAGACCAACGAGATGACCGCTCAAGGCAATGACTATTTTGAAGAGTGGCAGAAGTCGGGCAGTACCTACACGAACCCCGATATCCAGAAGCTGAGCCAAGAGCGCCGCAATCAGTTGCAGCAGACCTTCAGCGAGATATCCCAGGCGAGCCCTGGTGTGAACGGCTCTCTCAATGCGTACCTGTCGGACATAAAGCAGATTCAGACCTATCTTTCGAACGACCTGACACCGCAGGGGATTGCCGCAATAAGCCCGGTGGCTCGGGACACCATACAGAAGGGTGATAGCGTGAAAAGCGCAGTGCAGCCGATGTTGGCCGCCACTGCCCGCGCACGCTCTGAAATGAGCGAAGGTGCGGCGGCCGGCGGTTCAGCAGGGCAGTCAACGGGAGGTTCGGAAGGATACCAGCAGAATCAGCAAGATCAGCAAAACATGTTCAGGTAGGTTTAACGAAGGTGTTTCCCGACGGCTGAAAGACTATCTTTTTTCAGCCGTCTTTTTTTGTCCCGCATTTACGCCAAACTTCACCGGTGTTTATGCGTTTCATAGATCTCATCGAAGATCGTCGCGATCTCGCCAAATGCACTGAGCACATCGGGATCGAAGTGCCCCGGCATGGTGCGCCCGTCACCCTCGGTGATTATCCGGAATGTCGTTTCATGATCAAAGGATGCTTTGTAAGGCCTGGTGCTCCGGAGAGCGTCATATTGGTCCGCGAGCATCACGATCCGGCCTTCGATCGGGATATCTGCCCCTTGTAAGCGGCGGGGATAGCCCTTGCCGTCCCATTGCTCATGATGGTTCAGGGCGATGGACGCCGCCATCTGGATAGTTGGGTAGCTCGATCCGGCCAGGATCTTCTCTCCCATGATCGTATGCGTTTTCATGACCGCGAACTCTTCCGGCGTCAGGACGCCGGGCTTCAATAAGATGTTGTCGGGGATCCCGATCTTGCCGATATCATGCATGGAGCTGGCAAAGGTAACGGTTTCGACGAAATCCGAAGGCATGTTCAAAGCTTCCGCGATCTTGTTGGAATAAAGCCCGATCCGCGAGATATGGGAACCGGTATTGGTGTCCCGGTACTCAGCCACGGTCGTCAGCCGGGTGGTGACCTCTTTGGCGATATTTTTTACCATCTGCAGGGCATCGGCAAGTTCCTGCGTCCTTTTCCTGACCGTATCCTCCAGCATATCCTTGTAGTTCTTTTCCATCTGCGTGAGACGGGTATATTTCGCGGCTCTTTCAACGGCATGGACCAGATATTCCGGATTGTAGGGCTTGGTTATGAAGTCGAAGGCTCCGCGTTTTATTGCATCGACGGCGACGTCGAGCTCGGCGAACGCGGTCAGGAGAATGACCGGCAATTGCGGGTTGAAGGCATGAATATGCTGGAGAAGTTCAATGCCGGTGACGGCCGGCATCTTGATGTCGGTAAGTACGACATCGAACTTGGTCTTTTTCACCTTCTCCAGCGCTTCAGCTGCGGTATGGCAGGTCGAGACGTGAAAACCGAATTCCTTCAACAGGGAGGATATGGATTCCAGAACGTAAAGATCGTCATCGACGACGAGCAGACTGTTGGTGTTCAGCTCGCTCATGCGGAAAGCACCGCCTCATCCGAGTTTTTTCCCCGAAACTTCCGGTCAAGGCCGGCTAGGAGATGCTTTTGCTGCGGGGACGTTAAAAGATGACCTTGGTATTAGTATACCTGAAAAATTTCATAGGAGTAAAAGATTATTTTGAGTAACTTCCCAAACTGTGTTTCGAACATGTGGAACCAGGACGTCTCCTGGTGCAGGAAGGGCTTTTAGAGAGGCTTTCAGCAGCCCTCCCTCATAAAGGTCAGGTGCGGTGCTGGAGGAAAAGAGATTAATGACTCATTACCCCTAGCGTATGTAAGCCTCGGTCACATAGCGGCGCATCATACGGTGACTGTTGAAGTAATAGGCGTTCTTGCTGATGGCGTTCTTCATCATGCGGCTCCAGCCGCTCTTGTCAGGATTGTAGTATCGGGGGAGAATCAGGTTCTCGAGCTTCTCGTAGAGGTCCGCTGCATCTGCCACATCGGAGGACCCGGATGCGGAGGTCTCCGTCGGCATGCCGCCGATGGACCAGCCGGTGAATCCTTCGATGTGCCCTT
>MHEA01000160.1:0-175 GCA_001805085.1 Nitrospirae bacterium GWC2_57_9
CCGCTCGCCGTTGCCTATGCCGATGCGAATCGTTTTTCGCTGGTCCTGTCCGCCATGCTGCTTACGGTCCTCTCGATCGTGTTCACGATCAAGGTACTGGTCAGCAAACGGCTGATCTTCACGCCTCTTGCCGGCATCCGCGATAAAGCGCTCCAGATATCGGCCGACGAAGCCC
>MHEA01000160.1:235-4909 GCA_001805085.1 Nitrospirae bacterium GWC2_57_9
GAAATGGTGGAGCAGCGGACAAAAGATCTGCAGGACGCTCTGGATAACGTAAAGACCCTGAGAGGGATGCTCCCGATCTGCGCCTCCTGCAAGAAGGTCCGGAACGACGACGGGTACTGGAGCCAGATCGAGGTCTTTATCCGTGACCATTCCGATGCCGACTTCAGCCACGGCCTCTGCCCGGACTGTGCGACAAAGCTCTATCCCCGGTACTACGGCAAAGAAAAAAAATAATTAACGCACGTCCCGGGAATGCCTGCATCCTGCCCCGCGGGTCCTTCACCCGGAGATCCCCCGCGCGGATATACTCCTTGCAATTAATGCCTGCTTATATTATTCTTCCTGTTACTATTATCCATTCGCATCCTTGTGAGCAGCGCCGCCTTTTACGAATGAACAATCATTTTAAGATCGTATACGCGTACCGGTTCGAGGACGGAACAACGCTCAGGTTCGATCTCTTCCTGGATCACGATACGCTCGCGCTCACACTCGAGAAGCCGGACGCGCTTCCTGACTGGACGCTTTTAACGCATAACCGGTGCGCCATCTGCCCGCTGGATGAACGGTCGAACAGGTATTGCCCTGTGGCAGCCCAGTTGTCGGGCGTGGTCGAAAAGTTCAGTACCTTCGTGTCCCACGACAAGGTGGGGGTGGCATGCATTGTGGAGGAGCGGACCTACTCGAAAAATACCACGGTCCAGATGGGGCTGAGCCCGCTCCTGGGCATTATCATGACCACAAGCGGCTGCCCGGTGATGGAGCAGCTCAAGCCCATGGTCCGGTTCCATTTGCCCTTCGCCAGCCTGGAAGAGACCATCTTCCGTATGGTATCCATGCACCTGGTGGCACAGTACCTTCGGAAGCAGGCGGGAAAATCCGCGGAATGGAGCCTGGACGGGCTTGTCCGGATCTATGCAGAAGTGGGGCAGGTGAACAACGATTTCGCGGACCGGCTGCTCGATGCTGCTCAGAATGACGTGAACGTGAATGCTCTGGTGAACCTCGATGCCTTCGCGAAGATGGTGCCGCTGGCGGCCGAGAGCATGTTGAGGAAGATTAACCCCTACTTTTCAGCGCTGCTCCGGTGAGGAGCCGCTCTGTTCCCCGCATTTTTTCCCGCCATTGCTCTTACTCCCCATCCCGTTCCTTATCTGCCGGACCTTTTTTTTCGCCTTCCGGAGAAGTCTTCGTGCCCAGACGAATTCAGTGGCGAGTATGGCAAGACCGGCGGGGATGACGATAAAGGCGGGTCCGGGCAGCACTATCATGGCAAAGCCGGCCAGGAGCACCGTTGCCCCTATGACCGCGACGACGATCTTTCTCGCCTGTTTCACCGTTTTATCCATGACGTCATTCATGCCGCTGCTCCTCCCCCGGTTCCCGCTGTTGATTGAAGCTCCTTGCAGTAAATGAAGTAAGGGGAGTTCTGCAGGGGTCTCGATTCTTACGGTTGAAACACCCTGCACACCCTCTTCTCGCGCAGGCACTCGAAAGCATTGGGTGCGAGATTCGCGGCAAGCGCTCGTAAGGACTGGGTGCAAGTCAAAATCGCATTCTCTCACTCCGATCATGCGGCTGCTTTGCGCTCGCCTGCTCCCGCCGCTACCCGGACAAGGTCCTTCAATGAACGGGATCTGAGAGCACTGCCGATCGCACCGTCTATCTCGCTCACTAGTCCGTCCGCCGCCTCGATCCGGGCGATGCCGGTCCTGCCCGACGCATCCCGGGGCTCGCGCCACCGCACCGCGTCATAGACGTCCTGCAGGAGTATGGCATCCAGGTCCCGGGCCGGAACATAGGCCGGCGGGTCGTCTGCCGTCTCGATAATGAGCCCCTTGTTCCTGAGCGCCATTATGATGTCCCCTGTCCGCTCGCTCGTTATGCCCAACCGCTGAACCAGGCAGTTTTCGTTGCACGGGGGCTTGCCGTGATAGAAATGGTCGGCGATCAGGTACATGACCGAGACGGCTGTCTGTTCGATAAGCCTGGCATTGGGCAGATCGATCTGGGGTCCGACGGACAGAAGATGCGGGTTCTGGTAATAGAAGCTCGCCTCGGCGCCGACCAGGAGGATCAGCCAGCTCAGGTATACCCAGGTCATGAACAGGATGAGGATCGCGAAGCTGGAATAGATGGCCGCGTATTTCGTGGAGGCGACCATGAAGGCGGTAAACGCCCAACCCACGCTCTGCCAGAGAACGCCGCCGATGATGCCGCCCACCAGCGCCGGGATGAACCGGACCCGCGTATTGGGAATGAAGAGGTACAGGAACGTAAAAGCGGCAATGACCAGAACATAGGGGATGAGTTTGCCGGCTTCGGACACCAGCGTCCCGAAGGGCTCGATCCCGACGAGCCACTGGATCAGGGCGGTGCTCATGAGCGACGCTGTCAGGGCCAGCGCCGAGACGACCAGCACCGGCCCGACCAGGACTACGCTGAGGTACTGGCTGAACTGATGCAGCATGGTCCGCTGTCCCCGCACCCGCCAGATCGTGTTGAAAGCCTGCTCGATCTTCTGGATCAGGGAAATGACCGTGTACAGGAGCAGCGCCAGGCCCACCGTGCCCAGGACCCCTACCTTCATGTTGTTGACGAACTCGACGATCCGGTGGGCAATCACTTCGCCGTTCGGCCCCAGAGGGGCAACCATGTCCAGCAGGAACGGCAGGAGCGCGTTCTGCACGCCGAAGGCCTTGAGCACCGAAAAGCTGACGGCAAGCAGCGGTACGAGCGACATGAGCGTGGTGTAAACAAGCCCCATCGCCCAGAGCGTAACCTGTCCATACAGTACATCCCTCGCGATGACGACAACGAACCTGGCCGCATCCAGGAAGAAGCGTTCAACTCGGTTCAGCGAGGACCGGTCAACAGCCCACAGGTCCTTCTGAAAAAAAATTTGCAGCCGGGTCCAGGGATTGGTCATGCCGCTCCTTTCTCTTTCAATTGTATCACGCCGCAGGGCTACGCCATCGTCTTTCGCAGGGTTCGGCAACAGACCGCGTCATTCATCCAACTCGCGCCGCTGAAACGGGATCAGCTCGTACAAGAGGCTGATGGTCGGCACGCTGAACACGACTTTGAAGAACAAGGTGGGATATCCGATCGCCTCGACCGGCCTCACCTCGGAAAGGCGGGGCAGGAACAGGACGGAGGCGCCGAACCGCAGCAGGCCGCTTACCAGGAACGCCAGCATATAGGTCGAGGGGAAGAGAACGTCAAACCGGACGATAAGGCTGCCTGCCAGCGCCCCGCTGATCAGGGCAATGCCGCTGAACATGTTGTAGTATGCCATGCCGGTCACCCGTTTTTCCGGGGAGGTGACGTCGAAGATAAAACTGACCGTCGCGATCTCGAAGGCCGCCCAGATGAAGCCTGAATAGATCTGCACCCCGATCAACCAGGAAACCTTGCCGGAGAAGAGCCACAGGACCGGAACGAGTGGCATCAGATAGCCCGCCAGGCTCATAACGCGGCGGGCGCCGAAGCGGTCCACCGCCCTGCCCCAGACCGGCAAGGACAGGACCTTGACCAGGATCGATGTCCCGTTGACCAGGGTAAAGGTGAAGTAGTCCATCTTCAGATCGTGGAGCATATAGGGCGTGAAGAAGGGGCCGGAGATGAAGACGGCAAAGTTCATGAATCCCAGATAAAGCACGAAGGAACGGTAGTTCCCGAACTCCGGGTTCTTCAGGAACTTCAGGAACCCCGGCTGCGCCTCCTTCGAGACCCGGTAGGCCGGTTCGAACTGCCGCTTCAGGAACAGGACCGAGATCAGGCGGCAGGCAAGCGCGAGCAGGAAGATCAGGACAAATCCCTGATACTGCATCTCCATGCTGCCTCCCTCAAAGCGGCCGAGCAGCCAGCCGCCGGCGATCAGGGAGAGGAAGGCGGCGGTGCTCGTGACCTTGCTCCTCCTGCCGAAATAGGCGCCCCTCCGGTTCTCGACGACCAGGTCGCCCATCCAGCTGTTCCATGCCGGGTTCACCATCATGCCGAAGGCGAAGTAGAAGCAGGTGAACAGGAGCAGGTGCCAGACCCGGAATTGACCGAAGAAGAATACGAGCGCCACCGGAAGGTACATGAGTGCCTGGAGCAGCGCCCCCGAGACCACGAAGCGCCTGCGGGAGCCGAAAAGGCGGATCAGATCGTTCGAAAAGAACTGGAGAAGGGCGCCCAGGGCCTGGGGGAGAGCGCTCAGCAGGCCCACCTGGAGCGTTGAGGCCCTGAGCAAAAGCGCGTAAGCCACGAAGAAGGATTCGCCGAACCCGACCATGGCCGCTGCCAGGGCGCCCTCGGTCACGGAATACCTGAGGCTTTTCCTGACGCGGTAATCCTTTCTGCGGTCGATGTTGGTGCTTTCGTCCAATTCACTGCCCGTCATCTGAGCTTCCCCTTCCTTCTTTCCCTGATATTAGCACGACGAGACGAGGAGTATCTGCTCGATATACCCTGAATTTTCCGTCTCCGTGCGCACAGAGTTTTTTTCGGCAGCTAGTTCACAGAGAAAAAGGAGTACCAGGTCGGGTGAAAGCTTATAGCAGTAGCGCAGAGCCCCAGAGAAAGGCTGGGTAAGGTCACGGGGATAGAGCCTGCGGCAAACTGGCGCATGGGGAAGGTGCTTATGAGAAAAGCCGAAAAGGCTGCCTAGGAGAAGACGCCGCCGAAGGG
>MHEA01000160.1:4971-7174 GCA_001805085.1 Nitrospirae bacterium GWC2_57_9
CGGCAATTCGGCTGCAAATCTTTATTTTGGAAGATACCCGAAACGTCCCGCGTGGACAGCGCTGCGGGTAATCTCGGCGTCCGGGTCAATTGACCAGGGCCGTTCCGACGAAATGACAGATGATGCATACACCCGTTCCCATGCGGGCAGCCTGCGCCCCGGAAGAACCGCCGTGGACCGCATGGCATGCCTGGCAGGTTTTGCCGAAGGTCAGGTAATTCAGGGGCTGGAACACGCCCATGGTCACGATGGCCGATTTGTGACAGGTGAAGCAGATATGGGCTTTAATCGATACCAGCATCTCCGACCCGCCCTTGTGGCCGGAATGGCAATCCAGGCAGGCCAGCTGCTGCTTCTTTCCTTCAAATCCGACGCTCATGAAGAGGGCGTGCTTGTCATCGGGATTGATGGCGGCACCGCCGAAGAGGTCCTGGTTGAAGTGGCATTTCCCGCAGACCCTGTTCTGCTCCGTCTTGGTCATTTTAGCCGGCGTGATACCGGGTTTGACAGCCGCATCAGCAGCATGCGCCGCGATGTTGTCATGACAGGCTCCGCATTCGTGCAGTTTCTTGACCGGGACCATGGTCATATGCACCTCGCTGGAATGTCTCGTTTTTTTCCAGGAGTCGTACGCGTTCTGGTGACAGGGCTGGCACACCGAGGCCGGAGGCACGGTCTCGGAAGGCCGGAAGGAATCGATGGGAGTGAATTGCCAGGTTCGGGCGCAACCCGCGGCCAGCAGCGACAAAACGATTACCAGGAATACAGCAACGATCAATTTTTTCATGAAAACTCCTGTCTCTTATTGAAATTAATTATAAGTTCAGGCGGTCCATAGGATCGGCCGTAATTTTAGTAGAGCCGAACATCCAGACAGAAAGAGTCTTCACCAGGGGGGCCTTTTTTGTATCTATCCGCGCTCATCGGATCATATCTGCAGCTCAAATGCTTTCCCGGGCTCACTAGGAAACGCCGGATCTGCTTCTGGAACGAATTTCCCAAGTTGAATCTCACGACGGTCCGAAGCATAGCACGTTGATAAGCATGCTGTCAGTGACTTAGTCACACAGCTAGCGGGGGAAGGAGCATCTTTTCTTCCCGATTCGCAGTAAAAACTTGCGCCCCATCTGCAGT
Source organism: Nitrospirae bacterium GWC2_57_9 (assembly GCA_001805085.1). Taxonomy (GTDB): domain Bacteria; phylum Nitrospirota; class UBA9217; order UBA9217; family UBA9217; genus MHEA01. The sequence continues at coordinate 6,106 of MHEA01000160.1, forward strand.
GAAAAAACTGCAGTCTTTTCTCCAACCCGTTGAAAAAACGAAGCAGCCTGTTCTGGCACGGCTTCTGCAATATCAGGGAGCAAGAAGGCAATAAAATAAAAAGTCCAAAAGGGAGGTAGTGCAATGAAGATCATGGTGGCATACGACGGGACACTGCAGTCGAAGGAAGCTTTGGTGTACGGCATGGAGAAAGCGCGGGAGAAGGGCGGCCAGGTAGTGGCGCTGCATGTGTTCAACAGCGACCTGTTCATCGATTACGACGTGATGGATGCCGAAGCAATGGCGCGGCGCGAGTCGGCGAAGTTCGTTGAGGAGGCCAGGACCCTGATCCGCGAGAAGGGAAACGGTGTCCGGGCGAACCTGTTCACGGCAGAAGGGAATCCGGAGGAAACGGTCATCCGCTTTGCCAAGGAAAATCTTGCGGACGTGCTGCTCTGCCCACCCTCATTCAAGGGGATCATCGCCAAATACCAGAAGGCCATCGGTGCATCAGAGTTCGGCAATGATGCCGCAAAGGATCTGGCTGTTCTGACAACCAGGACTATGTAGCTCAGGAATTATTCTGCGGGGAAAGGGTTTTAACCGCGAAGGGCCGTTGAAGTGCACGAAGAAAAAGGTTTTTTTCCCCGGCTTCTCCAGGAAAACTCTTCGTGACCTTCGACTTCTGCGGCGAGTTGCCTGTAAATTTTTTTTTGGAGAATAACAATGGAATTAGAACATGCCTTTCAGCAATCAGGCTTCCTGGTCGCATTCCAGGTGATGATCGCGGGAACGCTGCTCGCGCCGGCAGCATTGGGCGAGACCGCTCTGTATTATCGGTTCGCTCGGGTGATGGCGTCCCATGTCGTAAGCTTCGGGCCGTTCGCGATCCTCGTCTATGTGCTCTACCGGGTTTCCCAGATGAGCTGAACAGAAGGACTAAGGCTCGAAGTTTGTCATATCGATCTCCCAGAACCTGCTCCCTTTCTTCGCAGCCTCTTTCCGGAGGAAGGGAGCATTGATCGTTCGCCAGAGCCTGTGCAGTTCCTGGCGGACCAGCACCATATGGGCGGGCACCATCAGGACCAGA
>MHEA01000160.1:7308-9933 GCA_001805085.1 Nitrospirae bacterium GWC2_57_9
CAAATGCCACGGCTACCCAAAGATCTTCCAGCATGATAAAGAACTTTTTCATAGTGACCTCCTGAGCAGTGATTTACGGTTCTGATGTAATAAAAGCAATCGATATGCCAATGCTAATTGATTGAAATAAAAAACAATTAAGTCATTATAATAATTTTAGGTGCAATTCATTGATGCATGTTTTTTTATAATAGTAGAAGTATTTCCTGTATCGGCAAGGAAAATCGACAAAATTTTAGTGCATTAAAATGTTGCTATGGCTAATAGTGTTGCATGGCCAGGTATACATAATTCAATCAGTCCTTGGAGGCAGGAGAAATGAAGATCCTTACACTCTATGACGGCACGATGCAGTCGAAAGCGGCGCTCCGGTATGGCCTGAGAAAAGTCCGGGAAAAGGGCGGGTCGCTCACTGTTCTTCAGGTTTTTCAGACCGATCTTTTTGTGGACTATGATGCGGGACCCAGAGCGCAAGATATCGCTCGTGCGGAGTCTGCGCGCCACCGTCGGGATGCAGAGGCGATCATCAGTGCAGCGGGCAACGAGGGGATCAGCGTTAACGTCAGGTCCGAAGAGGGGGAGCCGGTGGAAGAGGCGGCAAGGGTCGCCGAGAGCGAGCAGCCGGACCTGGTCCTGGCGTCTCCGCGCTACAAGGCGCTGGTCAGAAGGACTTCCCGGCCGGTCTACATTATACCGGGAACGATCCTGGTCCCTGTTGACAGCTCGGAAACGGTCAAAGCGGACCGGGACATGATCTGCGCCGAGGCCAGGGAAACGGGTTCCGCCGTTCTGTTTCTCGGCGTCGTTCCGGTCCATCTGTACAGCTCTGCCGAAAGGGACGAACTTGAGCAGGTGCGCAAGAAAACAGCGTCTGTGATAAAGAGCGTCCAGAAATGGCTGGGCGAACAGGGGATAAAAGCATCCGAGGTTTTCCGGGCGGGGTACCCCGATGAGGAGATCCTGAAGGCCGCCGAGGAGTTCTCGGTCTCGCTCATCATGCTGCCGGCAGGCGGGAAGACCCCCTCGGAACTGGCAAAGGCGGCGGCGATCCTGCTGGACGAGCCGGAGCGCGTCAAGAGGCCTGTTTACCTGATGCCTGCCATGGAAATGTAAGGTTTTTCATATTTCAAAAATTAAATTTTGGTTGATGCCGAAAAAAACCTTTAGAATTTGACTCTGATAACGGCGGCGGATTGTTATGAGTTCGCACGGATAAGACATGACCTATCAGTGAAAATCATATTTCATCTGCTTTTTTCTGTGTCAAAGCTTCCTGGTTTTAGCATTTTGAAGGCGGGTGGGTGCTGCTAGTTCCTGATGAGGTCGTGGGGCCGGGCATCGAGGATGCGGCGCACGACCGAGAGCAGATAGTAGGATTCAAAAGGTTTTTGCAGGAACCCGTTGATCTCTCCGATTTCGTTCTTGGGTGCCACATACTTCGTGTAACCCGACATGGCCAGTACTTTGACCTCTGGATTGACCGCCTTGATCTGGCCGATCAGCTCCTTGCCGTTGATCCGGGGCATCACGATATCGGTGATGATGAGGGCTATATCGCCGGACAACCGTTTGAAGATGCTGATGCCGGCCGCCGGGTCCCCCACGGCAAAGACCTTGTAGCCGTGGCTGGACAGGGCGTCCTGCACAGCGTGCAGGATATCCGGCTCGTCATCGACGACAAGTATGGTTTCGCTCCCGCTCACGGACGGCTGACCCCTTTTTTCCTCTATGATCGTCTCGGCGCGCGATGCGGGGATATAAACCGTAAAGGCCGTTCCCCTGTTCAGTTCGCTCTGAACCGAGATATACCCCTTGTGCTCCTTGACTACGCCGTAGACCATGGACAGCCCCAGCCCGGTACCTTTCCCGCGCTCCTTGGTGGTAAAGAAGGGCTCGAAGATCTTGCCCATCACGTCCCTCGGGATGCCCAGGCCGGTGTCGCTCACGGTCATGATGACATATTCGCCGGCAGGCAGGTAAGGCGGCACGTCCGGCATTCCTTTCGTGACCTCCCGCGTAGAGGTCTTGATGACGATGCGGCCGCCGCTGGGCATGGCATCGCGGGCGTTCACGATAAGGTTCATGATGACCTGCTCCATCTGGTTGACATCGCCCAGAACGAGCGGGAGCCGGTTGTCCAGCTCAACCGTTAAGTTGATCTTCTTATCGATGACCCGCTCCAGCAGCTTGACCGTGTCGAAGATGACGTCGTTCATGTTGAGCGGGACCACCTCGAAGTTGCTCTTCCGGGCAAAGCCGAGCAGCTTCGAGATCATCCTGCCCGCCCGCCGGGACGCCTCTTCGATCACATTCAGGCTGCGAAGAGCTTTTTCATCCAGATCGCTCCGACGGATGATCTCAGAATGGCCGATGATCGCCGTCAGGATATTGTTGAAGTCGTGCGCGATACCCCCGGCGAGAACGCCGATGGAGTCCATTTTCTGGGACTGGAAAAGATGCTCCTGGAGCCTCTTTTTCTCCGTAATATCGCGGTACAAGGATTGAATGTAAACCTCGTCGTCGATCGTGATCGCCTTGGAACTGATCTCGAGGTAAAGGGGGCTGCCGTCCTTCCTGTTGTGCATCGCCTCGTAGACCAGCGCCTCGCCCTCGAGCAGGCGCTGC
>MHEA01000160.1:10260-11295 GCA_001805085.1 Nitrospirae bacterium GWC2_57_9
GATGAGAAATACGTTATTAGTAATAAAGGTTCTCGGATTCGATATTTGGTCATATATCAAAATCGGGACGAGATATATACTGTAGATTATGCTATTGATGAGGATGGTCATTCTGGCCGATATCGGAAGGAAAGCAAAAACGAATATCATAAGAAGGAGCATTCCCACATAATAACTGGATTGATGGCCACCAAAGCGAAGGATCATTGCTTCGAGCATTGAAGCTGTGATTACTGTAGCTGCAAGGAGAGCTGCTGTATCGAAGCGGGAACTAGAGGCTGATCTGACAAGCACTGCCAGTCCGATCGTAAGCACAGCCGTTATTGCCCGTATAAGGAAAAATTTCGAGAAATTGTCGGGGGTGACAATAAAATCGAGAAGAGAAAGTGCGACATCCGTGCCGGCCCCAAAGAGGAAAAGGAGCGGCAAATATTTATGGTTTAAATTGGATAGTTCCTGCTTAAGGTAGGCTTCTTTTTTCATAGCCTATTTATTGTATCATAGTCTTTTCCTTTTTGCACCCTGCAATAGCCATCTTGCTCTTTCGCGAGCTGTATAAATTGCACCTGTGATACCGAGTCCTTGTGTTGTCCAGTGACCAACCAAATATAGCCCTCGAACAAACGGGGGCCGGTAAAAATCACGGTCAGCAAGCTGTTCAACTGTGGCATCCCACCCATAAGATGCACCTTGGGAGTTCAGAGTGTATCTATAAAGCGTAGCAGGAGTCGCAGCTTCTCGATAAAGAAGCTGTTTTGATAATCCGGGGATGATGCAGCTCTCTATTCTGGAGATATAGTGGTCTAACAGCTTTTTTTTGCTCTTTCTCCAATAATCTAAACTTAAAAAACTAGCCTGTGCAAAAGCCACCATACTATTCTTGTTGGGACCAACTCGCAGCATAAATACAGTGTCGGCATGGTTGGCTCTAGCCTTGCGATAGAGGGAGTCGAGGTCGTAATGGGGTAGATACCAGAGATTGACACCTCTGTCCGGCAGTTGGCCTGCGGTCGGGTCGATTCCCATATAGACAAC
>MHEA01000160.1:11372-23474 GCA_001805085.1 Nitrospirae bacterium GWC2_57_9
CGGAAAATGTCTGCCGCGCATCTGCATTGGAAACCACGATGTTCGACGGTATCGTTGTGCCGTCAGACAGTTCCACGCCCGCACAGGTTCCGTGATCCAGCAGAATACGTTTTACTTCACAGGAACACTTCAGCTCGCCTCCGTACTCAGAAAAACGGGTTGCGAACGCGTCCGAAAGCAATTGCATTCCTCCGACGGGATAATAGCCCCCGTCGATAAGGAATTCACGAAAAATCTTGGCGCCGATAAATGCCGACAGAGACGTGGGTGGCAAACCGCAATTTCCTAATAAAGGGTACGAGAGTACGGCCTTGAGTCTTCCATCTCTGAAATAACCGTCCAGGAGATCCTGGAACGTTCGTCTTCGCGCGAGGGCTAACGCTGCTGCGGGAGGATTTTCAATAAAGGAAAAAAAATTCGTTATATTCCGGGCCTCACCAGGAAAAGCAGCCTGAAATTCAGAAACTGTACTGGTTCTCTCGGCATGAAATGAAATCCGACTGTGAGGCGTCAGGATGACGTCGGTCGGATCATGACGTGCGATCAGTATATCAATGTTCAGCTCATTGATAACTTGCCTGGCGAGACCACCGTCCCGATAGCCGCCGAATGAATGGGCCGCGGCATCGAACAAAAAATTTTTTCTCTTGAACGATGCGCAGTATCCGCCGGGGCGGCTGTGCCGTTCCAGGATGAGTACGTTCATGCCGGCCTGCGCAAGATAACATCCGCACGTAAGGCCGCCGATGCCCGCTCCAACAATAACGGCGTCATAATCGGTATGTCCCCGAGACATCGAAATAATCCTCTTACCTGCGCTGAGATTTTGTCAGATGTTCGGCTTTTTGATATAAGGAGGGGAAGGTCGCCAGGTACTCGCGATAATCAGCGTCTTTATAAAACTCGTTCCAAAGATACAAAAAACCGTCGAGCAGTTTTTCTTCTGTAAGAACCCTGGGCTTGAAGACAACGTTTGCACAGTTATATTTTTTCCAATTAATGGGATTTATCAGGCGGTTCTCCTCGATCAGTTGGTGCCAGAACGGCGTATTCGGGAAGGGTGTTGCGATGAAGAACTCTGCTGTTTTAATCTTGGCCTGTTCGCAGAATTCCAGTATCCGATCAAACTGTTCTTCGCCGACAAAATCATAGCCCACACTAAAAGAACCAAAAAAACGTATTCCGCGGTCTTCCAATGCAGCGACGAGATCCGTACATTTGTCCCAGATCGCCTTGTTCTTTTGATAGAACATCTTGCTGTAGGCGTCACTTGCAAAAACAACGTACATGTTTTTGCATCCCGCTCCTGCCAGGGCATTTAAAAATTTTGCGTCCCTGTTCATGGCCGGAGAACCGGACAAAAACATGCTCACCCGGTAGTCTTTGATCCTGTCACAGAGTTCCAGCATATATGTATTGATCGATTCCCTGTTCCACGTGATTACATCATCGGTTATATAGAACTCCTTGCCGGATAACCTGCGGATTTCTTCTGCTACTGCGTCTATCGGCCGAAAGCGTATCTCTCGTCCTTGATAGATCGGGATATTGCACCAACCGCAGTTGTAAGGGCATCCGCGGGTGATTGAAACCAGTGATGCATGCCAGTCGTATTTCGTTTCATCAAAAACAGCAAGCTTGGGACTGGATATTTCATTTGGAGAAGGACATTGGCGGGCTTTATACAACGGCTTTAATTGTCCGTTTTGGAAATCGTGAACAATATTCTGCCATAAGGTGTCCGCTTCCCCAATGCATAAACTAGTGCAATGTCGGGACGCCTCGTCCGGGATCATGGAAGGGTGCATCCCTCCCGCGACAACGGTCTTGCCTCTCCGCATGAACTCATCGCCGATCTCATAGGCATAACCGGCTTGCGGTGTAAAATAACTGACTGCGATCAGATCAGAATCGTCATCGAAATTTATTTCTTCGATATTCTGGTCCTGCACATGCCACACTATGTCATCCGGAGTCAGCCCGGCCAGTATGGGTATGCCTAATGCGGGGGGCATCCGGAATGACCAGATTGCAGCGATAGCCGGCATCTGGGCAAGGTCGGGGTAGGTATCAAGAAACTTATCGAATTTTGGATATATGAACTTTATCTTCACGGTAATCCAGACGGTACGTTCAAGATGAACATGGTCAGAGCGGAGTTGCGGCTGCGGTTTCAGATTGGCCGCAGCTATCAGCCTGTCCCAAGCTGAAAAGTGATCGTATTGTTTTTGAACCGGGACTTACTAAGCCTTCACCAGCAGCTTTTCTACGAGGTCAACAGCCTGCCTCACCGAGACGATCTTCGGGACATCCTCATCGCGTATTGAAACGTGGAATTTTTTCTCGATCGCCACAGTAATCTCGATTGTTTTGATCGAGTCTACCTCAAGGTCTTTAGCAATGTTTGTATCAGGGGTTATATCCGATTCTTCGAATCCCGTAACATCAGCAATGATGGCAATGATCTCTTTTCCAATGTCCTGTCCCATTCGAGTGAGCGCTCCTTAAAGAGTAAATTTTTTAAAAACAACAGAGGCGTTGTTGCCTCCAAATGCATACGAATTATTCAGCGCCACCGCCACCCGCTGCTTTCGCGACCGATTCGGCACGCAATCGATATCGCATTCCGGATCAGGGGTTTCAAAGTTAACGGTGGGCGGAATGATGTCGTGCTGTACGACGAGCGCGCAGGCAACAGCCTCGAGCGCCGAAGCAGCTCCCATGGTATGGCCGAGCATGGATTTAATGGAACTGACCGGGATGTCCCGGTACCGTTGCTCGAACACTTCTTTAATCGCAGCGCATTCTGCGCGATCGTTCGCCCGCGTTCCTGTGCCATGTGCACTAATATAGTCAACTTCAGCCGTTGTGACGCCCGAATGCTCCAGAGCACTCTTCATGCATTGTACAATTCCCGCTACCGACGCATTCGTCATATGATGCGCATCGCAACTCAGGCCGTAGCCCGCTATCTCGGCGTATATTGCGGCGCCGCGTTTCACGGCATGTTCCAGGTCTTCAAGGATGAGCATCCCTGCGCCTTCCCCGGGGATCATCCCTTTTCTGTTCAGATCAAAAGGCTGACACTTATCAGGGGCCACCGCCGAGAACTGATTGAATCCGGTGTATTCTATCCGGGAAATGCCGTCGGAAGCCCCGGCAATCATGATATCGGCCCGGTTCAGACGGATCTGATCATAGGCATAGGCAATCGCATAATTGCCTGCCGAGCACGCGGTCGTGACCATGAAATGCGGGCCCTCGCAGCCGAATTCCGCGGCAACTGCTGATGCCGCTGCATGCGGCGGCATCTGGACGAACAGGTCCCTGTCCGCATCCCGATTGGCAACGAGCGCATTGTCCACCTCTTCGATCGCTTGAGCCGCACCGAGCGTAGTGCCGTGAGAAACCCCAACCCCTATGCCGGAGAGCTGATCAGAAGTGAAACAAGCGTCTGCAACAGCAAGCCTGGCCGATGCGACAGCCATTTGCGTCGCCCGGTTCATGGTTCTCAGGCGATCCCGCTGCAGGAACTGCTCGGAGTTGAAGTCCTTTACTTCGCCGGCATTATGAGTGAAATGTCGCGACGTATCGAACGCGGAGACCGGGCTGATCCCGCTTTTTCCCTCGAGGAGACTCCGCCAGAAGGCATCCTTGCCGATGCCGATCGAGGATATGGCACCGAGGCCGGTTATGACGACTCGTTTATTCATGCTTGACGCTGAATACCAGCTCCGCTTCGGAAATTTTTTTGTCATCGACGAATGCTTCGCCGGACACAAAGGCACCCGTTGCCAGTATCTTGACATTGACAACCTTGATCTTCAGCTGGTCACCGGGAACGGCAGGGTGGAGGAAGCGCGCCTTGACCGATCCGAAATAGTAAATGGGGCTCTTTTCTCCGGTTGTGTTCGTGTTCGAGACCGCGAACAGGATGATGGCGGTTTGTGCCATCGCCTCGAGGATCAGCGCCCCGGGCAAAATCGCCTTGTCCGGGAAATGACCCAAAAAGACTATGTCATTGCCGGAGATGTTTTTGACCGCTATTGCCGATTTTCCCGGTTCCAGTTCCAGAACCTTGTCAACCATCAGGAAGGGGAACCGCTGAGGGACAAGCCTCTTTACCTCTTCAAAGTCGAGCTGCATCCACGCCCCCTATCTTCCCAGTATGACTGCGCTGTTCGCGCCGTAAGGATCTGCCGCCACCACCAGTACATGACGAAGGTGAGCTTCCCGGGCAGGGCCGGGCACACAATCGAGATCGCAGTCGGGATCCTTATCCCGATAGTTCGCTGTGGGAGGAATCAGATCCCTCTGGAGCGCACCTACTGCGGCTGCGAGGGCCATTGCTCCGGACGCGGAATAGCTTTCTCCGATCATGGATTTTATGGAACTGACCGGCATCTTCCGGCAATGCTGCCCGAATACCTGTTTCAGTACCTTCGTTTCCATCCGGTCGAGACCCCTGGTCGAATTTGCCGCTGAGCAGACATAATCGATGTCTTCGGGAGTGAGAGAAGCATTCCTGAGCGCGTTTTGAATAGCCGTTGCCAATCCCCGGCCCGCGCTATCGAAGCTGCCGTCCGCGAAGGGATCGAAGCAATTGCCGCAGCCCAGCACTTTGGCAAGGACATTCGTTCCGCGGGTCGCTGCCTGCTCCTCGCGTTCGAGGACCAGCACAGCAGCTCCTTCGCCGGGGATGATGCCGTTCCTTCTTGCATCGAAGGGGCAGGAGAGGGCGGGGCCGCCGGCGCCGGACAGGTAGCCCAGATGATGGAAGTACAGGAACGTCTCTTCGCAGAGCTCCTCAACGCCGCCGGCAACAGCACTGTCAGCCCTGTTCGTCTTGATGAAATCCGCAGCATAGGAGACGGCATCGAGTCCGGCGCAAAAGCCGGTCGAGATCGTGGTGTTAAAACCCTTGATCCTGAACCGGATGGATACCTGGCTGGCGGGAGAGTTCAGTACCGTGTTCGGAAAGTGAGAGGGATTGACCGCACGGGGACCCTCGATCAGCCCGGACCGATCGAACTGAGAAATACTGTGCAGACTGCCGTAGGTGGCGCCCACGGAGACGCCGGTGGCATGGGTGCTCTCTTCCGTGATTGTAAGCCCGCTGTCCTCGAGCGCCATTTTTGCGGCACTGCAGAGCAGCCTGGTGCTCCTGTCCAGGTCGCGCAGTCCTTTCTTGCCGAGGATAGGGAGCGGGTCAAAATCGGTGATCTCTCCCGCAACAGCAAGAGGATAGGGTGCGGCATCAAAAAGGGTGATCGGCCGGATCCCGCTCGTTCCCCGGAATAGTGCTTCCCAATAGGCATCTCTGCCCGCTCCAACCGGAGAGACCACGCCGACGCCGGTGATTGCTATGTCCCCGTTGGTTCGCACTTAGATGCCCAGACCTCCATCAAGTTGGATCGTCTGCCCGGTAATATACCGCGAACGATCGCTCAGGAGGAACAGAACGGCCATGGCCACCTCTTCGGCGGTGCCGAACCTGCCGAGCGGAACCATGCCGAGAAAGCGTTCGCGGTTCTTCTCGCCCAGGCCGGCCGTCATTTCGGTTTCGATAAAGCCGGGTGCCACGGCATTGACCCGGATATTGTAAGGCGCCACCTCTCTTGCCAGGGACTTCGTAAAACCGATCACTCCCGCCTTTGCTGCCGCGTAATTGACCTGTCCCGGGAGCGGGTGCACCCCGCTCACTGAAGAGATATTCACGATGTTCCCGCTTTTTTGCTTCAGAAAAGTGATGATGCAGGCACGGGTGGCGTTGAAAACGCCGGTGAGGTTGGTATCAACAACATCGGACCAGTCCTCCCTGCTCATCATCATAAGCGACCGGTCCCTGGTTATGCCCGCGTTGTTGACAAGGATGTCGATATTGCCAAAAGTGTTCTTTATTTCTTCGACCAGCGTCTTCGCCCCGTCAAAGTCCCGGGCATCGCGCTGAACCGCCAATGCCCTGCGACCGAGAGAGCGAACTTCCTGAACCAGGGATTCCGCAGGCGCGTGATCCTTGGAGTAGGTAAAAGCGCAGTCCGCTCCGGCCCTGGAGAGGGCGAGAACGATCGCACGGCCGATACCTCTCGATCCACCCGTCACTATCGCAATCTTGTTCAGAAGCAATGATGAGTTCAGACCCGCCCCCCTGAGCACTTGTGACGTGCGTGAATGCCGGTTCCGGCGCTATCATTTTTATTTATAGCATGTTCCCCGGCTGTTTACAATATGCAATTGCCGGTGATGGACCCCGGAAAGAAAGAATGCGGGCCGAGCAGGTTATGCATCGGCCAGCCTGCATTTTTCGAACCTCCGCCCTCTGATCTTCCCTGAATATCCGGAGCTCAGGGCTTTGCGATAGTATAAAAAATGACCGATCCCGAATCAACCCGTTCCATTTTCAAGGCGCTGTCCGGGAGGTCGCAGTAGTGCAGAATTCTTTCAAAATCATCTTCGGTCCTCTGCAGGAACCCGTCCCAGTTCACGAGCCAGTGGTAAATATGCGGCCGATAGCGGTTTACATCCTTGAAAGAGGCAATGATCTTCCCGCCGGGAGCAAGCAGCTTATACAGTGAGTTCAATAATTTTATCAGGAAATCGTCGGGGAGATAGTCAAAATAGCCTACGCTGTAAATGACGTCCTGCATGCCGAATTCCATGACCGCTGTTTCAAAATCGAAGATGCGAAGCGCGTTGTACTTGCGCAGCTCAACCTGTTCGGTGGTCAGTCCTGCATGGGCCAGACGGTCGAGGGCGAAGTTGAGGGCATCGTCGTCAAGATCGACACAGACGAATTTTGCACCTGACGCTTTAATGGCGGGGGCAAGTTCGAACACCTCGCGGCAGGAACCGCAGGCCACGTCGAGCACTTTCTGCTTCGGTTTGGTGGAAAGCGCGCCGCGCAGCAGTTCCCGGAGCATGACGATACGGTCCCGCACGCCCTCTGCAAGCGGCGCCGTCAGCATGTATCTGTCCAGATAATATCCAATGCCTTCGGACAAGGGCGAGTTCTTGTAAGCCATCTCGAGAGTATTGTAATCCCCCTGATGACCTTGCGGCCAGGTTCTGGTCCGGTTGATGAGATAGCTCCTGGACAGGATCGCGTTCGTCTTTTCCCGGAACTCGACCTGCGCTGTTTTCACGATAAACGCATCGTTGTTGACCTGCTGTTCGAAGCGGACGCACGCCTCCAGCATGGAATCGGTCAGCAGGGCGATCTCCGCCTGCAGCTGTTCCTGGTCGAAACCGGGCAACAGGCATCTCGATTCGAAATCCCTGAGCTGCTGAACGTACTGCTCGGTCCTCATCTCCAGTTCAGCAATGTAGTTTTCCGGCATTTCCCTTACAACAGGGATTGCCTCCTTGATCTCTTCCCCCCGATAGATAGCTGTTTTCTGCATTTGATCCTCCTTAATGGAATCGTTTCTTAAATTTGTCTGCTGCCGCACCGATCCCGGAATGCATCCCCCCTTCGGGACTCTTGTTCCGGGCACGATGCGATGCACGATTATAAGTAAAGTAAACTGTTAGGAAAAAAGTGTCAAGATTTAATCTAATTCATTAAGATTACGAACTAAAATTCTAATTTTATGATAGGGGTAACAAAAACTACGGGCAGGTCAAAAAAATACTGTCGCTGACTGGCAGACGTAATACTCCCACGCAGAGGGCTGCCAAAGATCCGTTTATGTTCTTTTGTAGAGACCGACCAATTCTGCCGATGCTATGACATGATCCTTGATCGCGGCTTCCAGCATCTTTCGCTTAGCGTTCCGATCGAGATCAAGTTTTGTGTTGAGCGCGTAGAGTTTGAAGAAGTAACGGTGAGTTCCTGAGGGAGGACAAGGTCCGCCGTATGAAGTGCGTCTGTAATCATTGACGCCTTCCCGTGCTCCCTCCGGAAGCTTTCCCTCGGGTATCGTGGTGGTTTGGGGATCGATGTTCCAGACGAGCCAATGAACCCATGTGCCGGCAGGGGCGTCGGGATCATCGACGATCAAGGCGAGAGTTTTTGCGGCAGCCGGCACTTCTTGCAGGGAAAGGGGAGGGCTGATATCCTCGCCGTCGCAAGTATATCTGACAGGTATGGAACTATTCTGGCTGAAGGCAGGGCTGGATATTTTCATAGTTTGCCGGCTTGGGCCAAATTAACTGCCTACTTTGAGCATAGCACAAGAGTATTTAAAGTTCATGAGAGGCCGTTTTTAAAAAGGAAAAAATGGGGCTGGCTCAGTTTGGCTAAGACTAAGGTATGTGAAAGGGGGGACGCCTGCACGCACCGGACTAATTCTTGCTGAATTAGCCCGGTACGGACAGGCGTCTTGGGGGGGAATGAGGCAGGCACAGGGCATATCGACTAAACGCAAACTGGCGTCTGAACCGATATGCATGTACAGGCACTGATAAGCAAGAAGTCTGCCATAAATTGAATCATTATATTTTGAGGAGTTAACGAACTGAAAAGGGTAGAGGAGTCGAAAATCGAACGAAACAGTGTCGGAACGTATCTTATCGGACCATCACAGCAGTCGGAATAAAGGACAGATCAGGATAGATTTCTTTCTGAAAGCGCGGTTCGCTGTCTAGACGGATGATACTGGCGCAGGCTTTGCGGGGAGAAAATGAGCATCATTGTGCACTTAACTGTGCAGTGATCAGAGTTGTTCCACCACAGCTGCAGCAAGGAGGGGAAGCATGATCTCATGATGGCCGGTGATAGCGTATCCCCGCCCTCCGTCCTGGGTGGGGCGGCGGACCACATTCGTGTTCGGCCGGTAATGCTGCACGAAATCCATGTTCACGGTGGTGAAATGCCGCAGCGGATTGCCGAGGTTCCTGCAGAGAGTGACGGCCTTCAGGAATATTTCAGGCAGCAGCACCGCTGACCCGAGATTGATGTATACGCCACCCTCCAGTTCGGATACCAGGGAGCAGAAGGCGAGAAAATCGTTCTGCGCGGCCCTCCCGGTAGCTGCGCCGTCAAAGGACGGGTGCATATGAATGATATCGGTGCCGATCGCCACATGAACCGTTACCGGCACGCGGCAGCGGGCGCCCGCGGCAAGAAGGCTCATGTTCTTGTAAGGAAATGAACTGTCCTGGATCATGCGGCCCGCTGCTGCTCCGATGCCCTGCCCTTCAGCCGCCGCCGCGATCGCCTGATTGAGAAAACTGCCCGTTTCCTCGGCCATGCCGAAGGCTCCGGAAAGGATCTCCTTGTCCACGTCCTCCGATGTCTGGCCGATGAAGGCAAGTTCGAAGTCGTGGATCATGCCCGCCCCGTTCAAAGAAAGGCTCGTGATCACCTTTTTCTCCATGAGCTCGATGATCACCGGATTCAATCCCACTTTTATGGAATGCGCACCCATGCCGAGCATGACCGGGCAACCGTCCTTTCGGGCCTGAACGATGGCCGCGGCAACTTCCCTTAACTGCCTGGCGGCGAGGATGTTGGGAAGCGAAGAAAAAAAATCCTGAAAGGACGCACCCTTGACAGGCGCTTTCGCAAAATCGTTGATGCGCACTTTGCTCTCGCGTCCTTTGATTGAGTAGGTCTTGATCTTTGCAGGGTCTATCTTTTTCATAGCGGTCAGTGGCAATTGCCGAAGAGTTCCTCGTCCACCATCTGGCAAATGGCATGTCCGAGGGTGATGTGCGTTTCCTGGATCCGGGCTGTATGCTTGGTAGGAACGATGAAAGTGTAGTCGGCCATGCCGGCCAGCTTGCCGCCCGTGCCGCCGGTCAGGATCACGGTCTTCATCCCATTCTTCTTCGCGACTTCAAGGGCCTTGATGATGTTCGGAGAGTTCCCGCTCGTGCTGATGCCGATCACGACATCGCCCTCGTGTCCCAGGGCGCTCAGTTGCTTCGAGAAGACCTGAGAGTAATCATAATCGTTGCTGATGCTGGTCAGCACGGCCGCATCCGTGTTCAAGGCAATCGCGGGCAGGGGCGGCCTCTCCATCAGAAAGCGGTTCACGAACTCGGCTGCGATATGAGAGGCATCGGTGGAGCTGCCGCCGTTCCCAAAGAGGAGCAGTTTTCTGCCTTCCCGGAAGGTCTGCGCGATGAGCTGAACGACTTCGACGATCTTGTCCGCGTTCTCCCGCACAAACTTTACCTTGACCTGGGCGCTGTCCTCGAAAATCTTTACGATCGATTCTTTCATCGTGATTGCGTCTCCAAAAAGAGAGATTATTATAGGTCAAGAGCGGCAAATGTCAAGGCAAAAAGGGTTGTCAAGGACACCAAAGGTTTAATGCCGAAGTGGCGCTGCCTCGAGGAATCGAGGCGATCATTGCGATCCGTTTTCAGAGTGTCATGAGCTGGATCAGAAGAGAGGAAAGATCGCGTGGCTGCTATGCCGCGCTTCAGGAAAAAAGAAAGTCAGCGAGTTTTGCGAACTCTTCAACGGTCAGGGTCTCCGCGCGGCGACCGAGGTCAACGCCTGTTTCCGCAAAAGCCGCCCCCATCTTTGAGGCGGGAATTTCAAGCTGCTTGAGGGCATTGCGAAGCGTTTTTCGGCGCTGCGAAAAGGCTGCCTTGACGAGGCGGATAAGAAAATTGTGATCACGGTTTGCGAGTGCCGGGTGGTCCCGCAGCACCAGCGTGATCACTGCGGAATCCACTTCGGGCCGCGGCGTAAACGCGCCGGCTGGCACGGAGAACTCGATTCGCGGTTCCGAGTAGAGTTGAACGAGAACCGAAAGATAACCGTATTCTTTGCCTCCCGGCCCCGCCGCGATGCGTTCCGCAACTTCTTTCTGCAGCATAAGGGTGAGGGTCGTGAACCTGGACCGGTCCTGCAGAAGCCTCTGGATCAGGGGCGTGGAAATATAATAAGGAAGGTTGGCAACGACCTTCCAGCCGCCTGGAAGAGAGGAATAGGGGTATTCGAGGGCGTCGACGTGCCGGATTTCGACGTTTTCCTTTTCCCCGAACTCCTGCTGCAAATACGGGATCAACCGGTCATCCAGTTCCAGGGCCAGCACCTTCTGCGCCCGCTCCGACAGGATGCGGGTGAGATGCCCCATTCCCGGACCGATCTCGAGGATGCGGTCCACGGGACCGACCGCTGCGGCGTCAACGATCTTTCGGAGGTAGTGAGGGTCCTTCAGGAAGTTCTGGCCCAGTGATTTTTTCGCGCGAATGGGAGAAATCATAATTGAAATACCTAACCCGGACAAGCCGGGGCCAAAATCAAAAACCTTTGAACCGCTGAGGCGCGAAGGTCGCCAGGGATAAACTTCCACGGAATTAGAGTTTAAGATTTCCTTGCGTTCATTGCGGCATCGCGGTGAAATTTTTTGTCATTTTGAGAAGATTTTGATTCTCAGTTATTAAACCAGTTTAGCAGGGATTTACACAACCCTGCATTCGCGGCAAGCGCTCATAAGCGCTGGGGGCAGGCGGACGGAAGCGTACAAGGTACCTGGAGCCGCTGATCGCTGCCGTAAGTCATGAGATTAGAGGTGCCTTCCAATTCCGCATTCCGGACGCGGTTGTTTCTACACCTGCATCCGGGGATCCAGTTTGTCCCGCAGAAAATCGCCCAGGATGTTGAAGCTGATGACGGTGATGCTGATGGCAACGCCCGGGAAGATCACCATCCAGGGGGCAGAGTTGATGTAGGCCCGGTTCAAGCTTATCATGGAGCCCCAGGTGGCCGTGGGCGGCTGGACGCCGAGGCCGAGGAATGAGAGCGCCGCTTCGAGCAGGATGAAGCCTCCCACACGGAGACTGCCTGCGACCAGGAGCAGGGGCAGTGCATTCGGGAGGATATGACGGTACAGGATACGCGACGGCCTCGCCCCGAGCGCCCGTGAAGCTTCGACATAGGTCTGTTCCTTTAAGGACAGGGTGATGCCGCGGACCAGCCTCGCAAAGCCGGCCCAGCCCACGAGCGTAATGGCCAACATGGCGGACAGCAGGCCCGGCGGCATGACCGCGCTGATCCCGATGGCAAGGAGCAGGCTCGGGAAGGCGAGAAAGATATCAAAGAACTGGGAAAGCACAGCGTCGGTCTTCCCCCCGAAGTATCCGGCGATCAACCCGAAGAAGATGCCGATCGCGAGCGAGAGAGCGGCGGCGAGGATGCCCACC
>MHEA01000160.1:23492-27748 GCA_001805085.1 Nitrospirae bacterium GWC2_57_9
CCGTAAACAATACGAGACAGAATATCGCGGCCCACACTGTCCGTGCCGAGAAAATGACTTCTGCCGGGGGGCTGCTTAAGGTGGTGCAGGTCGATCGCTTCCGGGTGATAGTTTACCAGGTGAGGTCCGGCAAGCGTCATGAACAGGAGTGCGATGAGGACAATAGCGGCCATCAGCACAGGCAGGTTGTTTGTCACGTTTTTAAGCTTCCGTTCGCTTAACATATTACCTTGATTCTTTTATCCTGACCCGGGGGTCGAGGAAATGATAGGAAACGTCCACCAGCAGGTTGATGGTCACGAAGATAACCGCGCCGAAAAGCACCACGCCCATGATGACCGGATAATCTCGTCCCAGAATACCCGTTAACGCGTATCTTCCGAGTCCATCCCATCCAAAAATTGTCTCGGTAAGAACAGCACCATTTAAATAGGAGCCAAGGTCGAGGCCGATGACCGTTACAATGGGGATCAATGAGTTCTTAAGGGCATGCTTGAGAACAACACTGGTCTCCGGCAGTCCTTTTGCCCGAGCTGCCGCGATAAAAGGTTGTGAAAGCGATTCGAGCATCGAAGAACGAGTGATCCGGGCAATATACGATAATGAAAACGTGCCCAGCGTCACTGCAGGCATGATGATGTAGAGAAGACTGCCATTACCCATGCCTGACGGCGGGAGCCAGCGCAAGTAAAGCGCGAAAATGAGCATAAGCGCGAGTCCCAGCCAAAAAACGGGTACTGAAATGCCGCCGACGGAAACGAGTGTGATCAAGCGGTCCCAGACGGTATCGCGCTTCACGGCTGCGATGATGCCGAGGCCGACTCCGACGATTGAAGCGAACAGCAAAGCGGTTAATCCAAGTTTTAAGGTGTTGGGAAATTTTTGCAGCAGATCGTCCGCAACCTTTCTGTTGGTATGAATCGAGCGGCCCAACTCGAATTTAGACAACAACTTCAAATAACCGAGGTACTGCAGAGGCAATGGCCGGTCCTGTCCCAGTTCCGCCCGGATGCGGGCAATGGTCTCCGGCGTCGAACGTTCGCCCACCATGGCCAGGACAGGATCGCCGGGCAGAGACTGCATTAATATAAAGGTAATGAGCGTGATTCCGAGCAGGGTGGGGATGAAAAGAAGGACGCGTTTAAGGATATACTGCAGCATGGTGTCTGAATATTACACAATCGGGCTTAAAACCGCAATATCGAAAAAACTTTGCTTCAGGCTTGTCGCACGTCCTGAAGGGCTCCCTGCGTGAGCAGCAGCAGGCGGTCGGCAAGGCGCTCCGCCTGAGAGCGGTCATGGGTCGTCATGATGACCATTGACCTTCCTTCCTGCTTCATAGTCTTGATGATGGACTCGATGATGCTCGTGTTTTCCTCGTCGATGGAGGCAGTGGGTTCGTCGAGAAAGAGGATCTCCGGCTCCAGCGCCAACGCCCGCGCGATGCCGAGACGCTGGCTTTCGCCGCTCGAAAGGGTGAGCGCATGCTGGTCCCGCTTCTTCTCCAGCCCGACAAAGGCGAGGGCGCGCGCGATCTTTTCATCGGCCGCGACTCCTTTTTGGCCTCGAAGGGAAAGACCGTAGGCCACGTTCTTCCAAACGCTCGTGCTGAAAAGTCCGATGCGCGGCAGCACGAGCGTGATGCGCCGTCTCAGGGCGAGGTCCGGCGTGAGCAATCGGCCGGCGTCGAGAGAGCTTCCCTTGTCGTGCTGTTCATGGAGGTGGCGTTCACCGATCGTGGGGTCCGGCGCGAGCACTTTTCCCCCGGCCAAGAACGCTACCGTCCCGCTGTCCGGTTCCTCCAGCAGTGCCATGATCCGGAGCAGGGTTGACTTGCCGCAACCGTTCCCGCCCATCAACACATAGGTTCCCGCATCGGAGAACGCATAGGAGCAGTCACGGAGGATCTCCTTCCCGCCGTAGTGTTTGTTAATGTGGGACAGCGTCAGTCTCATGCTGCGTGCAAGGCTCCTTTCCTCTGAACAAGATGAAGAGCCGCGTTCACCCCAAAGGAGATCAAGAGCAGGATGATCCCCAGGGCCAGGGCCAGCTCGAAATTCCCCTTGTCCGTCTCCAGGGCAATGGTCGTGGTCATGACCCGCGTGTAGCCTGCGATGTTCCCTCCTACAATCAGGATCGATCCGACTTCGGCCATGACCCTTCCGAAGGCTGCAATGACGGCGGAAAGGATGCCGTAGCGGGCTTCGGTGATGATGGTCGTCGTCACTTGCCGCGGCGTTGCCCCGAGCGTGCGCGCCGCCTGTGCGATGATCGGATCGACGCTCACGATAGCCGAACGGCAGAGGGCGATCACGATGGGCAGGGCAAGGATGGTCTGCGCGATGATCATGGCCGAGGGTGTGTAGAGAAGGCCGAGTGCTCCCAGCGGACCCCTGCGCGACAGCAGGAGATACACAAAGAGCCCCACTACCACCGGCGGCAGGCCCATGAAGGTGTTGATGCTGCTCACGGCGAGCCCGTGCCCGGGAAAGCGCCTCAAACCCAGAAACCCTCCGAGGGGAATGCCGATAAGCGTTGCGAGCAGCAGGGCAAGACCGGACACCTTGAGCGACAGCACGATGATGCCGATCAGATCTGGGTTCAGGTGGAGGATCAGCTTAAAAGCTTGTAAAAAACCTTCGGTGATGGTATCCATAGTCAATGGGCACGGACCGGCACGAACAGAGGAATCCTGGGAGTATTGAGGCTTCCTGCAGCAAACTGCAGGGAATCTCGATTCTTAAGGTGAAATAACAACCTTATTCGTTCGCTACGCGAAGTGAAGGTTCGTATAGGCATCTCCAGAATTCACTCGTTTGTCCTGGCCGGTCCGTGCCAGCTCATCGGTATGCTTATTTCGCGTTCGGTATGAATAAAGCGTTGCCGTTCTTGTCTTTGAATCCCGCTATTGCTGCCTGGCCTTCTTGGGAGATGAGCCAGTTCACGAATTCGAGGGCTTCCTTGTTCTTTATGTGTTTGTGCTTTTCGGGGTTCGGGATCATAACACCATACTGATTGAACAGGGACTGGTCTCCTTCAAGCACGATGACCATGTCCAGTTTGTCCTTATCTTTCGTGGCCAGCCAGGTGCCCCGGTCAGAAAGCGTATAAGCAAGCTTTTCGTCGGCAACGCGCTGGGTCTTTTCCATACCCTGCCCGACCTCGAGGTACCATTTCTGGCCCGCCGGCTCGATGCCCGCCTTTTTCCAGAGCGACAGTTCCTTGGTGTTCGTTCCGGACTTGTCCCCGCGGGAAACAAAGGACGAGCCGGACTCCGAAATTTCTTTGAAGGCCTCTGTTGCCGCTTTCATGCCCTTGATCTTCGCCGGATCGTTCGATGGGCCGATGACCACGAAATCGTTGTACATGACGTCATGACGGTTCACGAACCAGCCTTCCTCGACAGCCTTCAGCTCCTGCTCCTTGGCATGCACGAAGACCACATCCGCGTCCCCCCGTTTGCCGATCTCGATGGCCGCGCCGGTGCCGACAGCAACGACATCAATCTTGATCCCGGTTTTCTTCTCGAACAGGGGGAGAATATAATCGAAAAGGCCCGAGTTTTGAGTGCTCGTGGTGGATGCGCAGCGGATGCGCGTTTCGGAGAAAGCGACATTACTCATCAGCATAATTGTCAAAAGAATCAAAAAAGTGTTCTTCACGGCGAAGTCCTCCTGTTGTTGTCAAAGTCTGAGTTTCTTCTCTTCACGCTTCAAAAAGGCCTGGAGATCCTTATGGAACCGCCAGAACATCTTGATCGCCTGTTCTCCGGCCTTGGTAACGCGCGCGCCGCCCCCGCCTTTGCCACCGGTGGCTACCTCAACAAATGGCTCCTTTGCCTGCCGGTTCATCGAATCCACGAGGTCCCAGGCATGGCGATAGGCCATGTCCATCGATTTGGCGGCCTTGGTGATCGAACCATGCTCGATAATGCGCTCCAGCAGAACCGCCCGGCCGTGGCCGAAGAAGGTGCCCTCCGGGCCATCCATCCAGACCCGGCCGCGAAGGCCCGGCCGAGATGGTCCATTCTTTTTTTCTTTCTCGCGCTTTTTCGGCATGAGCGTAATATAGCTGAGGGAATAACGGGTGTCAATTGCAAAATTGAACGTCCTGTGACAGCGTTGGGGTTATGATTCCCATTAGGAATTGCCATCTTCTTCCTTGCATTTAACTGATATTTATAGTGGCTTTTAAACGCTAGGATATTCGACGCAAAGATGCACCGTTAAACGACTATTATGATCGATAATGTGATC
>MHEA01000161.1:0-152 GCA_001805085.1 Nitrospirae bacterium GWC2_57_9
TATGTACTTGCCGTCTGGATAGGGAACTTCGACGGCCAGGGAAATCCCGCGTTCATCGGGCGGGATGCTGCAGCTCCCTTGTTTTTCGAGATCGCGGATTCGCTCCAATCGCAGGCCCCCGGAATCTTGCCGGAGAGAGCACATACTTCCAC
>MHEA01000161.1:160-11104 GCA_001805085.1 Nitrospirae bacterium GWC2_57_9
CTCCGGCAAGATTCCGGGCCCTGCCTGCGAACGGACCATGGAGACCTGGTTCATTCCTGGAAAGTCGCCTATCGAGACCTGCGATATTCACCGCAGGATATCCGTGAACATCCGAACGGGTTTGCGTTCGTGCATGGAAGGTGCTCCCGGAACCAGATACGCCGTGTATGAGTTCTGGCCGTCAGACCTGCTTGCGATCTTCAAGCAGACAGGGATTCCCCGGCGTGTCCCACCGGAATATGAGCCGGGCTGCGGGATGAAGGATACATCGGCAACGGGAACAGGGCCGCAGATCACCTCACCCCGGGAAGGGGTGGTGTATAGCCTTCGCGCATCGACCCTTGACAGAGAGCGGGTGCCTCTCTCCGCGGTCACCGATGCCGATGCCCGTAAACTGCACTGGTTCCTGAATGACGAGTACCTGGGAGTGTCAGAGGCCGGAAAGGCGTTCTTCTGGAAACCAAAGCCCGGGAAATTCGTGCTGCGGGCCGTGGATGAGCACGGCAGGTCAGCGGTGCGGCAGGTAACGGCGAGGATCGTGGAGTAGATGCGATGGATCTTCAGGCGACCCTTGGGCGGGCTTATTCCTCCTTTTCTCTCTCCTTCCGACCGTGTATAATGCTTACGTTCTCTGAACATCACCCGGTCACGTTTCTTGAACAATTCGCTTTATCCGTGTCCATCACCCGGCGCTTTCGCCCCGCCGGGTGCGAGAACCCTGAACGGCCGCATAATTCGCAGCAGGGCCGTGTTAATGCGTGGTGAAAAGTTCCTGTTCTGCTATGAAATCCAAGACCGAAGCCATCATCATCAGCCATATGAACCTGGGCGAGGCGGACAAGCTCGTTACCTTTTTCTCCCTCGACCGGGGCATGCTGAAGGGCGTGGCCAAGAACGCGCGCAAGTCCTTCAAGCGCTTCGGCGCGGGGCTGGAATCGTTCACGTACTCCCGTCTTCATCTCTACGAGCGGGAGCACCAGGAGCTGATCCGCATCGAGTCTACGGACATCATCGAGCAGCATTCCGCGATCGGCGCCGACCTGGGAAGCGCGGCAGCAGGGGCGGTGATGCTCGAGATGGTGCGCGAAATGTCGCCGCTCGGGCAACAGAACGCCCCCGCCTTCCTGCTCCTGTCCCATATCCTGCACCTCCTCGACCTCGGCCAGGACCCGGCCTTCCTGCTCAGGATCTTCGAGATCAAGTTCCTGTCGCTCCTGGGGTATCAGCCCAAGCTGGACCATTGCCTGTCCTGCGGGACGCAGCCGAAAGGGGAGATGATCTTCGAGGGCATGAAGGGCGGCGTCCTGTGCATGGACTGCGTGGTGTCGTCCGGCGAGACCCGGATCAGGCTTACCTCGGGCGCGGTGGGGTTCTATTACCAGGCGCTCCGGATGGACATGGACAAGGTCTGCAGGCTCAAGCCCTCAGGCGGCATCATGCAGGAGCTGGACCAGGCATTTTCGGCGCATTTCTTCCATATTATAGGCAAACGGCTCAAGTCCCGGGAATTCCTGAGAACCGTAAGAACGATTGACGGCTGTTAACTATAAACACTATTTTCGCGCAAAGCCGCCAAGGCGCAAAGGAAACCGCAAAATTTTGATAAAGCCGTAAGAAGTCAGAATGTACCGCCGAGACGCGGAGTCGCGGAGAAAAATCTTAAAGATTACGACGTTTCCTCTGCGGCCTCTGCGGCCATCTGCGGATAGCTCAGCTTCAATTCTTTAAGAATTTTTGTCCGCAGATTACGCAGATAAATCTAAGGCAAAAGCACGGGTTGGTTTAGGTTTCCTGTTTTTTCTGCGGCGTTAAGCCTTTCTTGGCGACTTTGCGGCTTTGCGCGAGACAGACGTAAAATCTTTTGACTTTACTTTTTACGTATGCTATAAAAGCAACTATAATTGAATCGACCACATCCAGGCTAAGGGAATCCCGTTAAAATCGGGAGCGGACCCGCCGCTGTGATCCTGTAGTTAATCTCTGCCGAAGCAAGCCACTGACCTGAACAGGGTCGGGAAGGCGGACAGAGAGGGGAGAGCCAGAAGACCTGCTTGGATGTTCTCGCACAGTCTTCGGCGCTAAGATCCTGTGTGGGTTAATATTCCCTATTAATCCCCAGTCTTCCGAGAAGACTGGGGATTTTTTTTTGGAGCGATAGGCGAAGCAGGAAGCAATTTGCAACCACAGGTTCGCTTCGCGAACACACAGATGAACACAGATAAAAACTAAAAATAGCAGCCGTTAACCGTTGTCGTGATGCTGATCAAGAGCGGCGCGTTGATCGGATCGGCCAAGCCGGAGGTTGTGCTGACCCCCGGCATGCTGGATCAGGCTTTTGACGTGAATATGAAGTGCGGTCGTCGCCGGAGTCCGGGACGTATATCAGGTATGAGGAGAATCTTTGGCACTGAATTCGCTGATGACCTGTGAAAGAACATTGATCTTTCATAGCTGTTATCTCTGTCCTTCTGTGTCATGAATGATTGTTACATAAGGAATAAGAAACGGAAAGAGGTGTGATCCCTCTGCTGTCGCGCAACTGTAAAGGAAACGAAAGCCGGGTACGCCACTGTCCTTTTGTAGCGGGACGGGAAGGCCGGCAAGTAGGTTGTCCTGAGCCAGGAGACGTCTTATTGAAGTTCCACGGAGTAAACTCCGGGGGAGCTTCGATTCTGAGGGTGAGATAATTATCGTGTTCGCGTGCCAGCCACGACAGCAAGCTGCGGGGTATGCGCTCACTCCAGAATTCAAATTACTCGCAGGAGGGAAAAATGATCGAAAGAAACAGACCAGCCTCAAGAGTTTGGTGTTGAGTAGTTTAAGTCGTTTACGCTGTTATTGAGCCGACAAGAATGAGACCGTTAAGAGGTTCAAACGATGTACCCATGCTACGCATCATAAACTGAATTGAGGAAACCAAAAAATGAAAAATATATTGAAGCAGATCACAGCAGTCAACGGAGCGCTCGCGGAAGTGGCCCAAAAACGTCTCGATAATCTTACAAAGCCGCTGGGAAGTCTGGGCAGGCTCGAGGAGTTTGCGAAAAGGGTTGTGTGCATGACCGGGAACAAAATGCCCGTGCTCGACAAGAAGGTCATTTTCACCTTTGCCGGCGATCACGGCATTGCAACCGAAGGTGTTTCCGCCTACCCGAAAGAGGTCACCCCTCAGATGGTGCTTAACTTCCTGCGCGGCGGAGCGGGGATCAACGTGCTGGCGCGGCATGCCGGGGCGGAGGTAGTCGTGGTGGACATCGGCGTGGACTATGATTTCGGCGATGTACCCGGCCTCGTTTCAAAAAAAGTCATGCGCGGCACCGCGAATATGCATAAAGGTCCGGCCATGACCAGGGAGCAGGCGGAAAAGTGCATCCAGACGGGCTTCGATCTCGGTTTGGAGTATGCAAAGAAGGGCTATCACCTGTTCGGGACCGGCGATATGGGCATCGGCAACACCACGCCGTCGAGCGCCATTGCATCCGTTTTCACCAAAACGCCGGTCAGCGACGTGACCGGCAGGGGCACCGGGATAAGCGATGATTCCTTTAAGCGCAAGATCTCGATCATCGAGGAGTGCATCGCAAAGAACCGGCCCGACCCCAAGGACCCCATCGATGTGCTGGCCAAGGTGGGCGGGACCGAGATCGGGGGTATTGCCGGGATTATCCTGGCGGCTGCTTCCGAACGCATCCCTGTTGTTGTGGACGGGTTCATTTCAACGGCAGGCGCGATGATCGCATACGAGCTCGAGCCCAAAACCGCAGACTATATGTTCGCCGGTCATTCCTCGGTGGAGATCGGCCAGCGATGCATGCTCAAAAAGATCGGCCTTTCGCCGATCCTCGATCTGAATCTGAGACTCGGAGAAGGTACCGGCGCGGCGCTGGCCATGCTGATGATCGAGGCGGGGGTGAAGATCTACCGCGAGATGGCTACCTTCGGCGAAGCCGGGGTTTCGGATGACATCGTTAATTAATGTCAAGGTGCCGACGGTACATTTTATACTTTTGTTTCCAAAACTTGTATTGTTAGCGTGAAATATTTGCGTCCACCTTATGACCCATCCCCCTCTCAATCTCCCCCTTGAAGGGGGATGGGTTTATATCCTTATTGATTTTCGGCCGGAGGCTATGAACAAGACCTTGCCATATCAGACCTACGATGCCCAGGATACGGGACCGCAGTACCTCGAGGATCTTGCCACCGGTTACTGGTTCTCGGAGGTCCTCTTTACGGCCGTTGAAATGGACCTTTTTTCACTCGTGGGGGCGGGGGCGACCGTTGAAGAACTTTCCGGAGCGCTTCATGCAAATCCGCATGGTGTCGAACGATTTCTCCAGGCTCTTTGTGCAATGGGACTCGTTGTGAGCGCGGGACAACGGTATTTCAACACAAAACTTTCGAGCGATTATCTGCTGCGCGGCAAGGATCAGTATCAGGGCGATTCCATCCTCTGGCGAAAATACCTGCGTCCGGGCTGGAATGGTCTCAAAGAATGCGTCCAGGAAGGGGGAAGGGTAGATTACACCGGGAATGAGGTCCCTTCCGAGAGAAACAGGCGTACGCAAAAATATATCCGCGCCATGGACGGCATTGCAAAAATAAAGGCGCATGAACTAGTCGGGTTTTTCGAGAATGGTTCCGTAAAAGGTGAGATCCTCGACGTGGGCGCCGGCTCAGGCGCTGTTGCCGCAACCGTTCTCGAACATTTTCCTGAGGCGAAAGCCCTATTCATCGACCTGCCGGACGTGCTTGACCAGACCCGCGAGTTCTTGTCCAGGCGGGGGCTTAGCAACAGGTCGCACTTCTGCCCGGCAAATATCCTGGAACCATGGCCCGTTAAAAAACAAAGTTTTGACTTGGTCATTCTTTCGAACATACTTCACGCATATTCCGAGGAAGAGCTGCCCCATATCCTCCGGTCGGCAGCTGATTGTCTCGGCGATCAGGGCGTTCTCCTGATCCATGATTTTTTTCGGGAGCACTACCCGGAAAAGGCCGCGCTGAGCGACCTGAATATGTTCATCAATACGTATAACGGCAGGGTCTTTTCAGGAAAGTATGTTCAGGAACAGCTGCTTCAACTGGAGCTTTCCTGTACGGATCTTGTGCCGCTCAAGACCGATACGGCCGTCCTCTTCGCCGCAAAAGATACGGCAGCACTCGGCGCTCTTCAACTCGATCCGACAGATCTTCTGGTTTCAATGATTTGTGCTCAGGGTTTCAAAGTCTATCGCATAAGCACAGAGGACGTTCATATCCCGGGTTGGACGGACCTCCGGTGCCAATTTGGATGTGACAGATACGGCGACCCGCATTGTCCTCCCAACAGTCCTTCCGCTGACAAGACGAGGGAGGTCGTGAAAGACTATAAGCGCGCCCTCCTCCTGGAAGGGGAACCTCCGACGAGGAACTTTCAGCTGGCAGTCTTGCAGGCCGAACGGGCGGCTTTCAAGGCCGGTTTCCATAAGGCTTTTTCTTTTTGGGCGGGTCCGTGCTCCCTGTGTGAATCCTGTGTTGAAAGGGGATCATGCACGAACACCGTGAATGCCAGGCCTTCGATGGAAGGCGCGGGCATTGATGTTTTTGAGACTGCGAAGCGGGCAGGAGCATCCCTGAGAACGCTTGCGAGTAAAGATGAATTCGTAAAATATTTTGCTTTGATACTTCTGGAGTGATTTCAAGTAACGATCAAGGTTGACACAAATTCCCTCCCCTTCAAGGGGAGGATTAAGGTGGGGATGGGTCTCCTGGAACAGAAAACCCATCCTCACCCCGGCCCTCTCCTTGAAGGAGAGGGTGTCTTTGAGGGTGTATGCGGGTCCTGTTCATACAAACGCTTTCCGTGGAGGGGGCATCACAAGAGAGGGTCTACCCGATCGGGATCGTCATCCTGGCCGGCTCCCTGCAGGACCGCGGTTATACGGTCGATATCCTCGACATGAACACCGGGACGGACCCCTTTGGCGCGGTGAAGAGCAAACTGCTTAGCTTTAAGCCTGATGTCGTCGGGCTATCGCTCCGGAACATCGATCCGCTTGGGAACAAGACCAGTTCACTTGTGCCTCCGTTCCTGGTCACTGCCAGACTTGTTGCAGCAGTCATGCCGGAATCATGGATCATTGCAGGCGGCGCTGCGTTTTCTCTTTTTCCCGAACGCTTGATGCGCGAGGTGCCTGAGCTTCATTACGGCATAGTAGGTGAAGCGGAAGATTCCTTGCCGCTCCTCCTTGCTTCCCTGGAAAATCCTCCCTCGATAAGAGGGCTCTGCAGACGCAATGGGGCCGGGGCAAAAATCGACGCTCCGTCTCAAGGTCTCGATATGGGTGATTACGTGAGGCCGAACAGGAACCTGCTTGATCCATCCCTCTATTCCGGAATAAATGCGTATGTGCCTGCGATAGGGATCGAGACGAAGCGCGGCTGTCCTTTTCACTGCGCTTACTGCGTTTATCCCGTACTCCAGGGGAGACGGTTACGCTGCCGTCCTTTACGGGACGTCGTGGATGAAATGGAGTCCTTGAATAAGGAATACGGCATCGAGCGTTTTCACTTTACCGATCCGATCATAAATTATCCCGCTAATCATCTTGAAGAAATCTGTGCTGAAATAATCCGGAGGAAATTGAAGCTCAAATGGGACGGCTTTATGAGGGAAGATAATTTCGACGAAAAAAATGCCGCTCTTTTTGAAAAAGCGGGGTGCGAATGTTTCTCATTTTCGCCTGACGGTCTTTGCCAGGAAGCCCTGGACGTGCTCGACAAGAGGCTTGCCGAAGGGGATATCCTGCGGGCCTCGGAGATCGCCGCAAAAACCGATGTGCTCACCGTTTACCATTTTATGGTCAATGTCCCGGGTGAGACGGAAAAAACCTGTGACAAGGGTCTGCGCTTCCTGGAACGGATTTATGATCAGCACGGGAACAAGAAAAATCTCGGGACTGTTGTCTTGAATAATATCCGCATTTTGCCCGGAACGCGCATGGAAGCGCTGGCCAGAGGGGGTGGAGTCATAAGGCCGGATACGGATCTGCTCTATCCGACCTACTATAACCCGCAACCGTTCGATGCATTCAGATACCGCCTGGAAGCGCTGCATCTCTCTAGAAACGTGTTCATGTGGCAGGAAGTCGGTGCTGCCGTATGAAGATCCTGCTGCTGGAACATCCGCGCAGTGTTGCTCCCGAACGCTGCAATGATATCGCGAACACTCCTCTTTCCTCATGCCTTCAGAGCGGTTATGCCGCCGGGATGCTGAAAGAAAAGGGACATGACGTTGAGATCGTGGAGGGGTATCTTGACAAGCTTTCCTACGCCGCGATCATGGAAAGAGTGCGTATTGTTCAGCCGGACATCCTCGGAGTTCACCTCGTCTACCATTGGCAGAATGATCATGCTCTCTTCGATTTTCTGGATACCATGAAGAGAGATGGACAGGTATCTTCCATAACTGCATACGGTTTTTATGCCACGATCTCATACAAAAATATTCTGAAACAGCGACATGCGGTTGATTCGGTCATTGTCGGAGAGCTTGAGAAGCCCTTTGCGGATCTGGCAGATGCAGCATCATTCAAAAACTTCACTCCCTGCATCCCCGGTCTTGCGATTCGCGACGGTTTGGGAGGCATCGGGCTTCAAAAACCGGAACCTGTCGCAGACCTCGACAGCCTCCCTTTTCCCGTTCGTACCGAGGCCATGAACCGGCTTTCCGAAGTGAACCTGCTCGGCAGCCGCGGGTGCTACGGGAAGTGCACGTTCTGCTACATTAATTCTTTTTACGGGACCGGGAACCCCTGGCGCGGGAGGAGCCCCGAGAACATTGCCAGGGAAATAGATGCGATCATCAGGGAAAGTGGTCTGAGGGATTTCTACTTTACGGACCCCAACTTTTTCGGCCCCGGCCGGGTGGGTCAGGACAGGGCCTTGGAAATTGCCGCCCTCCTGAAGCCCAGAAACATCCGATTCGGCATCGAAGGACGGGTCAATGATATTCATGATGAAACCATCAGCGCACTGGTGGATGCGGGTCTGCGCCACATTCTGATCGGGCTCGAAAGCGGGAAAGACGAGTCGCTCAGGCGAATGAATAAAATGACGACCGTGTCCCAGAATGAGAAAGCGCTCGCGATCCTTCGAAAGCACGGCATTGAGCCGAATGTCGGGTTTATCATGTTCGAACCGGATTCCACGCCTGAAGATCTGCGTATCAACCTGGAGTTTTTGAAGAAAAATGATTTGCTCAAAAATCTTGCCGTTACCGCGAACGTTCTTTACCACCACCAGATCGTTCTGGAGGGAACCCAGGCATATCAAGATCTCAAAAAAGAAAACAGGCTTTCACTGGGACCTTCTTCCTATGAGGGGACAGCTTATTTTAAAAACCCTCAAGTCGCCGGCCTTGCCGATATCATGAGACAAACCACCAATATCCTCTTTAACCGCATGGATGGTATATGGAGCGGTAAGACGATCGAGCTACGCGGTATGCAGGAAAGATATGCCCGGGTAAACCGTCTGTTCGTGAAGGTATTTGAAGACGGCCTGACATCTCTGGAAGCAGGAGCGCGCCTGGAAAAAGATCGAATAGCGTCCCTGGTTCGTGAGACGGAAAAAGAGATGGATGAGATGCTTAAGATAACGGCTTAAGCTGTTTGAACGGTTCTGTAGATTCCGAATGAGAAAGCGGAAAGGGGTGCAATTCCCCTGCTGTCGCGCAACTGTAATGGAAACGAAAACTGGAAATGCCACTGGGCGAGCAACAACAGTTTAAGCGGTTTAAACAGTTCAAACGGTTTAAACGGTTAAATTACCCGGGAAGGCCAGTGAGTAGGGTGTCCTAAGCCAGGAGACGTCTCATTCGAATATTCGCGCGGAAGGAGAAATAATCATGAAGAGAATATCAATTTGTGTGTTGTCATAGAGAGGTAATGCTGTCTGTTGTGGCACCAGCAGCACGTGCGGCCATCAGATGCCGCATCGAATAAAACCTTAGGAGTGGACCAGTGACAACACAAATAGAAAACGCCCGTAAAGGAATTGTTACCGAACAGATGAAGGTGGTTGCCGTTGCTGAAGACGTATCGCTCGACTACGTCAGAAGAATGGTTGCGGAGGGGAAGATCGTGATTCCCTGGAACACGATCAGAAAGCCGAAAGCCGTAGGTATCGGCAAAGGGCTTGCGACGAAAGTAAATGCTTCGATCGGCACCTCGTCGGACATCATCGATTACGCGGCGGAGATCAGTAAAGCAAAAACTGCGGCCGCGGCCGGAGCGGACACACTCATGGAACTGTCGGTGGGTGGCGATCTGGATCGGGTGCGGCGCGAGGTGGTTGCAGCTGTGGATATCCCGGTCGGGAATGTTCCTCTGTACCAGGCTTTTTGCGAGGCAGGAAGGAAGTACGGCAATCCGAACAAGCTTGACGAAGAAATGCTGTTCGATCTGATCGAGAAGCAGTGCGAGGACGGAATTGCCTTTATGGCGATCCACTGCGGCATCAATCTCTACACCATCGAGCGGCTGAGGAAACAGGGATACCGCTACGGCGGCCTGGTCAGCAAGGGCGGGGTGAGCATGGTCGCCTGGATGATCGCGAACAAGCGGGAAAATCCGCTCTATGAAAAATTCGACCGCGTGGTCTCCATCCTCAAGAAATACGATGTGGTCCTCTCGCTCGGCAACGGTCTGAGGGCAGGCGCGATTCATGACTCTTCCGACCGCGCGCAGATACAGGAACTGATCATCAATTGCGAGCTGGCGGAAATGGGCAGGGAAATGGGATGCCAGATGCTGGTCGAGGGTCCGGGACATGTTCCGCTCGACGAGGTTGAGGGAAACATCCAGCTCCAGAAACGGATGAGCGGAGGCGCTCCGTACTACATGCTCGGGCCGATATCCACGGATGTGGCGCCCGGGTTCGATCATATTACTGCTGCCATCGGGGCGGCACAGTCGAGCCGGTTCGGCGCGGACTTGATCTGTTATATCACCCCCGCCGAGCACCTTGCCTTGCCGAACGAGGACGACGTGCGCCAGGGCGTCCAGGCGGCCAAGATAGCGGCTTACATCGGGGACATGAACAAATATCCCGAGAAGGGAAGAACGCGCGACATGGAAATGAGCAAAGCGCGGCGCGACCTCGATTGGAAGAAGCAATTCGATCTTGCGCTCTATCCTCAGGAGGCACTGGCAATCAGGAAAAGCCGCATGCCGGAGCACGAAGATTCCTGCACCATGTGCGGAAGCTTCTGCGCAGCGAAGGGCGCCAACAAGCTTTTCGCCGATGATTTGAAGCAGAGCGTGAAGATGTAAATTGCTTTTACATGCCTCCCCCTAGAGGGGGGAGGCATATGCACCCTCCCTTTCAAGGGGAGGGCCGGGGTGGGGATGGGTTTAAGTGCAGGGGCAAACGAATAAGAGCGTTCTTCAAAACAAGCTCCAGCGCAAATTGCGTCTCAGTATGACTGATGCAGAGAGGAAACTTTGGAGAATATTGCGTGGCAGGCAGATGGAGGGCTTGAAATTTCGCAGACAGCATCCATTTGAGGACTATATTCTCGATTTTGTCTGCCTGGAAAAAAAGATCGTTGTTGAATTAGATGGTGGTCAGCATCAGGAACAAAGAGTGGAAGATGGTGTCAGGACAAAGGTGCTTGAAGACGCAGGTTTTCACGTTCTACGATTCTGGAACCATGAGGTTCTGCAACAGTCTGAAGCGGTAACGGAAAGAATATGGCAGGAAGCTACCCAAAAAGACCCATCCTCACCCCTTCCCTCTCCTTGAAGGAGAGGGGGGATTAATAAGGAGCACCTTTGGCTAAAGCAGTGATGATACAGGGCACCGGGTCCGGCGCGGGCAAGAGCCTTATCGCGGCGGCGCTCTGCAGGATCTTCGCGGACAAGGGGCTGCGCGTGGCGCCGTTCAAGGCCCAGAACATGG
>MHEA01000161.1:11218-14504 GCA_001805085.1 Nitrospirae bacterium GWC2_57_9
CATCGGGCGACATGGGCTCACAGGTCATCATCCACGGCAAGGCCTATCGCCACATGCAGGCAACGGAGTATTATGCGTTCCGGTCAGAAGCGTGGAAGGCTGTCACTGCATCGTACCGCAGGCTGGCTAAGGCGCATGATGTTATCGTTCTGGAAGGCGCGGGAAGCCCTGCCGAGATCAATCTCATGGACGTGGACATCGTGAACATGGCTGCAGCCAGGCTGGCCAAGGCGCCGGTCTTCCTGGTCGGGGACATCGACAAGGGCGGCGTGTTCGCTTCGCTCTACGGGACCGTCAAGCTCGTGGGCAGGGACGCGTCGCGCATCAAGGGGTTTATCATCAACAAGTTCCGGGGAGACCCTGCCATCCTGCGGCCCGGGCTCGACATGATCAGTGCCAGGACAGGCAAGCCCGTGATCGGCGTTCTGCCTTATGCGGCTGACCTGGGTCTGCCCGAGGAGGACGGGTTGGCGCTGAAGAGCGGCATCATCGGCAAAAGGGACGCATCCCTCCGGATCGTCGTAGTACGGCTGCGCTATATATCGAACTTCACCGATTTCGACCCCCTTGCCCAGGAACCGGATGTGGACCTGGTCTATTCGATCGATCCTTCCGCCATCGAGAACGCGGACATGGTCATCCTGCCCGGAACAAAGAACACGGTCAAGGACCTGCTGCTCCTGAAGGAACGCGGTCTCGACCAAAGCATCCGGAAGGCTTCCGGAAAGGGCATCCCGATCATGGGCATGTGCGGCGGCTACCAGATGCTGGGGACCAGGATCCTCGATCCGCACCACGTTGAATGCGACCACGGGGAAGTGACGGGGTTGGGCCTGCTTGACATCGAAACTCTCTTTGAGAAGGAAAAGATCACCTGCCAGGCGGAGGCAATGCTAGTTCGGAGTGACGAGTTCGGAGTGCGGAGTGAAAAGCACAACGAAATGCTGCTGAAGGGCTACGAAATTCATATGGGCAGCAGTACCGGCGATATCGGGCTGTTCAGGGTACAAAGATTGGATTCCAACTTCCAACCCCGAACGCCGAACTCCGAACTGGTTCTAGATGGCTCGCGCAAAGGGAACTGCTGGGGGACCTACCTGCACGGCATTTTCGACAACAACGAGTTCAGACGCTGTCTTTTGAACGTGATCAGGGAACGGAAGGGCCTGTCTGCGCTGGAAAATACGGTGGATTATGTCGGGATGAAGGAAAAGGCGATCGACAACCTGGCTGAACTGGTGCGCACGAATCTGGACATGGATCATATCATGAGGAGCATGGAGCTATGATCGGTCCGCTGGAACTCCTCGCAGCCTGCGCTCTGGACCTCGCGATCGGCGATCCGCACTGGGCGCCTCACCCGGTTCGGGTCATCGGCAAAGCTATAAGCACGCTGGAACGGTTCCTGAGGAGGATCTTCACTTCAACGACGTCCCTTCGGTTCGCCGGAGTAGTACTGGTGCTGTGCATTGTACTGCCTGTATATTTCGGAACGGAGCTGATCGTTGCCGCCGTATCGAAGGCGTCCGGCCGGGTTCCGGCGTTCCTGGGCACGGCATTCGTCATCTATCTTGCCGCGACAACGATCGCAACCAGGGAACTGCTTCGTTCTGCGCACCTGGTGATCAAGTCGATCGCGAAGGGAGACCTGGAAGCGGCGCGGCGGGATGTGAGCATGATCGTGGGTCGGGATCCGCAGGGCCTTTCCGATACAGGCGTACTGAAGGCAACCATAGAGACGCTTGCCGAAAATCTTTCAGACGGCATCGTGGCGCCGCTCTTCTATCTTGCGCTCGGTGGGCTTCCTCTCGCCATGGCGTATAAGGCGGTCAACACGCTGGACTCCATGGTAGGATATAAGAATGAGAAGTACCGGTATTTCGGATGGGCAGGCGCGCGGCTGGATGACGTTGCCAACTATCTGCCGGCGCGGGTGAGCGGACTGCTGATCGTTCTGTCCGCATTTGTGGTCAACGTCGCGACCCGTCCCGCTGATTCCTTTTCCGCGGCTCGCCGGGCTTTTCGAATAATGATGCGAGACGGCAGGAAGCATCCGAGCCCGAACAGCGGTGTTCCCGAGGCAGCAATGGCAGGGGCGCTGGCAATGAAACTCGGAGGGCCTTCAACGTACGGCGGCGTGTTGAGCAGCAAGGCCTTTATCGGAGACGGGGAGCGGAAAGATCCTTTGTCCGCTTCTTATGAGGCGATGACGATCGTGAAAGTTTCCTGTGTGCTGGCAATGATCCTGGCCGTGACCGTAACTGCTTTGGGAGGTCTGCTTTGACCGGACATGGCGGCAATATCCATCTCGCTTCGCGCGAGACGGGGATCCCGGTGAGCGGGATCATGGATTTCAGCGCGTCCATCAACCCGCTCGGTGTACCCGATTCCGTTTCCCGGGCCATCACGGACAGTATCGGCTCCCTGGTCCACTATCCTGAGCCTTTTGCCGATCAGCTCGCAATCCATCTTGCCGCTCATCTCGGCATCGATGTCGGGACAGTGCTGTGCGGCAACGGCAGCACGGAGCTGATCTATCTCGTTGCCCGTGCTCTGTCACCCGGAAAAGTACTGATCCCTGCGCCCACGTTCTCGGAATATGAACGGGCTTGCGGGCTGGCGCGCGGCTCGGTCTGCGTTCGATACGTTTTGCCGGCCGGGAAAAACTTCGAGATCGGCCCCGAGGGATTCATCGACGCCATGCAGGGGTGCGATATGGCATTTCTGTGCAATCCTAATAATCCGACCGGGCGCATTCTGAGCAGAGAGGCGGTCCGGGCAATTGCGGCAGCAGCCGATCGAATGGCATGTTATCTCGTTCTTGACGAAGCGTTTATCGACTTCACGCCGGAGTATTCCGTGGTCCGCGACGTGGCAGGCAGTACCCATCTGATCGTGTTGAGGTCGCTCACCAAGTTCTATGCGCTTTCGGGACTTCGTATCGGCTACGGCGTATTCCCTCAAGCCCTGGTCAGGAGAATGAGGGACCATAAGGAACCGTGGTCCATCAACACCCTGGCTCAGAAGGCCGGCATTGCCGCGCTCGACGACAAAGTCTATCAGGACAAGACCATGACGGTCATCAGGCAGGAAAAGATGTTTCTCGAGCAGGGGCTCCGAAGGGCCGGGATCGACTACATTCCCTCGGCCCCGAACTATTACCTGCTCAGGATCGAGAATGCGCAGGCGGCCATCGCAGCTCTCAGAAAGAAGGGCATCCTCGTGCGCGACTGCTCCAACTTCGCGGGGCTTGACCGGTCCTATATCCGGATCGCGGTTCGGTCGC
>MHEA01000161.1:14512-31685 GCA_001805085.1 Nitrospirae bacterium GWC2_57_9
TCATAGCAGGCACTCACAGCGGCTGCGGCAAGACAACGGCGACCCTCGGAATCATGGCCGCCTTGCGAAAAAAAGGGCTGGAGGTACAACCCTTCAAGGCCGGACCGGATTTTATCGATGCCGGACTGCACCGGCTTGCCGCGGGCAGAGTGTCCAGAAATCTGGATCAATGGATGTGCGGCAAGGACTACGTTGTCGACTGCTTTCAGAAGCACGCATCGGCCTCGGACATTGCGGTGATCGAAGGCGTCATGGGCATGTACGACGGGGAGTTCAGCACGGCCCATCTTGCGAACCTGCTTCAGGTGCCGGTGATTCTTGTGATCGATGCCTACGGCATGGCTGAAAGCGCGGGCGCCATGGTGTACGGCTTCGCCGGGTTCGGAGTTCGGAGTGCGGACTGCGGAGTTAAAGTTGAAAACCTGGAAAGATCGGGAGCTTTGAAATTCGCCGGCGTGATCTTCAACCGCGTCGCTTCCGAGAACCACTACAAACGATTGAAGGAGAGCGTCCGCGACATGCCCGTTCTGGGCTATCTTCCGCGGGACCTCAACTTCGAGATCCCCCACCGGCATCTGGGGCTTGCAACGGCCGAGGAAATTCCGATCACCGATGAGAATATGGACCGGCTGTCGGACGCGATCCTCGAACACGTTGACTTTGACGCGATCATCGCGAGGGTTGAACTGCCGAAGGAAAAAGACCATCACCGCGAAGGCGCGAAGGACGCAAAGAAAACCGGGCGATTCCGCATCGCCCTTGCCTACGACAAGGCTTTCAGTTTTTATTATGAAGACAATCTTGACTTGCTCCGGGATGCGGGTGCCGAGATCGTTCACTTCAGCCCGCTGACTGACCATGCCATCCCCGATTCCGTCGATGCCGTTTATATAGGCGGCGGGTATCCGGAACTGCACGCAGAGGCGCTGGCAGGCAATAGGTCCATGCTCGCTTCTGTCAAGGCCTGGTCAGAGGACGGAAAATCCATCTATGCCGAATGCGGGGGACTGATGTATCTTTCGCAGTGTATCAGGGACTTCGACAGCAGGTCCCATGCAATGGCAGGGGTCTTCCCCTTTGAAACAAGAATGCTCAAAAAGCCGAAGCTGGCTTATCGCGAGATAGAGCTGACCGAGGACTGCATGCTGGGAACCGGCGGTGAGCGGCTTCGCGGGCACGAATTCCATTATTCCGAGATCCCTGACCGGGACCGGCCGGACTTGCTGGGACAGGGATCAAGGATCTATACGGTCAGAGACAAGTACGGAAAGGAAACACTTCCGGAAGGCTTCAGGATCAGGAATACGCTGGCAAGCTATATTCATGTTCACTTCGGAAGCAATCGGAACATCGCGAAGCGGTTCGTCGGTTTTTTGAAATGATTCCGGGATCAGCGGCCGGCGCATTCGGGGAACGCGCCCTACCCATGGTTCGCAGGGATCGGTCCCCGACCG
Source organism: Nitrospirae bacterium GWC2_57_9 (assembly GCA_001805085.1). Lineage (GTDB taxonomy): Bacteria > Nitrospirota > UBA9217 > UBA9217 > UBA9217 > MHEA01. The sequence goes on from MHEA01000161.1 coordinate 15,967, forward strand.
ATCCGCACCATGGTTTAATTATTCCCTAAAAGGAGCACAATCGCATGAAGGAATGTATACTGCTGCTGGGTCACGGAAGTCCCAAAAAAGATGCAAACAACCTGGAACAGGTCGGAACGATGCTCCACGGCATGCTTCACGCCGGGTGCAAAGAAGGCTGCGTGAAGGTCGCATATCTCCAGTTCGCGCAACCGGGCATTCCTGACACCATAAAACAGTGCATCGGACTCGGTGCCCGGAAGGTGATCCTTCATCCCTTTTTCCTGAGCTCCGGCATGCATGTGACCAAGGACATTCCCGAGATGATCCAGGAGGCCCGCCAGCTCTATCCCGGCGTCGAATTCATCTACACGGAACCGCTCGGCATCCACGAGAAACTGGCCCATATCGTGATGGAGCGGATCAGCGCCGCAGAACAGCTGGCGCCGTCGGCCATCGAGAAACGGAGCTTCGATATACTTTCCGCCGAGGCGGACCTGAGCGAGGTCCCCGCTGACCGGCTGCCGATCGTGCAGCGCGTCATTCATGCCACTGCTGATTTCGAGTTCAAGAAGACGCTGATGTTCCATCCCGATGCGGTCGCGCTGGGGCTCCAGGCGATCAAGTCCGGCAAAGACGTTCTCACCGATGTCGAGATGGTGAAAACCGGCATCAATAAAAAATGGCTTTCTCAATGGGGCGGGAATGTTATCTGCAATATCCAGAATACCGGAGCGCAGGGGCTGAAGGAAGAAGCCGGGGAAGGAAAGACGGCAACGCGTTCGGAACTGGGGATCGAAGCGGCGCTGAAGAACAGTCAGAATATCGGCATCATCGCCATCGGGAATGCGCCGACGGCCCTCCTGAAAGTTATCGAGCTGTTTAATTCGCCCTCGTTCGCCGGACGCCCGCTGCCGCTGGTGGTCGGCGTGCCTGTGGGTTTCGTCAAGGCAATCGAATCGAAAGCGCTCCTTGCGGCGCAGCGGTTTCCCTTTATCACTGCTGTGGGCAGAAAGGGCGGGACACCCGTCGCCGTCGCTATCGTAAATGCGCTGTTAAAAATCTCCGGAGACGGAAAATGAAAGTGCGGAGTGCGGAATTCGGAACGCGGAATGATTCAAGCGCTGAGTGCGGAGACTTCGGCGAGTTCAGTCGAGCCGTGCAGAGCGCGGTGTATAAAAGCGCTGGAAAACCGGGTCTCATTCTCTTGTTGCTTTCTCTGTGCCCGCTGCTGACCCCCTCCGACGCCCATGCCATGCACATAGCCGAGGGGATATTGCCCTTCGGGTGGGCGGCGCTCTGGTTTGCTCTCTCGCTGCCGTTCGTGGGATACGGATTATACCGGCTGAGGAAAATATCGGAAGCGGACCTTTCTTTCAAACCGCTTGTCGGATTGATGACCGCGGTGGTGTTCATCATTTCCTTGATGCCCGTGCCGGTTCCCACAGCCGGGACCTGTTCCCATCCCTGCGGGACGGCCATATCGGGCATCTTGCTCGGCCCTGCCATCAGCGTATTGATCACGGCGGCCGCTCTTTTGATACAGGCCCTTTTCCTTGCCCATGGAGGACTGAGCACCTGGGGCGCGGATATCGTGTCCATGGGCGTGGTCGGTTCTTTTGCAGGGTATGGTATGTTTAAAATAGCACGCGTCATGAAGGTAAATCTGATGGTTGCCGGATTCATGGCCGGGTTGATCGCTGACTGGGCCACGTATCTCACTACATCCCTGGAGCTTGCTTCAGGGGTACGGGGCGATTCCCCCTTCCTGCCGCTTTTCTGGAAAATCGTTGTTGCCTTCATCCCCACGCAGCTCCCTCTCGGCATTCTCGAAGGCGCAATGACGGCGGGGATGATCGGTCTGCTTTCGCGGAAAAGGCCGGACCTTCTGATGAAAATGGGCGTGTTGAAGCCGGGAGATGCATTACGAAGCGGGGAGTTATAAACATGTTCAGATTATCGTTAGTGACTGTTGTTACAGGAATCTCGATTGTCTTTTACGCCTCGCCTGTTTTCGCTGAACAAAAGTGGACCGGGGTGGATGAAGCGGTCGTTGAAAAGATCGCAAAAGAGCACGGCAGGGAAGCACGGGAACCTTTTATCAACACGGACAACGGAGACCTCCTTCTTTTCGTGTTTCTGCTCGCCGGGACTGTTGCAGGGTTTGCCGCGGGTTATTATTGGAGAATCCTGACGGAACAGAAACGGAAGGAAGGGCAGGGATGAAAATGATGTCTGAGCAGGCCAGGAAGGACCATATCCTTTCCCGGATCGATGCACGGGTAAAGCTGGTCAGCGCGCTTGTCCTTCTGGCCATGGTCCTGAGCTATAAGGGGTTTGTGTTCCCCCTTGCCACGACTTCCCTTTGCCTTTTCCTCTGTATCACCCTGAGGGTCCCGGTGCGGGTCTTTATCCTGAGATTTTCGGAGCCCCTGTTTCTTGCAGCAGTCATCCTTCTGCTGAAATTTTTCTTCTCCGGAAAAGAGATCCTCTTTTCGGTCCATTTCGGGATCGATATCGTAGGGTACCGGGACGGACTCGTGGAAGGACTGATGATCGGAAGCAGGATCATGGCCGCGGTCTCCGTCGTGGCGCTGCTGGGATTCTCCACGCCTTTTGCCGAATTCATGGCCGGGCTGTCCTGGCTCAGGGTCCCCCGGGGATTTATCGAGATCATGATGTTCGCATACCGGTATATCTTTGTGCTTTTCGAAGACGCAACAGTGATATACAATGCCCAGAAGAACCGCCTGGGCTACTCCAGCCTCAAGCGCGGATTGAGCTCCTTCGGAGTCCTGGCGGGTTCGCTGACGCTCAAGGCATTTGACCACAGTCAGAACACCACCGTCGCCATGGTCCAGAGAGGGTATGACGGAAACATGCCGATGTTGAAACACAAGTCCTTTCAGTTGTCCGAGATTGCAGCCTCCATTGTTTTCATGGGTGGAATGGGTTTGTTATGGAACCTGTAAAGAGAAAAAGACAAACGGACGAGATTCGTCTCGCCGTGGCTATACATTCGTTTCAATATCCCGACGGCACGCAGGCGCTGGCCGATATATCCCTTCAAATCAGGAAGGGTGAGTTCGTCGGCCTCCTGGGATCGAATGGGTCGGGCAAGACCACGCTCCTCAAGGCCATGGACGGGCTGGTCCGGGACTACCAGGGCACCGTGGAGCTTGACCATGCGGACGTCAGGAAACTGTCGGCCAAGGAGATCTACAAAAGGGTCGGCCTCGTCTTCCAGAATCCCGATGACCAGCTCTTCGCTCCCACGGTATTTGAAGATGTGGCATTCGGGCCGCTCAATATGGGATTTGCGGAAGTCGAGGTGGCCCGGCGCGTGCATGCGGCGCTGAAGGACGTCGAGATGGAGGGTTCGTCAAAGAAAGCCATTCATAACCTGAGCTTCGGGCAGAAGAAGAGGATCTGCATCGCGGGTCTGCTCGCAATGGGGCACGAGATACTGCTGCTGGATGAGCCGACGGCAGGGCTGGACCCGATGGGCGAATACAAGATGATGGACCTCCTGACTCGACTGAACCGCGAAAAGGGGGTAACGATCGTCATGGCCACGCACAGCGTCGATCTGGTTCCCCTGTTCCTCGACCAGCTGTATATCCTGAGCAAAGGCAGGATCGCCCGGGGCGGTCCGCCCGAAGAGATATTTACCGCGCCGGAAGAAATGTCGCAGGTGAAACTGAGGCTTCCGCAGATCGCGGAACTGATCTACCGCCTGAAAAAGGAGGACGGTATGCCCTTTGACAAACTGCCGCTTACGATCGGCGAGGCCCGGAGGGAGATCCTGAGGACCTTCAAGCACGGAGAGAACAGGGGGTAGAAATCCCGGATAACAAAGCCCAAATTCCAAATAAATTTCAAAAGGACAATATTGAAGCTCCCTGCAGTCCCGCCAAGGTGGGACAGGGAGTCTCGATTCTCAAGGTGTAATTATAATCGTATTCGCTCGCTAACCCTTCAAAATGAAGGTTCGTAAAGGTATCAGCAAGCTGCGGGGAATGCGCGGAGTGAAGGTTCGTATAGGAGTCTCCAGAATTCAAATCCAGGCTGTTTGGAATTCGAATTTGGAGATTGGAGCTTATTTGGGATTTGATGCTTGAGGTTTGGAGTTTGATTGTCTATGCGTAAAGGCTACGTACAGGTATATACGGGCAATGGAAAGGGCAAGACCACGGCCGCCCTGGGGCTTGCCGTTCGGGCAGCAGGCGCGGGGATGAGGACCTTTATTGCCCAGTTCATCAAGAAGAAGAAATGCAGCGAGCACGCCCTGCTTGAGGAGTTGAACGACCGGATCACGATCAGACAGTACGGGAAGGGCTTCCTGCTGCGGAAAAAACCGTCTGCCGCCGACATCCAGGCGGCCAAGGCGGGCTACCAGCAAGTCAAAGAGAAGCTCTTGTCCCGGGAATATGAAGTGGTGATCCTCGACGAGGCCAATGTGGCCGTGCACTACGGACTGATCTCGGCGCAGGATATCCTCGATCTGATCGCGGTCAAGCCCAAGAGCGTGGAGTTGGTGATCACGGGCCGTTATGCCTGCGATCAGGTCGTGGCGGCTGCGGATCTGGTCACCGAGATGCGCGAAGTCAAGCACTACCGGCAAAAGGGAGTAGAGGCGCGGCGTGGGATCGAAAAGTAAAAAACTGCGGTCCGGGTATACCACGGGTGCTTGCGCGGCAGCGGCGGCAAAAGCGGCGGCGGTGCTCTTATTGCGGAAACTTGCACCCGCGTTTACGAGTGGAACCGCAAGTGCAGGGTGTGCGGAATGCGGAGTGCGGAGTAGAGTTAAAATCGACAGGATTGAGATACCGTTTCCGGATGGAAGCAGGGTTGCCTTCAGGATACATGATTCGGGATGTCGAGAACAGGAGAAATCAGCTTTTGCATCCATCATCAAGGATGCAGGCGACGACCCGGATGTGACCCATCTTGCCGAGATCGTTGCTACCGTTCGGAGTGTGGAGAGTGGAGCGCCGGGCACGGAAGGGCCCGAGATCATTATAGTCGGCGGGACGGGAGTGGGTAGAGTCACGAAGCCGGGACTTGCCATACCGGTGGGTGAAGCGGCAATCAATCCAGTGCCGAGAAGAATGATACATGAAGCAGTGCGAGAGGCGATTAACGAATTCAGCGCCGGGAGACTGGAACAAAATCCGCGCTCCGCAGTCCGCACTCCGCACTTGGAGGTCACCATCTCCGTTCCCGCCGGGGAAGAGCTCGCCAAGAAGACCTTGAACAGCCGTCTGGGCATCGTGGGCGGGATCTCGATCCTCGGCACGACCGGCATCGTTCGTCCCATATCCACGGAGGCATACACCGCGAGCATTACGGCCGGAATGGACGTGGCAAAGGCCATGGGCCACAGTGTCGTGGTTCTGTCCTCGGGCAGAACGTCCGAGAAGGCACATATGAAAAAGTACTCCTTTGCCGACGAAGCCTACGTCATGATGGGCGACTATCTCGAGTTTTCGCTCCTGGACGCGAAGAAGCACGAGTTCAAAACCATTCACCTTTGCGCACAATGGGCAAAGATGATCAAGACAGCCATGTCCACGCCGCAGACCCATGTGCGGCACGGCGCGATCGAAGGGAAGGATGCTGCCGTTTTCCTGCGGTCCAGCGGCATCGCCATTCCCGATCGGCAGTTCAACACGGCCCGGGAGATCTTCGATTATATCGTCAGCGACGCCGGTACACGGGATGCTGTCCTGAAAACGGTATGCAAAGCAGCCAAGCAGTATGCCGGGACCATCGCCTCCAGCATCCCGATCATCGTCAGTCTCGTATCCTACGAGGGGGAGATCATTGCCGACAGCGAATAAGCTTCATGTGATAGGCATCGGGTACCGTCCGCTGGAAAAGCGTGCCAGGGAGATACTGGAAAGTTCAGAAGTAATCCTCGCTTCCACGCGGCTTGCCGAGGTCTTTGGCCGGTATGACGAGTATCAAGCGGCCAAGGACCGGATGATGGTGATCAACAAGGTGCCTGATACATTGGCCTTTATCAGGGAACGCCTCTCCCGAACGGGATCAGGGCCGATCGTCCTTCTTGCTTCCGGCGATCCTCTCTTTTTCGGTATCGGCAGGAGGATCTGCGAGGAGTTCGGAAGGGAACGGGTGGAAATCCTGCCCGATCTTTCGAGTGTTCAGCAGGCCTTTGCCCGGATCAACGAACCCTGGGATGATGCTTTTTTCATGAGCCTTCACGGCGGACCTGATATCGCCAAACGACGGAAGCTGCCCTACGAGGTCTCCCATATCGCGCAGCTGTTGGAGCGGCACGGCAAGCTCGGGATACTGACGGATCGGGAGAACAACCCGGCACTGATCGCAGGCCACCTGGAAAAGGCGCCCGGAATACGCATGTACGTCTGTGAACGGCTGGGCTATCCGGATGAAAAGATTCTGAGAGGCACACCAGAGGAGATCGCAGACCGCACCTTCTCCGATCCGAATGTGGTTATCCTTATCCAGGACCGGCAGGGACCTCAAAAAGAATCATGCTGCTTCGGGCTTCGGGAAGGGGAGATCGACCATGAGCGGGGTCTGATCACCAAAGACGAAGTGAGGGCTGTTACTCTTCACAAGCTTCGCCTTCCCTCTCAGGGAGTGCTGTGGGACATCGGAGCAGGCTCGGGTTCGGTATCGCTCGAAGCCGCGCGGCTCTGCCCGGGGCTCAGGATCATTGCGCTCGAGAAGGAGGGCGAGCGTGTGCAGACGATCAAAAGGAACATGGCCACCTATGCTGTCCCTAATATGGAAGTGATACAGGCGGCTGCCCCGCACGGCCTCGAAGCGCTGCCCTCACCGGACCGAGTCTTCATAGGCGGGAGCAGCGGAACCATGGAGCAGGTGCTGAAGATCGTGAACGGAAAAATGCCTTCGGGCATCGTCGTGATCAATTGCGCGACGCTGGACAGCCTGAACGAGGCCATCACGGCCCTGGAGCGATACGGCTTCCCGGTCGATGTCGCCGAGATCTCGGTTTCGCGGTCAAAAATGCTGGCAGGCAAGCGCCAGATGGCGGCCCTCAATCCGGTGTTCGTGGTGAAAGGCGAGAAAGGTTGACATGACCGGAAAACTTTATGCAGTAGGCATCGGTCCCGGCGACCCCGAGCTGATGACGATAAAGGCGGTGCGCATCCTGAAGCAGGTTCCCTGCATTGTGGTGCCGAAGGGCCGCGAAGAGGGCAGCAGTCTTGCGCTTTCAATCGTGCAGAAGATCCTTCCCCTCGACGGCAAAGAGATCGTCGAGGCCTTCTTTCCGATGAAGAAAACCATGGGGGGCGAACGGGAGGACCTCGATCACCAATGGAATGAGACCGTGGATGCCGTGTTAAACAGGCTTGACCGTGGCACTGATGCCGCTTTCATAACCATCGGCGACCCCGGGATCTACAGCACCTTCTTCTATCTTTATGACCGCTTGCTGGAGCGCAGACCTTCGCTTGCCATCGAGATCATCCCGGGAATATCCTCGATCAACGCTGCCGCTGCCCGTGCCGGGGTGTATCTGGGACTGGGGAACGAGCGGATCGCAATCCTTCCGGCAAACTACCTCGAAAGCCTGCAGGAAACGCTTGAGAAGTTCGACACGGTGGTGCTGATGAAGGTAAACAAGGTATTCGATACGGTGAGGGAGATCCTGGAGAAAATGGACCTGGCGGGCAATGCCGTCTACGTTGCGAGGACAGGTATGGAAGATGAACGGATCTATAACGATATTCGAACAGTCGGGAAGGAAGACTTGAACTACTTCTCGCTCATGATCGTGAGGAAACGATGACGACAAAAATCTATTTTATCGGGGCAGGACCGGGCGATCCCGATCTCATCACGGTGAAGGGCAGAAAGCTTCTCGATACGGCTGATGTCGTGATCTATGCGGGGAGTTTGGTGAACCCGGCCCTTCTGAAGGGCATCAAGGCCCAGATTTTCGATTCGGCCTCGATGAACCTTGATGAGATCGTTGCAATCATGAGAAGGACGGCCGGGGAGAAGAAGACGCTGGTCCGGCTCCATACAGGCGATACCTCGTTCTACAGCGCCATCTCGGAGCAGATCGAGAAACTCCGGGAATTCAACATATCTTATGAGGTCATCCCGGGAGTGTCTTCAGCCCTCGCAGGTGCGGCCATTCTCGGACAGGAGCTGACCATTCCCGAGATCAGCCAGACAGTCATCTTTACGAGAATGGAAGGCCGTACTCCGGTGCCTGCAACCGAGCGGCTGGGCTTGCTCGCTGCTCATCGGGCGACCATGGCGATCTTTCTGAGCGCAGGCATGATCGAGAAGGTGCGCGAGGAACTGCTGCAGGGCTATCCCGGTGAAACACCTGTCGTGATTATTGAAAAGGCAACCTGGCCGGAACAACGGGTTCTTCGGGGTAAGTTGCAGGATGTAGTCCGCCTGGTGCAAGAGGCCGGCATAAAGAAAACGGCGCTCATCTATGTCGGCGATTCGCTCCGCGCTTCGGAAGCATCACTCGGGAAAGAGTCGAAGCTCTACCATAAGGATTTTCAGCATGAGTATAGGAAGTAATAACGGCCTCCCTCATCCGGTCCTTCTCCCAGGGGAGGAGAAGGGCTGGTGGACAAGGATAATTCTATCGAGGAGTGCGGAATTCGGAATGGGGAATAACAAATGAATAACGTTGCGGTTCTTCATATAACTGATAATGGCCGCAAAATCGCTGATCGCCTTCTGGAACTGTTTCCCGGAGCTGTCATCAGCAAATTCCGCCCGGACATTGTGGATGTCCTGTGGAAAGAAAATGATGCGATCATTTTCATCATGGCCGCCGGCATAGTGGTGCGGGCCATTGCCCCACTGCTCAAGGATAAAAAGTCCGATCCCGCTGTGGTAGTGCTGGATGAGCAGGGGAAGTTCGCCGTCAGTCTCGTGAGTGGACATCTGGGAGGCGCGAACGAGCTTGCAAAGGAGATCGCCGGCATCCTCGGGGGCGAGGCTGTGATCACAACGGCTTCCGATGTGAACAACCTGCCCTCCATCGACCTCTGGGCCCGTGACAACGACCTGATCATCGAGAACTGGGACGTGCTTCCGCTGGTCGGGACGCGTTATGTCAATAACGGAGGCTTGCGGGTCTACTGCGATATTCCTTTGGCACTCCCCCCGGAGTTCCTCCGTGTGTCGGACCCTCGTTTTGCCGATGCCATCATTACCAATAAACGGGATGTCTATGCAGGTTCGCCGAGATGCAGCATCACCGGAGAGGGATGCTCCACCGAGGCATGCCGCGTAAAGGGACAGGTCTATCTCCGCCCACTGAACCTTGTTGCGGGCATCGGATGCAACAGCGGCACCCCGCTCGACGAGATCGAGGCTGCGCTTCAAACCACTTTGGAGGAGCATAACCTGGTCTTTTCTTCCCTGCTGTCCCTCGCCACGATAGATATAAAAGGGAACGAGCCGGGCTTGCGCGCGTTTGCCGATAAACATGGTCTCACGCTTCAGGTCTTTTCAACGGCAGACCTGAACACGGTAGCAGGCATCGAGCCATCAGAAGTCGTGATCAAGGCTACTGGCGCTATCGGAGTAGCAGAGCCTGCCGCGCTGCTGGCGTCAGGAGACGATAAGCTGATCGTACCGAAACAGAAGAAGGGAAATGTGACCGTGGCAATAGCATTAAAAACAGTGCGGAGTGCGGAATTGGGAGTGCGGAATGGTGAATAAAGAAGAAAAAAACTTGCCTAAAGGCATGCTCTATGTAGTGGGGACCGGTCCCGGCAGGGTCGAGCATATAACTCCCGCTGCGCAGGAAGCGATCAGGAACTCCGATGTTATCGTGGGCTACGATACGTATATCGACCTGATCCCCGAACTGCTCTCGGGCAAGAATGTGATGTCCACGGGAATGACCCAGGAAGTGGATCGCTGCCGGAAAGCCGTGGAACTGGCGCTTGATAATCAGGTCGTGACGGTCATCAGCGGAGGCGATCCGGGCGTCTACGCCATGGCGGGCCTGGTGTTCGAACTGCTGCAGTCGGAGGAAAAGAAGCGACCGGGTCAGCCCCTTCCCCGGCTCCTGGTCATCCCCGGAATCTCTGCACTGAATGCAAGCGCGTCACGGCTCGGCGCCCCGCTGATGCATGACTTCGCCTGCATCAGCCTCTCGGACCGGCTTACTCCGTGGAATATCATCGAAAAACGGCTCCATGCGGCAGCCGGGGCAGATTTTGTTATCGTCCTGTACAATCCGCGCAGCAAGGGCCGGGCCGGGCATATCAACCGGGCTCGGGGGATCATCGGAAAATACCGCGCAGGCTCGACGGTCGTCGGCATTGTGAAAGGCGCGATGCGGGAGCATGAAACGGTCATCGTAACCGATCTGGAAAGCATGAAGGACAGCGATATCGACATGCAGACGACGGTGATCTTCGGCAATTCCAGGACCTTTGTCTGGAACGATCTCATGATAACGCCGAGAGGGTACGAAAATAAATTCGAGATCTGACATAGAGGATGCAAAACGAGTACGCGCAGCATTTCTCTGGGACGAGTCCTTTCTCTGGGGAATCATGGCCTATAAGGCGCTCGAGGTCAACGGTCTTGCCTTCGACCTGCTCCGCTCGGAAGACATCAGACAGGGGAGCCTGACGGGATACGGGCTTCTCTTCGTCCCCGGGGGATGGGCATCGAACAAAATGAAGGCCCTTGGCGATGCCGGGATCGAGGAAATACGAAGGTTCGTCCGGGGCGGAGGGAGTTACGTCGGTTTCTGCGGGGGCGCGGGACTGTCTACCCTGGACGGGATCGGTCTGTTACCGATCAAGAGGCGGCCTACCAAGGAACGGGTGCCGAGCTTCAGCGGTCCAATACTGCTCAACACCTCTCAACATCCGATCTGGGAGGGTATCGCCGGCCGGCGTTTCCACGCCTGGTGGCCTTCCCAGTTTGTTGTGGATCGGGATGTATCCGTGCTCGCAACCTACGGCAAGGCTCTTCCCGAATCCTTCAGCTCCGATCTGAACGTCGGCGACACGGAAACCCACGGAGACTGGGCTGCGCTTGAGCGCACGTATCAAATCAACCTTGATCCGCGGCGCCTGCTGAATGAACCAGCAGTGGTAGAAGGCCGGTTCGGCAGCGGCAAGGTGCTTCTGTCTCTTGTGCATTTCGATACGCCCGACGATTTGAACGGAGCAATGGTCTTGAAGAACCTCTGGAGATACCTTCTGAAAGCCGGCGCAATGCGTGCTGAAGGAACTATCGGTGATAGCAGTGCCCGATCTGCGCCATCTCCCGGCCGTCATGCATCGGAAGGAGACAGGACAGCGTTCATTGCCCCTCTTGAATCCGCGGTAGCCGACCTGATCGATCTCGGCCAAAGGAACTTTCTCTGGTTCTGGCGCAATCCTTTGCTCCTTCAGTGGAGACGGGGGGTGCGCGGACTGGAATATTGCACCCTGTACAGCATGGTAAAAGAGCTCGCGAACCTTATGGCATTCCAGGGCCGGGGCGTTCATGCAGCTGGTACCTTCGGGAAGCTTGAGCGGGTCAGGGATTTTGCAGACAAGGCGAAACAGCTACTCGTGCGCGAACGGTACGCCATGCAGAACGCCCATATTACGTATGAGCGGTGCGATGACCCCGAGATCCAGGCTTTGCGTGAAGAGCTCTTTTCCCGATCCAAGAGCCATGGAGGTCTTTTCAAAGAGATCCTTGATGACCTTGACCTGCTACTCTACGATGTACTAATATGCTACAGGCGAGAAGGTTATGACGAAATCAATGAAGATTACCTGTCCGGTCTGTAAAAAAAAGACCGTCTGGGAAGACAATCAATTCCGCCCGTTCTGTTCGGAGCGGTGCAGGCTTATCGATCTCGGGAAGTGGGCATCCGAGGAATACCGGATCGCAGGTGAGAAAAAAGATATCCCCGATGCCGATGGTGATGAAAAAAAAGAGGATGAGAGGTAGAAAATTTCGTTAAAATATATTAGAATGTAGCAACATTCGAAATCAGAGAGCGCGATTTCACAGCGGGGTCCGCAAACCCGGGGATTTCGGGATTTCGAGAGGTCTGGCTTTTATCAGGAGGCATGCCGCGTGGAAGTACGCTGTACAGGATGCAATAAGCTCTTCCGTGTATCGGATGACAAGATCTTGGCGTCCGGCGTCAAGTTCGGCTGCACGCGGTGCGGCAACACCGTAAAGATCACCCGGGAAGATTTCGAGCGCTATCTTGCATCCCGGAGCACCACTCCTGCCCTTGCGTCCGTTCGTTCGCAAGCCGCTCATGATCCCGTTGCCGCCCCGGTCTCCAGCCAGCCCTCCGCAGCTTCCGACCCGGATTTCGATCTCAGCGACCCGGCAACCGCGGCCGCCGCAATGCATCAGGATGAAGCGCCCCCGGCTTTCGTCATGCCTGACCCCGTCCCTGCCCGGCCGCCCGAAACCGCTCCGGTCCAGAAACAACCTCAGAAGGCACAGCCTTCAATGCGTCCCCCGGCCCCGGGTCCAAGGACCGAGGTCAGAACTCCCCCCAAACCGCGGCCGGAACCGGTTCGCCAGGCGCCTGCAGCCGGCCAGTCCGCTTCGGCGCCGCCCGTGAGGGAGGCAGCAAGACCGGCTGCGGTCCTGACCGCCGCCCCCGTTGAGACAGGCGGCAGCGCCAGGAAGTTCGTGCTTGTCGTGATCGCGCTCCTCATCCTCGGCGGTGCAGCAGTCGGCGTTAAATCCTTCGTCAGCACATCATCGGAAGAGGTTTCTGATGCGATCAACTCCTTGCAGTTGCCCGAGGGGCTGCAGATACTCAATGCCTCAGGCGCGGTCGATCCCGTCAACGGAGACCTGATCGTCAATGGTGTTGTCGAGAATACGACAGACAAACCGAAGCCGGCATGGTACATCGTGGTCGATGTCTATGACGCCCAGAACGCGGTGCTGACAAAAGGCAAGCTGTTGAGCGGAAAACAGCTCTATACGAAGCGTGATCTCGACATCATGGAAAAGAGGGGCGTCAGCATCCAGGAACTGAAGTTGAAGATGCTTCAGGAGCAGGGGATCATTATTCCGGCGAAAGAATCGGTCACGTTCGAGATCCGCATTATGGAACCTCCCCAGGGAATGGCCAGCTTCAATGCGACCCTTCAGCCCTTCGACCCGGTCCAGATTTTCAAGGAAATGGCCGAGGGGCAGAAGTAAGATCCGGCTGAAAAGCGGGACGGTCATCGCCGCAGGCTGCTCAGAAAGATCAAGCAGCTCTGGTCCGTCCATTACATCGCCCGGCCTTCGGATACTGTCTGATCCATCTCCTTTTGCTTCATCCGTATTCAAGTCTAATTATGGCAAAATCCATTATGATCCAGGGCACCGGTTCCGGTGTCGGCAAAAGCGTTCTTTGCGCGGCCTTGTGCCGTATTTTTTTTGAGGACGGAATTCGAGTCGCGCCCTTCAAGAGTCAGAACATGTCCCTGAACTCCTTCGTGACCAGGGCCGGTCTCGCAGGCTCAGCGCGGCTCACGATCTGATCGTGATCGAAGGAGCGGGAAGCCCCGCGGAGTTCAACCTGGCGCACCTATCTGCACGGGGTTTTCGACGGGGGCGCATTTAGACAACGTTTTCTGGACGAAATCCGGAGAAAGAAGGGGGTCGATCTTCCGGCCCTTCGTTCCTACGAAGGCTTGAAACAGGAAGGTTTCAGCCGTCTGGCTGCCATCGTACGGGAGCATATCGATATGAGAAAGGTGTACGAGATAGCAGGTTTGCCGTAAGGAGCGCGTGCCGATTCAGCCGTAAAAGCGGGTCCTCTCCCTGGAAAGAGGCAAAAAATCTGTTGAAAACCGCAAACGGTTCATGTATTGTTCTAGCGCTAACCGGCTTGAAAGCAGGGCAGTCGGCACCAAGCGCGGTCCAGCCAGTTTTTGCTTGACAAAAACTGTAGCTGTGCTATAAAAACGAAATTTTATGGTCCGAAAGGCCGGGAGGAAGACAGATGAGCAGTTGCAGCAGAAATTACCTTTTTACCTCGGAATCGGTTACCGAGGGACACCCAGACAAAATAGCCGACCAGATATCAGATGCGGTCCTTGACGCGCTGTTGACGCAGGACCCGATGAGCCGCGTAGCCTGCGAGACCTTGTTGACCACCGGTCTTGCAATCGTTGCGGGCGAGATCACCACCAAGGGGTATGTGGAGATCCCCGACATCGTTCGCCAGACGATCAAGGAAATCGGCTATACCCGCGCCAAGTACGGTTTCGATTACGAGACCTGCGGCGTCATCACTTCCGTGCATTCCCAGTCGCCCGATATCGCCATGGGCGTGGATACGGGCGGCGCCGGCGACCAGGGCCTGATGTTCGGCTATGCCTGCGACGAGCCCCCCGAGCTCATGCCCATGACCATCATGCTGGCACACAAGCTCACCCGCCGCCTTTCGGAAGTGCGCAAGAAGGAGATTTTGCCGTATCTGCGTCCGGACGGCAAATCGCAGGTTACGATTGAGTATCGCGACGGCAAACCGTACAGACTCCATACTATTGTCGTTTCTTCGCAGCACAGCCCCGACGTGGACCTGAAGAAACTGCGCAAGGACATCATCGAGAAGGTCATTATGCCGGTGATTCCGAAGAAGCTTCTTGACGAGAAAAGCATTGTGTTCCACATCAACCCCACCGGCCGCTTCGTAACGGGCGGTCCCATGGGCGACACCGGCCTTACCGGCCGCAAGATCATAGTTGATACCTACGGCGGCGTGGGCAGCCACGGCGGCGGCTGTTTCTCGGGCAAGGACCCGACGAAGGTTGACCGCTCCGCCTCCTACATGGCCCGCTACGTTGCCAAGAACATCGTTGCATCGGGCATCGCCACGGAGTGCGAAGTGCAGCTTGCCTATGCCATCGGCGTTCCCGAACCGGTCTCGATCCATGTGGACGATTTCGGAACCGGCGCGGTGGACCATGACAAGCTGGTCAAGATCATCAGAAAGAACTTCGACATGACGCCCAAGGGCATCGTAAAAACTCTGAACCTGCGGCGTCCGATCTACCGGAAGACTGCTGCCTATGGTCACTTCGGCCGGACCGAACCTGAGTTTACCTGGGAAAAGACGGACAAGGCCGCGAAGCTCAAGAAGGATGCGGGGCTGTAACATCAGTTCGGAGTGTGGAGTTCGGAGTTCGGCATTGAACATCGTAGGGGCAGCCCTTAGTGGCTGCCCTCAACTTTGTGTGACTTACTTGGACACGAAGGGCCGGAATTGAAGCTCCCCGCAGCAAGCTACGGGGAATCTTCGATTCTCATGGTAAAAAGCATTATCGTATTCGCTCGCTAACCCTCAAAATGAAGGTTCGTAAAGGTATCAGCAAGCAGCGGGGTTAGCGCGAAGTGAAGGTTCGAAGAGGAATCTCCAGAATTCAAACATCAACCCACCCCGTCGAGGGGCGCTGCAGCAGTCACCGCAAGGTGGGTCTGTCAGGCTCGATGGGGGGGGGCAACATGTAGCAACGGCGCCCATTGAAGCTCCCGGAGCAAGCTTCGATTCTCAAGGTGAAAATATTATCGTATTCGTTCGCTAACCTTCGAAATGAAGGTAAGCGCTGACTCCAGAATTCATTAACCTGAATGGAGAGCTTTATGCCTACTAAAGACTACGTCATCGCCGACATCAACCTGGCCTCGTGGGGCCGCAAAGAAATCGCCATCGCCGAAACTGAAATGCCCGGCCTGATGGCCATCCGTGCAGAATTCGC
>MHEA01000162.1:0-3685 GCA_001805085.1 Nitrospirae bacterium GWC2_57_9
AAGGATATACCAAAATTGTGCTGAAACCGGAAAAGGCCGGGCTTGAGCAGAAAAAAGCAGCGTAATGTTGAAGGGACTGGAGTACGAAGAGATGATTGCAAGACTTTGCGAAATCAAAGAAGTGTGGTGTTTGCCAAAAGAGAAAGGTCAATAAAGACGCAATCGGTTCGGGAGAATCTATAGGGTCACATATTGTATTTTGATATTTATCTTGTTCTACAGATGAAGGGCAGGCTTCGAAATTGACATTGGCTCAGCGGCCTTTCACTTTCGCGGATGCAAGCAGCGCCGCAAAGAGCCTCGTCAAGTCCGGGATCTGATAATTCGCGTTCAGCCCGCTCGGGTTCGGCAGGACCCATATCTTAGTTGTTCCGATGGTCTCGGGCTGCAGCCCGATCTCTGCCTTCGGACGATCGAACGCGTTCCTGTATGCTCCCACACCCAGAACCGCCAGAATTTCCGGACGGTATCGCCCGATTTTCGCTTCCAGTAGCTTTCTCCCGGCGACCAACTCTTCCCGCGTTAGGTCTTCTGCTTTCCGTGTAGTCCGCGAAACAAGGTTTGTGATTCCGCAGCCGAACTGCAGCATCATCGCGTCCTCGTAGGGAGACAGAATGCGTGGCGTGAAGCGGGCCTGGGACAACGCAATCCAGAATCTGTTGCCCGGCCGGGCAAACGGCCGGTCGCGCCCGAGTACAGGCCGGGATTAACGCCGCAGAAGAGGACTTTGAGGCCAGGAGCGATGACGTCGCGGATGGTTCTGCCCTCGGCAGCAAGCACCTGTTCTTTTGTTGTTCTTATTCTATCTTGCATGGGATGGGGAACGATGCTATGGCAGTGTTATGTTAAGTTGATTTCCGATTCTGAAAACTACGTGTTTCCCGCATCATCATCTCCTCAAAATTCCTTTTTCCCTTTGAGCTCTCTGAAACAAGCTGCAGGGTGCTCGATTCTCAGGGTGAGAAGCTTTATCGTATCCGTTCGCTCCGCTTTCTCCAGAATGGAGCCACCTATAAACCAGGGAGCTCGATTCTCACGGTGAGAAGCTTTATCGTATCCGTTCGCTCCGCTTTCTCCAGAATTCAAAAAAGGGGCGGCGAATTCTGACCTTGAGAAAAAGATCGCCCGCTTCACCCCCGTGCTTTCCCTCTTCGCCCAGACCTCTGAGTTTGATCTTCTGCCCTTCTCTGATTCCAGCCGGTACGGTGATGAGGATTTCCCGGGATTTGCCGGGCTGATTGAGGACGTACTTGACCTTGCCTCCGGAGGAAGCCTCCTCCTGCGTTACCGCGAGTGAATCGCTGAGGTCTCTCCCTTTTTCCGGCATGACTATGCCCAACCTCTTTGCCGCCATCTTCTGGAACATCCCGAGTCCCTTCAGCATGACTTTAGAGGCCAATGAACCCTTTCGTGCTGTCCCTTTATCGGAACGATAGGCATCTCCCAGCGATCCGAAAAAGAAGAAGCCGCCGCCGGAAACCCCGGGGCCTTTGAATTTGAACTCTCTGTAATTGCGGCCGTAAAAGGTATTGCTGCTGAAGATGTCTTCTGGTCTGCTGAATCCGAAAATCCTGCTGAGTTCTTCAAAGATCTGGTTGATATCCGAATTCCGGAAGATGTCCTCGTCCGTATGGGTCTGTCTGAACCGGTCTCTCGCGAAGGCGCCGAAACTCTGCCTCAGATGATCATAGTCCCGCCTCTTCTCCGGGTTGGAAAGGACCGCATACGCTTCATTGATCTCCTTCATCAGCTCCTGGCTGCCCGGATTTTTATCAGGATGATAGTGGAATGCAAGATTGCGATAGCTTTTCTTTATTTCGTCTGGATTTGCAGTCTCACTTACGCCCAGTACCATGTAATAGTCTTTCCTGTCCATGGATCCATTATAGAACACCGGGCGGAGTAAATCACTCGAAATACATCCGATTTGCTTGTCCCGACGGCATCGTTTCTCGGCGTGCGAGAACGTCTCTATTTTTGCTCATCCTTTTTAAACAGACGGAGGATCCTCTTATTGCAGATCAATTACTTTTTTCAAGTGACCAAACCCGGAGGCTGCAGTGGGCCAGCCGGCGTAAAATGCGATATGCGTGATCGCAGCCACAAGTTCTTCCTTCGTGAGGCCGTTCTCAAAAGCCTTCTTGAGATGGGACTCGACCTGCTCGATACGATTCAATGCGACTAAGCATGTAACAGTGATCAGGCTTTTATCGCGCTGCGAGAGTCCGGGACGTTTCCATATATCGCCGAAAAGAAAGTCCTGTGTAAGCTGCGCAAATTCCGGCGCTATCGCTTTTAAGTCATCTGTTGCTTTTTGTACATCACTATTTGCCATATGTATCTCCTTTTTTGTTGTTAACCCGGGGAGCGCAGCTTTTATTCTGTTTTCATCCTCATGAATATGAGGTATTTTTTTTGCACATCCCCTTCGTTTATGAAGCCCTTGATTCAAGACCCTCCCATGCGAAAATTTAGGCATGCGACCGAGTCCGAGGTTAAGCATCACGTACCCGACGCCTTCGAGCGCTGCGCGCGAGAGTGGGGTGTGAGGACTGCCTCTAATACCGAGGACGCCCTGCACTCGCGCTTTGCACTCGTATACGCTGGGTGCAGGCGACCGAGCATGCCGTAAAGAATTTTCGCCGGGTGCCCTTCTTTGGGTCACCTTTCTTGCCCTGACGCTGATTTATAGCGTCGCTTAGGGTTCTCGTACCCAGCGGTTGCGAGAGCGCAGGGTGGGCACGCAAGAAAGGTGACGACACGCCTGAGAAAAGACTGTGTAATACCCGTCTCCCGACACGTCTAACTTACACTTCATGTCGCCTTGTTGACGCCCAGGCTGCGGCGGATTTCCAGGCCTGGCGTCGTGGCCAGCTTGACTACAAGATCGGCCACACTCTTGCGAGACACCGATTCTTTCGCTGCTTTGAACGGTTCCCCTTTCTGCGTTGTCCCGTAAGCGATCTCGTCCCGGTCGTTCATCCAGGCGGGTCTCAGGATGGTGTAGTCGAGGTCCGAGGCTTCGATGACGGCGGCCGCCTTGCGGTAAGGGTCCAGGATGCTACCATGCCGCTCGCCGGGAATTTCTTCATAGATGCCCATGGAACTGATGAAGATCAGGCGCTTGAGCCCGATGGCGTTCAGTGCCTGAACGATGCCTCGAATCATTTGCTCCAGCGGTCCGGCCAGATTGGCATAAACCACATCCTGACCGGCCATGGCCGCTTCGAGCGCCTTTCTGTCCAGGGCATCGCCCTCGATCACCTGCACCCGATCCGAAGGCAGCCCCTTCAATCTCTGCGGCCGCCGAAGGAACAGCGTCAGGTGGACATTGGGGTGCTTCAGGAACAGGGCAGTGGCCACGCGGGCAACCTGCCCGTTGGCGCCCAGGACCAAGACCTTGGTCATCTGGCATCTCCTTGTTATGTGGCCTTGAGCGACGCCATATCGATCACAAAGCGGTATTTCACATCGCTTTTCAGCATGCGTTCATAAGCCTTATTGATATCCTGGATCTTGATCACTTCGACATCTGACGTGATGCCGTGTTTGCCGCAGAAATCGAGCATCTCCTGGGTCTCTGCAATGCCGCCGATGACTGACCCCGCAACCGACCTGCGCCCCATCACCAAGGGAACAGTGCTCAGCATCGACTCCAGATCACCCACGTACCCGAGAAGCACCA
>MHEA01000162.1:3745-17120 GCA_001805085.1 Nitrospirae bacterium GWC2_57_9
TATCGATGATCAGATCGAAACGTCCCTGCACCGATGCCATCTGGCCCTTGTCGGTAGAGAGCACGACATTGTGGGCGCCCAAACGGCGCGCGTCCTGCTCTTTGCCCGCTGAACGGGTGAACAGCGTAACATCGGCGCCCAACGCATTCGCAAGCTTCAGCGCCATGTGACCCAGTCCGCCAAGGCCGATAACCGCCACCTTGCTGCCCTTCCCCGCTTTCCAGTGGCGGAGCGGCGACCAGGTGGTGATGCCCGCGCACAGGAGAGGCGCTGCTCCTTTCAGGTCCAGCCCATCGGGCACTTTCAGTACGAACTTATCCGATACCACGATCTTCTCGGAATATCCGCCATAGGTAGGCATCTTGTCATGGCGGTCGACATGGTTATAGGTGAATGTCGCGATCTCCGCGCAATACTGTTCATGTCCTTCTTCGCAGGCTGAGCACTTCTGGCACGAATCGACCATGCAGCCGACACCGACATGATCGCCCGGTTTGAAGCGTTTGACATCCTTTCCGACGCTTGCCACGCGGCCGATGATCTCATGGCCAGGCACGACCGGGTACGTCGTCGGAAACCAGCTCGCCCAGTCATTGCGGACAGTATGCAGGTCAGAATGGCATACACCGCAGTAGAGTATCTCGATAGCTACGTCGTCAGGCCGCTGATCGCGGCGTTCAAAGCGAAATGGCGCTAAGGCATCCTTGGCTGATTGCGCTGCGTAACCTCGTACATTCATTGTCATTGTATTTTCCTCCATAGTTAAATAGATTTTGGTTCTTCCGCCGCTTTTATTCTGCTTCCATCCTCAAAAGAGGTATGTTTTTTTGCACATCCCCTTCGCGTCCTTAATGAAACTTTTGACCTGTCTAAGGCCACGTCCGCTCGACCGGTAATCTAGCACCCTCTCCCTTTTTCCCTCTCCCCTCGAGGGAAAGGGGCGGGGGTGAGGGGCGGTGTTAGTGCTGCTGCCTCAGACAGTGCGCGTTCGCCCTTTGGGACGCTACCTTAGGTCGAGACAGGTGCCCGAAAATTTCATAGGTCGCGCTCCGGGGACGTGCGGGTTTTCGGTAAAGATTAAAATCAATGATTCTTGCGTGGTTCCCATGCGAAATTTAGCAGGCGACCGAGTCCGAGGGTGAAGCATTTCGGACTGTCTGAGCCGAGGAACAAAACCCACCCTCACCCGGACCCTCTCCCTGAGGGCGAGGGACTGGTGGACAAAGATACTTCTATCGGCGAGTTTCCGAAATGTACCGAGGACGGCCGAGCCTGGCGTAAAGAATTTTCGCCGGGTGCCCTTCTTTCGGTCACATTTCTTGCCCTGACGCTGATTTATAGCGTCGCTTAGGGTTCTCGTACCCAGCGGTTGCGGAGCGCAGGGTGGGCACTCAAGAAAGATGACAAATAAAGTTTTTAGAGACCGGTCCTCTTTCACAGGGCTCCGGGATGTTGAAGCGGCCTTCTCATTTATCCGTGCGATCCTGGCTGCGCAAGGGTGACAGGCCGTGCCCGCCAGCCGAGCTCGTTCCCAGATTGGCACCAATGTCGTGAACCTTGAGCAGCGCCTCGTGTGCCCGAGCACCCTGCACCTGGATGCTTGCGAACCCATCATCGATCTCTTTGACGTCCTCCGCACTCAGCTGGACCTTGAGCGCGCCAAGGTTCTCTTCGAGATGGTTGAGCTTGGTCGTGCCTGGAATGGGTACGATCCATGGCTTCTTCGCGAGCAGCCACGCGAGCGCGACCTGTCCTGGTGTTGCGTCCTTGCGCCGGCCCACGCGCTGAAGCAGTTCGACGACGGGCCGGTTCGCGCGGCGGGCCTCCGGTGTGAAGCGAGGAAACCCCGCGCGCAGATCCGCGACGGGATCAAAGGTCGTGGCGGGGGTGATCTTGCCCGTCAGGTATCCCATCCCCAGCGGGCTCCACGGAACGAACCCGATCCCGAGCTCCTCGCAAGTCGGCAGGACCTCGTGTTCAGGATCGCGCGTCCAGACCGAATACTCGTTCTGCACCGCCGTCACCGGCAGTTCCCGATGGGCACGGCGAATGGTCGCTCCTCCCGCCTCGGACAGGCCGAAGTACCGGACCTTCCCATCTTGGATCAAAGCCTTCACCGATCCGGCGACATCCTCGATCGGCACATTGGGATCGACGCGGTGTTGATAGAACAGGTCTATGGTGTCGGTCTTGAGGCGCTTGAGGCACCCCTCGGCGACGCGTTTGATGTGTTCCGGTCGGCTGTTCAGGCCATGGCGCTGTTTTGTGATCGGGTCGACCTCAAACCCGAACTTCGTAGCGATGACCACGCGATCACGAATTGGCGCCAATGCCGCGCCGACCATTTCCTCGCTGAGAAACGGCCCGTAGACCTCGGCGGTGTCAAAGAAGGTGACTCCGCGCTCATACGCTGCCCGGATCACCTTGATCGCGTGTTTCCGATCCGTTGGAGGGCCATAGGCCCAGGCGAAATTCATGCAACCGAGCCCGAGCGCCGAGACTTCCAATTTTCCGAGTTTTCGTGTCTTCATCCTGTTTTTTTCTTTACGGAGCCCTTTATCGCTCCCGCTCGTGATCTCCGCCGATGAGGCGGTCCCCAACAATGGCCCGACGGTCAATCCTGCCCCGATAAGGGCGGCACCAGCCAAAAAGTTACGGCGACTGAGGGCTCGGCGATCTGGAGTGTTCGATCCGGTTGCCTGCCTATTCTTTTTCATATATCCTCCTCTTGTACGGCCACAGGTCGCTGCAGCGGCTGCACGCGCTGCTGTCAGGTGCCGTACATGACAGTTTCATGCAACACGATCTACCTCGCGCTTCCTCCGGGCTTGTGCTCGTCGAAAGCGAGGGAGCTCGAGAGCTCACGGTAAGCTTCGATCTGCGCCTGAAGATCGGCGACCTTATGCTTTGCAAGGCCGATGGCATCGGCGCCTGCGATAAAGCGGCGCGGCGGCTGCTTTTCGCTCGCGATCCTGATCAGTGCCTGGGCGACCTTGGCCGGGTCGCCAGGCTGCTTGCCGCCCTGAGACGCCCACCACTTTGCCTGTTGCGCTCTGCGAGCGGCGTAGTCTTCGATCGACAGCTCCGCGGGGGTCATCGACTTCTCTGAAATGAGCTCCGTGCGGATGAAACCTGGATTGACGATGGTGGTGCTGATGCCGAAGGTTGCGATCTCGGCCTGCAGCGACTCCATCCAGCCTTCCAGGCCGAACTTCGCCGCGGCGTAGGCAGAACAGAACTCGAAGCCAAGCAGGCCCGCTGCCGATGAGATCGATATAATGTGACCCGAACGCTGCTT
This sequence comes from Nitrospirae bacterium GWC2_57_9, assembly GCA_001805085.1. Taxonomy (GTDB): domain Bacteria; phylum Nitrospirota; class UBA9217; order UBA9217; family UBA9217; genus MHEA01. The sequence continues at coordinate 7,044 of MHEA01000162.1, forward strand.
GCGCATCACCGGCAGCACGGCGCGAGTCACGTTCATCGGGCCGATGAGGTTCGCTGCAAGCTGACGCTCGATCTGCTCGGGCGTCAGTTCCTCGAAGTATCCGGCATAGAAGTTGCCCGCATTGTTGACCAGCACGTCAATGCGCCCGAAGCGCTCGACAGCGGTCCGTGCGGCCGCCTCAGCCTCGGCCGGGCGAGTGACGTCCAGCTTGACGACAAGGAGGTCGTTCGACTTACCCACGGCCTTGGTCACGGCGTCGGTGTTTCGGCCGGTGGCTACGACAGCAAAGCCTGCGGCCAACGCGGCCTTGGCGAAATCAACGCCCATGCCACGGCCGGCACCGGTAATAAACCAAACTTTTTTCATATTTGCTCTCCTTTCAGTATGTGCCACCTCGTTAACAATCATATCCTACCCCCGAAAGAATAAAGGGTGGTAGACCAATACTGCTCATTTCTTGCCTAATTGTCCGAATCCTTGTATAAATATTGAACCCTGCGATGAAGTCTGGTAATATATGGTCAGGAGGCGCGGAATGCGCAAGCAAGCTAATAAGGCGGTTATTGAGAATAATGATATGGAAGTCGCGCTCGATGCGCTGGGGAAGAGCATTGCCCGATGGACCGATAAAGGCGACCAGCCCACGACCGCTATCCCGGGCTTGTCACTTTTTCAGCGGATCGCACCGACCCCGCCGGCGAGTTTCATGTTCGAACCTCGCATCTGCGTGATCGCACAAGGTGTCAAACGCGTGCTGCTCGGTGACGAGACCTATGTGTACGACCCGCAGCATTTCCTGATCACGTCAGTGGACCTGCCCACGGTTGCGGAGATCATCGATGCGAGCCGCGAGAAGCCTTATCTGGGGCTCGTGTTGAAGATCGATCAGCGCGAGATCTCACAGCTGATGGTGGACAGCAATCTGCCCCCGCCGCGCCCGCAGCAATCGAGCCGTGGAATGGCGACCGGCGAGGTCACGGTGCCGCTGCTCACCGCCTTTCAACGGTTGATCGACCTGCTTGCTGAACCGAAGGATATCCCGATCCTTGCGCCAGTCATCCAGCGGGAGATCTTTTATCGTCTACTGGTGAGCGATCAAGGTGCGCGGTTGCGCCAGATGGCGTCGGCGGGAAGTCAGAGTCAGCAGATAGCGCGTGCGATCCATTGGTTGAAGAGCAACTTCACACAGCCGCTGCGAATAGAGGATCTCGCTAGCCAGGTCAATATGAGCACATCGACCTTCCACCATCATTTCCGGGCGGTGACGGCCATGAGCCCGCTGCAGTACCAGAAATGGTTGCGTTTGAACGAAGCGCGGCGATTGTTGCTAACCGAAAGTCAGGATGCGACAACCGCGGCGTTCCAGGTCGGATATGAGAGCGCCTCCCAATTCAGCCGCGAGTACAGCCGTTTGTTCGGCGCCCCGCCGTTGCGTGATATCAAGAATTTGCGTCTCATGGCTACGCCAGATGGGGGTTAGTCTCAATATTCGTCGTATAAACGGGAAACCAGGCGATTTATCAAGGGTTGTGATTTTCTGCCTTCCCTGCTGGCAGTCTTGGGGTCAGGGGTTTCGATTAAAGGTTTAACAGAGAGTCAAGAAAAAATCTCTAACCCGACGGCTCATTATTGAAAATCGCTTATAGTGAGCTTATAGTAAGGGTATGATTTGATTCCGTCGGAGGTATGCATCCATGAACGATCTCTCGTCCGCCCTTGCACATTTTGAGAGTCATAGAACAGCTCATCTGAACAGCCTTAAGGAATTAGTACGCATCCCCAGTGTCAGTTTCCCTGGCTTCGACCCGGCCCCGCTCAAGAAAAGCGCGGCAGCTGTCTCAGAGCTATTGAAAAAGAACGGGTTAACCGACGTCCGCATCCTGGACACCGGCGGACACCCTTCTGTGTTCGCGCAATGGACAGAAGCTGCAGGCAAACCAACCGTCCTCCTGTATGCGCACCATGACGTCCAGCCAACGGGCCGGGAAGAACTCTGGGCCTCGCCGCCCTTCGAGCCGGCCGAGCGGAACGGAAGACTCTACGGCCGGGGTGTTTCCGATGACAAGGGAGGCGCTATACTGCACATAGCCGCGATAGGCTCGTACTTGAAGTCAGGCGGCCGACTCCCGGTCAACGTGAAGGTCCTGATCGAAGGCGAGGAAGAGGTGGGTTCCACGAACCTGAACAAGCTGCTCCTGCAGCACCGAGAGCTCTTTTCAGCAGACATTGTGGTGATTGCGGACAGCGAAAATTTCGACAGTGGGGTTCCCTCCCTGACTGCCTCACTGCGCGGAATCGTGACCGTGAATGTGGAGGTCCGCTCCCTTTCCTCGAGCGTCCATTCCGGCACTTGGGGAGGCCCCCTGCCTGACCCGGTCATTGCATTATCGAAAATGCTTGCGTCCCTGCTGGACGATCAGGGCAGGCCCGCCATCCGAGGGCTTTTCGACAAGGTTCGTCCCCTTTCTACCCGAGAAAAAGCTGACCTGGCTGGACTCCCTTTTAACGAAGACATTTATCGGAAGCAATCAAATATAGCGGATGGTGTGCAGATTATCGGAGGCGAAGAATCGGTCTATGAAAAGATGTGGAACCTGCCGTCCATTGCCGTGAACGTAATCGAGGCAAGCAGCAGAAAACAGGCCTCGAATATCGTAAATGACTGTGTCTATGCACGCGTCGGGATACGGATCGTTCCGGACATGGACCCCTCTGAGACACTCGAACTTTTGGAAAATCATCTCCTGAAACATGCGCCCTGGGGCGTCAAGGTAAAGATCGAGGCCGAAAATCCGTCCCGGTGGTGGAAGACCGATACGAACGGCAAAGTGTTCGAGGCAGCCCGTGCTGCCCTGGAGAAAGGATATGAGAAAAAACCGGCTGTCGTGGGCGCGGGCGGATCCATTCCCTTTGTGCAGACCATTACCGAAGCGCTTGGAGGAGCCCCGGCGCTGCTGTTCGGCGTCGGAGATCCTTACTCGGCAGCTCATTCCGAGAATGAAAGCCTGCTCATAACAGACTGGGAAAAGGCGTGCAAAAGCATGATCCACCTTCTTTCCGGTCTCTCCCTGGACGGACTCTGATCCCTAGTCCTGACCGGGCACCGGAAGGAGACCCTCTGCCAGACGATGAAGGCGCAATGTGTCTTGCTGCTGCTCCCGACCAAGCCTGACCGCGAAGCAGGGTCAATAAAAAAGCCGCCCGGGCAGCTTCGGGGCGGCTTTTTTCAGTTAGCAAAGTTCTAGTTAGCAAAGGATTTGTCAGAGATCTTTATGTCTGCCTTGGCCATCAACCCCTGGACATAGGCATCAAGCGCCTCTCGACGTTTCTGGCCCAGATAGGTCTGCCTGAAGGTCACCTTATTCTTTTCAAAATCCCCCTTTTTCGCCTTGGGGTACCTGGCCGCGTAGGCCGCAGGCAGTTCGTTATCGGTCACCACGACTGCATCTTCCAAAAGCCGTTCCAGTTTCTGCCTCAGCAGGAATTCACGCTGATTCGCCTCGAATACCGCCGGTGTCATATTGATGCTCTGGAGGGCCCGCTCATAAACACGCTGGTCGAATTTGCCCTGATTTCCGAAGGACGGTACCTGCATGATGTACGCCTGGAGTTCTTCGTCGCCGACTTTGAGACCTCTCTCCCTGGCCTCATCCACCAGTAGCCTGTTCTGGATCAGCTCCTGAAGCGCCTGTTTTCTGAGTATCTGTGCAAAATTCTCATTGAATTGGTCCTTCAAGATACGTCGGTAGTTCTCGGCCATGTTCTGATAGACCCGGTTCACTTCGTCTGACACGATCACGTAGCCGTTGACCTCGGCAACAGTCCTTCCGCTCGTTTCCGACGGGTAAATCCCGAAGAACAGGAACGTGACCGTGATCAGGACGATGATCGCCCACATGATCCACTTCATATATTTGTGTATTTGTTCGAGCATTGTACCCCCCCTGTTAAAATCAGATCCCAAATTTCAAATAGCAAATCCCCAATAATATCCAAATTCCAAATCCCACGCTGTTCGGTTATTGGTATTTGATTATCGATGATTATTTGTATTTTGCCTGCCCCCGGCGGTTACGAGCGCTTGCAGCGATTCCAGCCCCAGTGTTCACGAGTGCGTCTGCGCGAGTACAGAGGGTGCAGGGCGGTGCTTGTTATTTGTGATTTATTGACTACTCGCTTAACTTTTTCTTCAAAAGCTGGTTTACCATATCGGGATTCGCCTTCCCCTTGCTGGCTTTCATAACCTGCCCGACGAAGAACCCGAAGAGCTTTTCCTTGCCCGCCTTGTAGTCAGAGGCTTGGGCCGGGTTTGCCTTGATCACTTCGTCAATGATGGATTCGATCGCCCCGGTGTCCGATACCTGGACAAGCCCCTGTTCCTTCACGACCGTTTCGGCGTCCTTCCCGGATTTGTACATCTCCTCGAATACGGTCTTTGCGATCTTGGTGCTGATCACCCCTTCGCCGATCATCTTGATCATGCCCGCCAGCCGTTCGGGCATGATGGGGCAGTCTTCTATCTCTTTCCCTTCGGCGTTCATCAGGCGCATCAGTTCGCCCATCATCCAGTTTGAGACCACCTTCGGCTGGTTCGAACGTTTAGTCGCTTCCTCGAAGTAGGCTGCAAGGGCCCTGCTCTGCGTCAGCATGTCTGCATCGTATTCAGGCAGGCCGTAGTCCTGCACGAACCTCGTCCGTTTGGCATCAGGAAGCTCGGGGATCGTTTTGGCGATCTGTTCGACAGTCTCCCTGGACACCACGACGGGAACGAGGTCAGGCTCCGGAAAGTAACGATAGTCATGCGCCTCTTCTTTGCTGCGCATCGAGAACGTAACGCCTTTCGAGGAATCGAACAGTCTCGTCTCCTGAACGACCCTGCCCCCTTCATCCAGGATCTGTGCCTGGCGCTTGATCTCGTACTCGATCGCCTTCTGTACGAACTTGAAGGAGTTCACGTTCTTGATCTCTGCGCGGGTGCCGAACTCCGTTGAACCGGTCGGACGAATGGAGACATTCGCGTCGCAGCGGAAGTTGCCTTTTTCCATGTCTGCATCGGAAACTTCAATATATCGAAGGATCGAACGCAGCTTTTTCAGGTATTCCGATGCTTCCTCAGGTGTTCTGATGTCCGGCTCCGAGACGATCTCCATCAGCGGAGTGCCTGCACGGTTCAGGTCCACCAGACTCGCTCCGCCCTCCGCCTGGTGAAGGTTCTTGCCTGCATCCTCTTCAAGATGTATCCTGGTCAAGCCGACGCGCTTGACCTTCCCGTCGGCTACGATCTCCACATAGCCATGCTCGCACACCGGCAGCTCATACTGAGAGATCTGGTAACCTTTCGGCAGATCGGGGTAAAAATAGTTCTTCCGAGCGAATCTGCTCGAGGGGTTTATCGTGCAATGGGTGGCAAGACCGGTCTTTACGATATATTCCACTGCCTTCCTGTTAAGGACCGGCAGCACGCCGGGCATCCCGATGCAGACCGGACAGGTCCTCGTGTTGGCATCCTCGCCGAACCGCGTTTCGCATCCGCAGAAGATCTTGGTATTTGTCTGGAGCTGGGCATGAACCTCAAGCCCGATCACTGCTTCGTATTTCATGATGATCTACCTCGGCATGATTTTAATTCCGCATTTTGCATTCCGCATTAGAGAGTCGGCTTCCTCGTATGCCATTCCGTCGCCTGCTCATAGGCATAGGCTGCATGGATGATCGACTCTTCGTCGAAATTTCTTCCCAGCACCTGGAGACCGATGGGAAGGTTCTCCGCGGTGAACCCGCAGGGCAGGGATATGCCGGGTATGCCGGCCAGGTTCACGCTGATCGTAAAGATATCGGACAAATACATCTGGAGCGGGTCCGCGGATTTCTCGCCGATCTTGAATGCCGCAGTGGGAGCCGTCGGGGTGGCGATGAGGTCCACCGTCTTGAACGCTTCATCAAAATCACGCTTGATCAAGGTTCTTGCCTGCTGGCCCTTCTTGTAATATGCCTCGTAATATCCGGCCGAAAGAGCGTACGTCCCGAGCATGATCCTGCGCTTTACTTCAGGCCCGAAACCTTCATCCCGGGACCGCATATACATGTCCAGCAGGTCTTTGGGCGATGCCGCCCGGTATCCATACTTCACACCGTCATACCGGGCAAGATTGGAGCTTGCTTCCGATGTGGCCAGGATGTAGTAGGTGGCGACGGCATACTTCGTATGAGGCAGGGAGACATCGCTCACTTTTGCGCCGAGAGCCTCAAGGGTCCTGACGGCTTCACGGACAGCCTTATCGACCTGGGGGTCCATGCCCTCGATGAAATATTCTTTCGGAAGGCCGACCCTCAATCCTTTCATGTCCTTTTTTAGAGCCTTGGTGAAATCAGGAGCAGGAATGTCCGCTGACGTCGAATCCTTCGGGTCGTGCCCTGCGATCACGTTCATCAGCAGAGCGGTATCGGTAACATCCTTTGTCAGCGGCCCGATCTGGTCGAGCGAGGATGCGAAAGCGACAAGGCCGAAACGAGAGACCCTGCCGTAGGTCGGTTTGAGCCCCACGACGCCGCAGCAGGCAGCGGGTTGTCTGATGGACCCGCCCGTGTCCGAGCCCAGGGAACCAATGCATTCATCGGCCGCAACTGCTGCAGCAGAACCGCCGCTCGAACCTCCCGGTATCCGGTCCAGGTCCCAGGGATTCCGCGTAATGAAGTAACCTGAATTCTCCGTGGAAGAACCCATGGCAAATTCGTCCATGTTAGGCTTGCCGCACAGGACCGATCCTGCCTGTTTCAGCTTCGCCACAACGGTCGCATTATAGGGCGGTACGAAGTTGCCCAGGATCTTCGATGCGCAGGTCGTCGCTATTCCTTCGGTGCACATGTTGTCTTTGATCGCGATCGGGATACCGAGCAGCGGCGACGAAGTATCACCTGCTTTGATCCGTTTGTCCGCTGCCTCTGCCTGCGCACGGGCGATATCGGCAGTAACCGTGATGTAAGACTTTACCTTGCCTTCTACCGCATCGATCCGCTTCAGTACCGAATCGGTTATAGCGACCGAGGTCGTCTCGCCTTTTTTCAGCATGTTGTGCAGTTCGTGGATGGTTCGCTGATAAAGCTCCATTATTTCTCCTTCACCCGGTTGTTTTCGTCCACCAGAACGATCCTGGGCTTATAGGCCTTGAGTTCTTCTTCGTTGAAGAACTCGTAGCAGAAGACGATGATCCTGTCCCCTTTTACGCCTTTCCGCGCGGTAGGACCGTTCAGCACCATCTCGCCTGCTCCGCGTTTTCCCGGGATCACATAGGTCTCGAATCGCTCGCCGTTGTTCAGGTTCGATACGCTCACCTGCTCGTAGGGCAGCATTCCCGCGGCCTCAATGAGGACGGGGTCGATGGTCAGGCTCCCCTCGTACTCCAGATTCGAATCCGTAACCGTCGCCCGGTGTATCTTTGATCTCAACATTACCCTGAACATGATATCCCTCTATTCTGCCAATTGATCGGAGAGGAGCGCTCTTTGCTTTTATTTCCGCACTCCGAACTGCGCACTTCGAACTTCGATTTACTCTATGATCTTCGGTACCCGGTAATGGCCTGCGGCCTTGTCGGGCGCATTTGCCAGGGCCCTCTCCTGGGAAAGGCTTTCCTGCGGAACATCATCCCGCATGACATTGCTCATATCCAGGACATGAGAGGTCGGCGGGACGTCTTTCGTATCGAGTTCGTTCAGTTGTTCCACGTAGGTCAGGATGTTCGAAAGCTGGTCCGTAAACACGTCCTTAGCCTGATCCGAGAGCTCAAGCCTGGCCAGTTTAGCAACGTGTTCGACTTCTTTCTTGGTGATCTTCATTTCCGATACTCCTCAAAAACCATTTTTCTGGATCCGGATCTATCCTGATCCACCGCTTCTGTATCCCAATGAGCCCGTATTACCGGTCAGACCAATTCCAGGTTTGCATACTTGACCGCCAATGTCTTCACTCCGTGGCCCGGAAAACTCACATAGATCTTGAGATCATCCCCCGAGCCTTCTGACCGCTGGACCGTACCCAGGCCGAACTTTCCGTGCTTTACGACAGCACCCTTGTAATACCGGCTGTCTCCTTCAGGCTTCTTTGAAGGACCGGGTGCGGCATCGGGTAGTACCGCCGGCTTTGGCGCATTTACCAGGATCGAGTTCCAACGGCCCTTTTCCCTGCCGATCGAGCGTTCAAACTCGTATTCCCCGATCTTCTCCATGGCCTCTTCGGGGATCTCCTGAACGAACCGGGAAACCAGGTTCGCCTGGGGATATCCGTAAAGCCTGCGTTCAGCAGCGTGGGTCAGGACGAGTTTCTCCTTTGCCCGCGTGATCCCGACGTAACAGAGTCTCCGTTCCTCTTCGAGTTCCTCTTCGCTCTCGGCTGACCGCGAATGCGGGAAGAGCCCTTCTTCCATCCCGGCCATGAACACCAGACCGAACTCCAGGCCCTTTGCGTTATGGAGAGTCATGAGCGTGAGAGAATCTGCTCTGCCGCGCCTCCCTTCAGCCGCCAGCTGTTCTTCCGTATCCGTTATGAGCGCGACCTGATCCAGGAATGCGGCGAGATTTGCATCCTTGTTCTGCTCCTGAAAGTCCTCGGTCGCCGTCAACAGTTCGTTCAGGTTCTCCAGCCGGATCCGGGATTCAATGCTCTTTTCCTGTTCCAGAGCAGACCCGTAGCCGGTCTCGTGGATGATTCTCCTCACGAGCTCCGTGATCGTCATCGTTCCCGCATCGGAACGCATCCGCTCCATGATCGTCGTGAACTCGCGTAATCTCTTTTTAGCCGCAGGAGTGATCACGGCATGCTCCGCATTCAGCGCCGCCTGGTACAGGCTTGATCCGGCCGTTCGTGCGGCATCTTCGAGCTTTTCGATCGTGGTATCGCCGATACCACGAGCCGGCACATTGATGATCCTGCGCACACTGACCACGTCAGAAGGGTTCTGCAGCACGCGCAAATAGGCAATGATATCCTTGATCTCTTTGCGATCATAGAAGCGCAGACCGCCGAAGATCCGATAGGGTATGCCGCGGTTCCGGAGTGCGTCCTCCAGGGCTCGTGACTGCGCGTTCGTTCGGTAGAGCACTGCGATCTCGCGCAGGCTCCTGCCCCCGTCAACTTCCTGCTGAATGGTCCGGCAGATGAAACGTGCCTCGTCCTTTTCGTCCTGTGCCTTATAGCACAGGATCTTGTCGCCGTCGAGTTTCCGGGTCCAGAGCTCCTTCGGTTTTCTTCCCAGATTCCGTGCGACGACCGCGCCGGCGGCTCCCAGGATATTCTGCGTCGACCGGTAGTTCTGCTCCAGCTTGATGACCTGCGCGTCCGGATAGTCCTTCTCGAAGTTCAGGATGTTCGATATATCGGCCCCCCGGAACCGGTAGATGCTCTGATCGTCGTCCCCGACGACGCAAAGGTTCTTCCGGAGGGCGGTCAGCAGCCTGACGAACCGGTACTGGGCATGGTTGGTATCCTGATACTCATCGATCAGGATATGGTGAAACAGGTTCTGGAAATACCCCAGAACATCCTGATGCTGCTCAAACAACCGCACGGTGAGCATCAGCAGATCGTCGAAATCCAGGCTCCCCGAGTCCCTGAGCTTTTGTTCGTAAAGCGAATAAACGCGCGATACCGCCTCATCATACCCGAACCCGGCGCTCTTTTTCGAGAACTGGTCCGCATCGGTCAGATTGTTCTTGAGCGCGCTGATCCTTGCACCAATGGCCCTCGGCTGATAACGCTCGGTATCGATACCAAGGTCGGCGGCGCATGCCTTGATCAGGGAGGAACGGTCCGTCTCGTCATAGATGACGAATTGGCGCTTATACCCGAGCCGGTCGATGAACTGCCTCAGCATCCTGACGCACGCAGAATGGAACGTGCTGATCCAGAGGCCGCCATAGCCGATGCCACGGCCGAGCGGCGCATCGATCATCCGCTCGAGACGCTCCCGCATCTCGTTCGCTGCCTTGTTCGTAAAGGTGACCGCCAGGATCGTACCCGGGTCAACGCCCCGCTCCCGGATGAGGTGAGCGATCCTGCATGTGATAACGCGCGTCTTTCCG
>MHEA01000163.1:0-3543 GCA_001805085.1 Nitrospirae bacterium GWC2_57_9
CGCCTGGCCTCGATGACGGACGAGTCAGTTGACACCTTCTACTCCTGCATTCTCTGCCAGAGCTTCGCGCCGAACCATGTTTGCGTTGTTTCTCCGGAACGGCTCGGCCTCTGCGGCGCCTACAACTGGCTCGATGCGAAGGCCGCTTATGAGATCGACCCGAACGGAGCAAACCAGCCGGTTGCGAAGGGCGAGACGCTGGACGCGGTCAAGGGACGCTGGAAGGGCGTGGATGAGTATGTCTACACCAATTCTCACCAGGCGCTGGAGTACTTCAACGCGTACAGTATCATGGACGCACCCATGACCTCCTGCGGCTGCTTCGAGTGCATCGTTGCCATCGTGCCCGAGGCGAACGGCGTGATGATCGTGAACCGCGGCTTTACCGGCATGACCCCCATCGGCATGAAGTTTTCCACGCTGGCCGGCACCGTGGGCGGCGGAGCGCAGACCCCCGGCTTCATGGGCATCGGGCGGTTCTTCCTGACCAGCAATAAGTTCCTGTCAGCCGAGGGCGGCTTCAAGCGGGTGGTCTGGATGACCAAGAACCTGAAGGAGTCCTTTGCCGAGCAGTTCAAGAAGCGGGCGGAGGATGAAGGCATACCGGATCTCATGGACAGGATCGCCGATGAGACGGTAGCCGAGGATTCTGAAAAGCTCGTGGCCTACCTGACGGAAAAGGGCCATCCGGCGCTTACCATGGACCCGATGTTCTAATTGAACGTGGTGGGACGCGAGGATGGGGAGGAAGAGCCTATATCCCCCCTCGCGCCGCACTTTTTAAAAGAGACGGCACAGCTCAGATTTGGCTGCCGAGAACAATCGAGGCGGCCATTTTTGTCTCGTGAAGGACGATCATTATGGAAGACAAGCTTACGGCAATACTGACCCGTTACCGCGAAAACGAAGGGAATCTGATCTCCATCATGCAGGATATCGAGCACGAGTTCGGTTATCTCCGGGAAGACGCGATCAACTGGGTTTCCGAGCAGCTCGATGTGCCGGCTTCGAAATTTTACGGGATCGCTACGTTCTACGCGCAGTTTCACCTCAAACCCAAGGGGAAGAATGTCATCACGGCGTGCTGCGGGACCGCCTGCCACGTAAAGGGGTCGGAGCGGCTGATCAACAGTCTGGTCAAGGAGCTCAATATTCCGGACGGGGACGACACCTCGGAAGACCTGAAATACACCGTGGAAAAGGTCAATTGTGTCGGAGCGTGCAGCATTGCGCCGGTCATCATCGTGAACAAGGCTGTGCACGGCAAGGTCACGCCGGACAAGCTCATGAAAGAGATCAAGACCCTCAAGGAAGGGCCCAAGAAAGAATATACTGATTATATTTGAAAAAAGACGCAAAAAGTCCCTGTCTCACACGAAGCCACGAAGCCACGAAGGGGAAACCAAATTCAATATCCTTTTTTGTGATCTTTGCGGCTTGGCATGAACATCATTTTCAAAAATTGACGTTTCTATCTGGAATATTCAGTCGGGGTCGGCATGAACAAAGACGTATCGATAAAGGTCTGTATGGGCACGGGCGGCATCGCTGCCGGCGGCGGCGAAGTAATGGCTGCATTCGACCGGGCTTTGACGCAAAGGGGCATCCAGGCATCGGTTGAGAAGCATTGCTCCGTCCACCAGGTGGGCTGCCGCGGTTTCTGCGCGCGCGATGTGCTGGTTGACGTGATCGTCGACGGCGCAAAAGCGACGTACGAGTACATCAAGCCCGACATGGTGGAAAAGATCGTTTCGGAACATATCGTGTCCGGCACGCCGGTGGCGGAATGGCTGGTTAAGGACGGCTACGACGATTTCCACAACAAGCAGGTGAAGGTCCTGCTCGCCGATTGCGGCGAACTTGATCCCGAGGACATCAACGCCTATATCAACCGGAAAGGCTACGAGGCGACCCGGAAGGTGCTGACGACCATGACGCCCCGGGAAACGATCGACGAGGTGAAGGCCTCGGGTCTCCGCGGCCGCGGCGGCGCGGGATTCCCAACGGGAGTGAAATGGGAATCCGCCACAAAAGTAGACGAACCGATCAAATACATCATCTGTAATGCCGATGAAGGGGATCCAGGCGCCTTTATGGACCGGGCCATTATCGAGGGAAATCCCCATGCCCTGATCGAAGGGATGATCATCGGCGCCTTCGCGATCGGGTCTCATAAAGGGTATGTGTACATCCGTGCGGAGTATCCTCTTGCCGTGGACCGGCTGAGAAAGGCCATTGTCGATGCAAAAGCGGCCGGGTACCTCGGTGAGAACATCCTTGGGACCGGTTTCGATTTCGATATCAAGATAAATCTGGGCGCAGGCGCTTTTGTCTGCGGCGAATCCACGGCGCTTATGCGGTCGATCGAGGGAAGGCGCGGTATGCCGCGGCCGACGCCGCCCCGGTCAACCGAAAAAGGCCTCTACGACAAGCCTACGGTCCTGAACAATGTCGAGACCCTGGCGAACGTTCCGTATATCATCAGAAACGGCGCGGCATGGTTCGCCGCGTACGGCACAGAGAAATCCAAGGGCACCAAGGTGGTGGCCCTGACCGGCAAGATCAAGAACCCCGGTCTCATCGAGATCCCCATGGGCGTCCCTCTGCGGCAGATCGTGTATGATATCGGCGGCGGAATCGAAGGGGGGAAGAGGCTCAAGGCTGTCCAGTCCGGCGGTCCCTCGGGCGGTTGCATCCCCGTGGAGCTCATCGACACGCCGGTGGACTTTGAATCGCTCGCCAAGGTCGGATCGATCATGGGTTCCGGCGGCATGGTCGTGCTCGACGAGACCGACTGCATGGTGAACGTAGCCAAATACTTCCTCAAATTTACCGAGTCGGAATCCTGCGGTAAATGCATTCCCTGCCGGATCGGCACCAAGCGCCTGCTGGAGATCCTGACCAGGATCACCGAGGGCAAAGGCAGGGAGGGCGACATCGAATTGCTCGAGTCCCTCAGTTACGATGTGATGGCGTCCTCGCTTTGCGGACTCGGTCAGTCCGCGCCGAATCCGATCATGAGCACGATCCGGTACTACCGGGATGAATACGAGGCGCATATCTACGAGAAGCGGTGCCCTGCCGGCGTATGCAAGGATCTGCTGTCGTACAGCATTGTCGAAGAATTTTGCAAAGGCTGCACCGCCTGCTCGCGGGTCTGCCCGGCCGGCGCCATTATCGGCGAGAAGAAGAAACCGCACAAGATCATTCAAGACATGTGCATCAAGTGCGGCGCCTGCTTCGAGACCTGCAAGTTCAAGTCGATCAGGAAGGGATGAGGACAGTGAGGAGCAGGGAAACGTCTTTCGGGGAATTCGCTTCCGTCAGGCTACTCCCGCAGTGAGCCCTCCTCACAGAGCAAACGCATGAAAGCATCGATGGTAAATATAAAGATCAATAATGTAGAGATAGCAGTCCCGCCAAGGACGACTATTCTTGAAGCGGCACGGAAGAACGATATCTATATTCCGACGCTCTGCGACGACGCGAGGCTGGAACCCTACGGCGGATGCAGGCTCTGCCTCGTCGCGGTCAAGGGCAGTA
>MHEA01000163.1:3625-4857 GCA_001805085.1 Nitrospirae bacterium GWC2_57_9
GCATGGTTTGCGAGCGGGCGGGCGATTGCACGCTCCAGGAGCTGGCCTATTTTTATAATATTCGCTCCAACCGTTTTGCCGGAGAGCGAAGACAGTACACCAAGAAGGACCTGAACCCGTTCATCGAACGAGACATGGAGAAGTGCATCCTCTGCGGCAAGTGCGTGCGGGTCTGCGACGAGATCCAGGGGGTCACCGCTATCGATATCGCGGGCAGAGGGTTCACCGCAAAGATATCGCCCTCCTTTGAGAAGGACCTTGACTGCGAGTTCTGCGGACAATGCGTGAGCGTCTGCCCCACCGGCGCGCTCATGGGAAAACAGTCTATCTGCAAGGGCAGGCAGAAAGATGTGAAAGAGGTCGAGACCGTCTGCCCCTATTGCGGCTGCGGGTGCAACCTTACGCTTCACATCAGCAGAAACGAAGTTGTCCGCGTCACCTCGAAGCCGGACACGATCAACGAAGGATGGCTCTGCGTCAAAGGACGCTTCGGTTTCAGCTTCATCAACAGCCCGGACAGGCTCAAAAACCCGATGATCAGAAAGGACGGCAAGCTCGTTGAAGCGTCCTGGGACGAGACCTTCGGCTATATTACGGAGAAGCTCTCCGCGATCAAAGAGAAACACGGTGCTGATGCCATCGGCGGATTAGCTTCGGCCAGGTGCACCAACGAGGAGAATTACCTCTTCCAGAAATTTTTCCGCGCCGCGATCGGGACGAACAACGTCGATCACTGCGCACGTTACTGACACAGCGCGACCGTGGCCGGTCTGGCCACTGTGTTCGGTTCCGGAGCAATGACGAACTCCATGCAGGAGATCGAGAACAACGACGTGCTGTTCGTCATCGGCTCGAATACCAAGGAAAGCCATCCTATCGTGGCCCTGCGCATGATCAAGGCAAAACGCAAAGGCGCGAAGATCATCATTGCCGACCCCCGTCGGGTCCCGCTGGTCCGGTTCGCTGACATCTGGCTCCAGCAAAAACCGGGAACCGACGTTGCTCTCCTGAACGGCATGATGCACGTCATCATCGCCGAGAACCTGATCAACTGCGACTTCATTGACTCTCAGACGGAAGGCTTCGATGACGAGTTCCGTGCCAATATCGCGCAGTTCACGCCCGAGGCAGCCGCAGCAATTACCGGCGTGCCGAAAGAGCAGATCGTGAAGGCCGCACGGCTGTACGCGAGCGGCAAGCGCGCGGGTATTTATTATACGATGGGCATCACC
>MHEA01000163.1:4872-8508 GCA_001805085.1 Nitrospirae bacterium GWC2_57_9
ACCTCGGGAAGGCAAGCTCGGGGGTGAATCCTCTGCGCGGACAGAACAATGTCCAGGGTTCTACCGACATGGGCTGCGTACCGAACCTGTACCCAGGGTATCAGCGGGTGACCATTCCCGGGGTACGGCAGCGCTTCGAAGATCTGTGGAAGGCCAAGCTCTCCGAAAAGGAAGGGCTGACCGCTCCTGATATGCTTGCAGCGGCCGAGAAGGGTTCGCTCAAGGCCCTGTACATCATGGGGGAAAATCCCGTTCTTTCCGACCCCAACGTCGCGCACACCGTGAAGGCGCTGAAGGCGCTTGATCTTCTCATTGTCCAGGACATTTTCATGACAGAAACCGCGGAGCTGGCCCATGTCGTCCTGCCGGCGACGTCGTTCGCGGAGAAGGTCGGGACATTCACGAACACCGAACGGCGGGTGCAGAGGGTCAGAAGGGCCGTGAATTCTCCGGGGATGGCCATGAAGGATTCCCTTATCATCATGGAGTTGTCCAAGCGGATGGGCTACGAGATGAATTATCCGCACACCGTCGAAGTGTTCCGCGAGATGGGCCAGGCATGGCCTGCGCTTGCCGGCATGAGCTATGCCCGGCTTGAGGAAGGCGGGCTGCAATGGCCCTGCCCCACGTCCCAACATCCGGGCACACAGTTCCTGTTCAAGGGCGGGTTCCCGCGCGGCAATGGAAAGTTCACGATCGTCAAATACAAGCCGTCCGCGGAAGAGGCCGACAAGGAGTATCCCTTCATCATGACCACCGGCCGGCTTCTGTTCCAGTACCATACCGGGGGCATGACAAGGCGGGTCAAACCGATCGACGCTGTCTCGCCTGAAGCATACGTGGAGATCAATCCCGAGGATGCCCGGGCTCTAACCATTGAGGGCGGATCCCGGGTCAAGGTGACGTCGCGGAGGGGAACGATAACCGTGAAAGCGGTCGTGAGCAAGCGGCCGGCACGGGGGGTTGTATTCATCCCCTTCCATTATAAGGAAGCAGCGGCAAACGTTCTGACGAGCAGTACCTCGCTCGACCCGATCGCGAAGATCCCTTCCTTCAAAGTGACGGCGGTCAGGATCGAAAGAGCCTAAAGTTTTCTGAAGAAAGCGAAAATTAAACTCTGAATCCGAAACTCTAAACAAAAAAGATCAAATCTCCACAATTTGAACATTGCTGCTTTGAACTTGTTTCGGATTTAGAAATTAGTGCTTAGAATTTTCATCCAGGAGGACACCATGGCTGACAAATCGGAACTCAAGAAGCTCATTCTCTTCAGCGATCTGAATGATGCGGAACTCGCCGTTATCGCGGAGAAGATCGCGCTGGAAAAATATCCCAAGGGGAAGCCGATCTTTAAGGAAGGCGAGCCAACGAAGGGGATCTACCTGGTAAGGAGCGGCAAGGTCGAAATTTCAAAGGTCACTGCTGATGGCTGGAAGCAGCCGCTGGCCCTCCTTACGGAGAACCATATCTTCGGCGAACTGTCGGTCATCGAGGGCAAAAAGACCCATGGCGCAGACGCCATCGCGATCGAGTCCTCTGAAGTATTTCGGCTGAAGACCGAAGACTTCAAAGCGCTCGAAAAAACGGATACGAACATGATGTACAAGATCATGAAAACGATCGCGCGCAGCGCCAGCAAAAATGTGCACGCCATGAACGAAAAACTGATGAAGCTCCTGATCAGCTACTGACAAAAGACCGCTTAAGCGGTTCGAGCAGTTTAAACGGTTAAACTGTACATTTTATCAAGGAGGTTTACATGGCACTGGACCCTACGAAACACGCGGACTGGGAAATTGCAGAAGATTCTGAAAAGCGAATGAAGCCGATCGCCGAGATCGCAGCAAAAATGGGCCTTACGCCGGAAGAGCTCCTGCCCTACGGCCACCATATCGCCAAGGTGGACTTTAAGAAGGTGCTGAAGCGGCTCGAGAACAAGCCGGACGGCAAGTACATTGATGTGACGGCCATCACGCCGACCCCGCTTGGAGAAGGCAAGTCGACCTCGACCATCGGCCTCACCCAGGGCCTGGGCAAGCGCGGCAAGAACGTTATCGCCGCTATCCGCCAGCCCTCGGGCGGTCCGACCATGAACATCAAGGGGTCCGCGGCCGGCGGCGGCCTGTCGCAGGTCATCCCGCTCACGCCGTTCTCGCTGGGTCTCACCGGCGACATCAACGCCATCATGAACGCCCACAACCTGGCCATGGTCGCGCTCACCTCGCGCATGCAGCATGAGTTCAACTACAACGACGAGCAGATGGCAAAGCGCAAGCTGAAGCGGCTGAACATCGACCCGCACAATGTCGAGATGAAGTGGATCATCGACTTCTGCGCCCAGTCGCTCCGGGAGATCACCATCGGCATGGGCGGCAAGTCCAACGGCTTCATGATGAAGTCCGGATTCGCCATCGCCGTTTCCTCCGAAGTCATGGCGATCCTGGCCGTTGCCAAGGACCTCCGGGACATGCGTGAGCGCATGGGCAGGATCGTCGTCGCGACCAGCAAGGACGGCCAGCCCGTCACCACCGAGGATCTCGGTGTTGCCGGCGCCATGACCGCCTGGATGGTGGAAGCGCTGAACCCGAATCTGCTCCAGACCATCGAGGGGCAGCCCGTGTTCGTGCATGCCGGCCCCTTTGCCAACATCGCCATCGGCCAGTCCTCTATCATCGCCGACCGCGTGGCGCTGAAGCTCGGCGACTACGTGGTGACCGAGTCCGGCTTTGCAGCTGACATCGGGTTCGAGAAGTTCTGGAACCTCAAGTGCCGCATGTCGGGCCTCAAGCCCCATGCCGCAGTCATCGTTGCCACGATCCGGGCGCTCAAGTGCCACGGCGGCGCGCCCATCCCGGTGCCCGGCAAGCCGATGCCGACGGAGTACAAGGGCGAGAACGTGGGCTGGGTTGAGAAGGGCTGCGAGAACCTGGTGCACCACATCAAGGTCGCCAAGAAATCAGGCATGAATCCCGTGGTCTGCATCAACGCCTTCTACACCGACACGGACAATGAGATCAAGGCAGTGCGCAGGCTGGCCGAGGCCGCCGGAGCCCGCGTGGCCCTGTCCCGCCATTGGGAAAAAGGCGGCGACGGAGCCCTGGAGTTCGCCGACGCAGTTATCGATGCCTGCAATGAGAAGAACGACTTCAAGTTCCTCTACGAGCTTTCCGCGCCGCTCAAGAAGCGGATCGAACTGATAGCCACGGAAGTATACGGCGCCGACGGTGTCGACTATACCCCCGAAGCCGAGGCCAAGGCCAAGAAGCTGGAGGCCGATCCCGATCTGGCCAAGATGGGCGTCTGCATGGTCAAGACCCATCTCTCGCTTACGGACAACCCGAACCTCAAGGGCGTGCCCAAGGGCTGGAGGCTTCGCATTCGGGACATTCTGACCTTTAAGGGCGCAGGCTTTGTGGTGCCCGTCGCCGGGTCCATCACGCTTATGCCCGGCACTGCATCCGACCCCGCGTATCGTCGTGTGGACGTGGACGTCGAGACCGGGAAGGTCAAAGGCGTGTTCTAAAAAGAGTCATAAACCCGGATTTCAAATACAAAGGCCCATGCTGGGATTTCAGCATGGGCCTTTTTTCATTAGACGGTTATACATGAGGCGGAATTTTACCGCGAAGTCGCGAA
>MHEA01000163.1:8569-8719 GCA_001805085.1 Nitrospirae bacterium GWC2_57_9
GCGTCCTCGCGGTGGAGTCTGTTCGTTGGTAGAGCACACCCTGTAGATTGTCTCCTACCGTGTGCTATAATTCTTTTAAAGTAGTCAGTCAGGAGGGAACCATGACCAAACACGCAAGGATATCACCGGAAGGTGCGAAAAAGAAGGTTA
>MHEA01000164.1:0-115 GCA_001805085.1 Nitrospirae bacterium GWC2_57_9
GAGGAGCCGATCGTCAGAGACAATGACGAAGCATTGCGGAAACTATCGGGGATAGTCGATGCTTTTCTTCTTCACGACCGCGATATTTTCATGGGCGTCGATGATTCAGTGGTGC
>MHEA01000164.1:146-16433 GCA_001805085.1 Nitrospirae bacterium GWC2_57_9
TTTTCATTCCGCATTCCGCATTCCGCACTCCGCATTGTCTTTTATCCGCCGTTCCCGGGGGTATGCCCCGGATGCGATCGAACTTGACGATGAAGGTCCTGAAGTCCTTGCTTGCGGCGCGGATCTCAAGAACACCTTTACGATAACCAAAGGCAAGTTCGCTATCCCCAGCCAGCATATCGGGGATATGGAAAATTACGAGACGCTCAAATTCTTCGAGGAGAGCCTGGCGAATCTGAAGGCGGTATACCGGGCAGATCCCAAGGTTATTGTCCACGATCTTCATCCCGGCTATCTTTCAACTCAATGGGCTGTCGAGTTCAGAGTGCGGAGTTCGGAGTGCGGAGTAAAGACGGTCGGAATTCAACACCATTATGCTCATATCGGTTCCGTCATGGCGGAACAGGGTCTGACGGGTAAGGTGATCGGCGTCGCCTTTGACGGCACCGGGTACGGGACGGACGGCAAGCTCTGGGGCGGAGAATTTTTGATCGCCGATGCGAAGGGCTTCGAGAGGGCTGGACAGTTGAAATACATTCCTCTGCCCGGGGGAGAGGCTGCTATCCGTGAACCATGGCGAACAGCGGTGAGCCTGGCCATGCAGGCCGAGGGAGACAAGGTTTGGAATGTTTTTGAGCAGATCGGATTCGTCCATCAGTATGGCAAAGAGGCTTTACAGAATGTTATGACCGTAGCAGCTTCCCGGGAGCTTTCAACGCTTGCCTCAGGTGCCGGCCGGCTGTTCGATGCCGTTTCCGCCCTGATCGGCGTCTGCCGGAAGAACACTTTCGAAGGCGAGGCGGCCATGGCGCTTGAAGCCCTGACCGTCGCCGGCATCGAGGAGGAGTATGCCGTTGAGTTGATGACTCGAAACGGGTATACTGAGATCAGTTTTGACGCGACGATCAGAAGCATCATTGCCGACAGGCTCCGATCGGTTGCGCCCGGGGTCATTGCAACCAGGTTCCATAATACCGTTGCTTCGGTCATACGGAACACGGTCCTTGATCTCAAGGCCCGGTATGGCATCGGGAACGTGTGCTTGAGCGGCGGCACTTTTCAAAACCTCTATCTTTTGAACCGCGTTGTTGCGATGCTTTCCGCGGAAGGAATTAACGTATACACGAACCATAAGGTACCGTGCAATGACGGTGGAATTTCTCTGGGGCAGGCTTATTTGATCAGGGAGAGATTGATGAGCAGGTAAAGCTATCTCCCTCTACCCGGAGGGGAGAGGGCTGAGGGTGAGGGTGAGGGGGATGAGGCGCTCGAATGTAAACAAGTCTCGATCCTTAAGAAAGAATCAAACAGACGCCGAAAAGAAGCTGTGGTCAGTTTTGAGAAACAGGCAGCTGGCAGGCGCCAAGTTCAGGCGACAGTTCACCATTGATAAATATATTCTTGATTTCTATTCTCCCGAGTACAAAATTTCGGTCGAAGCAGATGGGGGACAACATTTTGACGAAGAGGGTCTTAAGCGGGATCAAGAAAGAATAAGGGAATTAGAATCTCTTGACGTGCGTGTTCTGCGATTTGACAATAGAGAGATATTGACTAATATCGAAGGTGTTTACGAAATGATTCTGAGGGCAATAGAAGAAATCAGGCAAAGCCCCCTCACCTCAATCCTCTCCCCGAGGGGAGAGGAAGCATAGGTGATGCGAAATGAAGCAAATGCTTGATGAACTGAAAAAACTGACCGACGGAATCGGCAGGCCGCTAAAGCTGATGGAGGTCTGCGGCACGCATACCGTCGAGATATTCCGGCACGGCATTCGTGATGTCATCCCGAAGAATATTACGCTCCTGAGCGGTCCCGGCTGCCCCGTTTGCGTCACCTCGGTCCATGATGTGGATGCAGCCATAGCCATTTCCAGAAGCCCCGGGGTGATCGTGGCGACGTTCGGCGATATGATGCGCGTGCCGGGCGGCGCCGAATCCATGCTGGAGGCTCGTTCGAAAGGGGCGGACATCCGCGTGCTCTATTCGCCCATGGACGCTCTCGACCTTGCGAAGCTTGAGCAGGACAAGGAAATCGTCTTTTTTGCGACGGGATTCGAGACCACTTCACCGCTCATCGCCGGAACGATCGCCCACGCCGAAGAGATGGGCGTCAAGAACTTCAGCGTCTATGTCTCGCATAAGCTCGTTCCGCCGGCCCTGAAAGCATTGCTCGACTCTTCCGATGTGCAGGTGGACGGGTTCATACTGCCTGGGCATGTAAGCACTATTATCGGCCGGAGGCCCTATGAGTTCGTTGCAAAAGAGTATAAAAAACCTTCGGTGATCACGGGCTTCGAAGCCAAGGAGATCATCGAGGGCATCCTGATGATCGTTCGGCAGATCGCGCAAAAGAGAGCAGCCGTCGAGGTCCAATACCGGACCGCGGTCCGCGACGAGGGAAACACCAGGGCGGTGGCACTCCTGGAAAAGTACTTCGAACCTGCTGACGCGTATTGGCGGGGCATCGGGGTGATCCCGAAGAGCGGGCTGAAGCTGAGGGACGCTTACGCTGCTTTTGATGCAAATAAGAAGTTCAATCCTCCCGTTTCTACGGCAAAGGAACCGGACCTCTGCTCCTGCGGAGACATCCTGCGCGGCGTAAAGATTCCCACGGAATGTGCGCTCTTCGGTACGGGTTGTACCCCGGACGCTCCGGTCGGGCCGTGTATGGTCAGCACCGAAGGCAGCTGCGCAGCGTACTTCAAGTACGGGAAGTACTAAGACCGGAATCTAAAACCGAAGCAGTCTCGCGCAATACCCTGCTCTCGCAGCGAGTGCTCGAAGGCGCGGGCACGAGAGGCGCAAAGACGCAAAGGAAAAGCTAAAGATAGTATAAAGCTTTTGATTTCTCGCAGCGCACGCAGAGTTCTCCCAGAGGAAATCAGAAGCATCAGCATATTTTATGCCAATTAGATGCTTAAAGCCTTTCTTTGCGACTTGGCGGCTTTGCGCGAAATTATTGTTTTTAATCCTAGGAGTTTCTTAATGGACAGGATACTTCTCGGTCACGGCAGCGGCGGCAAACTCATGCATGAGCTGATCAAGACACACTTCAGCCCTGCCTTCGGTATCGAGGGCGCCGGCGACTCGGCCTTCGTCGATGTACCGCAGGGAAGGCTTGCCTACACAACGGATTCCTACGTGGTGACGCCGTTGTTCTTCCCGGGCGGTAACATCGGCGAACTGGCCGTGAACGGCACGGTGAACGATCTGGCGGTCGCTGGCGCTGACCCGCTCTACCTTACCTGCGGTTTCATTATCGAAGAAGGCTTTCTCCTTTCCGACCTTCAAAAGATCATTGCATCCATGTCCGCTGCGGCCGGGAAAGCGGGCGTAAAGATCGTGGCCGGCGACACCAAGGTCGTGAATAAAGGCAAGGCAGACGGGATATTCATCAATACGTCGGGGATCGGCGTTCTTCAGAATAACAGGAGCATAGCAGCAGCGAAGATAAAAGCAGGGGATGCGGTCATCGTCAGCGGCGAGCTGGGCAGTCACGGCGTTTCGGTCCTTGCCGAGCGAAACGGCCTGACCTTTGACCCTCCGGTCGTGAGCGATACCCGCGCTCTCAACGGCCTGGTAAGCGCGATGTATGGAGCGAGCCCCGATATCCATTTCATGCGCGATCCGACACGGGGAGGGCTTGCAACGACTCTCAAGGAAGCGGCGCTTGAATCGGGCCTCTGCATCCGGATCAGGGATCAGTCCCTTCCGGTCCCTCCCGGTGTGAAGGGCGCTTGCAGCTTGCTCGGCCTCGACCCGCTTTTTGTCGCCAACGAAGGGATACTGATCGCGATCCTCGAGCATGCTGCGGCAGCTGCTGTGGTGAAGGCAATGAAGGGGCATGAACATGGAAAGCACGCCGCTATCATCGGAGAGATCGCTGATGCTCCGGCCGGGATGGTGCTGCTCGAGACCGCGGTGGGCGGCAGCCGGATCATCGATATGCTCCAGGGGGAGCAGTTGCCGAGGATATGCTAAAGGGTTTTTTGCCGCAGGGGATACTGAGAGCTCAGAGAAGATCTACGATCATGCACTTTTCCCGCCATCGCGGAGATATCTAAAGCGTGTCTCGCGCATACCCTGCACTCGCGCTGCACACTCTTAAACGCAGGGCACATGAAGCCGCAAAGGCGCCAAGAACGGCATGAAGATAAAAAGCTTTAAGCTTGGTTTTAAAAACCTGTTCCCGGGTCGCTTTCCTTTGCGTCTGGCGGCTCTCGTGCCCGCGCCTTCGAGCACTCGCTGCGAGAGCAGGGTATTGCGCGAGGCGATTCTTGGTTTTGTCTAGATTCCCTTCGTGTCTTCGCATGCACCCAGCGGCACGACTCTCCGAAAAAAAACGGAACCTCCTTTACTTCCTCTCTCAAATAGTGTATCAATAACCCTTATCTCTCTGATCTCTATGCAGCCAAACATCCGAAAACAGGTTTTTTCGCTCGCTATTCCCGTCGTGCTGTCGAGCCTGCTCCAGCGGTCGGTCGGGATCGTGGATATATTCCTTGTCGGCGGCCTGGGGGCGACTGCGATCGCGGCCGTGGGCATTGCCCAGGTGCTCGTCTTCGTGGTGATGAGCATTTCCTGGGGCATCAACGTCGGAGCCACGGTGCTGGTGTCTCAGCTCTGGGGAGCGGGACGAAAAGAGGATGCAGCCAAAGCTGCTTTTCAGGCGGTTCTTGCAATACTTTTTGCGGCAGCGGTGATCACGGCCTTTGGACTGTTCTTCGGCCAGTCTATCGCCTCTTTGCTCGGCGCTTCGGGCGAGGTCCAGCTGATCCTCTCCGAATATACCAGCATCATCTTCTCTTTCATCCTGTTCACTATAGCGATCAACGTGCTTTCGGGGATCATGCAGGGCACGGGCGACACCAAAACGCCTCTCTACGCAACGCTGATCGTGAACATCCTGCACGTGGTCGTTGCCTATCCACTCATCTACGGTTACTGGGGATTTCCGAAGCTCGGTGTCCAGGGCGCGGCGATAGCCATCGCGATCTCGGAAAGCATGGGCGCGCTTTTTCTGTTCATCCGGTCCCTGCACAGACGCTATATTGTCGTAAGCAGGTCCCTGGAATGGAAATATACGGCCATGACGTTCAAGCTCGGCTACCCGATCTTCATCGACCGGCTGCTTCAAAATTCCGGTTCCCTGGTGTTCGCCAAGGTTATTCTGCTCTACGGGACCACGGTCTACGCCGCTCACCAGGTGGGGCTCGCGATCGAGGCCTTCTCGTTCATGCCGGGGTATGGTATTGCCGTGGCAGCAGCAACGATGGTCGGGCAGAACCTGGGGGCGGGAAAGCCTGCCGATGCCCGCATTTCCGCCTTCGAAGCAAACAGGCTCGCGGTGATCGTTATGGCCGGAATGGCGCTGGTCTTCTTTTTCTTCCCTTATGCACTGCTTCAGGCATTCACCAAGGACCAGGAAGTCATAAAATATGGTATTCTGTACATGAAGATCGTAGCCTTTGCCCAGATACCCCTGGCCATCACCATGGTGGTGGGCGGGTCCCTGCGCGGAGCAGGGGACACGGGCTTCATCATGTTCGCGACCATCGCGGGCATGTGGCTGGTCCGCCTGCCAGTCACGGCCCTGCTTGCCACGGTGTTCAAGGCCGAGATCCGCTTTGTCTGGACGGTCATGATCCTGGACTGGCTGATACGGATGACGCTGCTTTTGTGGCGGTACCGGAAGGAGAACTGGGGGAAGTTGAACATCTGACAAACTCCAAATCCGAAGCTCTAAATTCTAAACAAGCACTAATTTCAAAAGAGAATATTCAAAAACAAAGGGAGCCTTATTTAGGATTTCAAAATTAGATTTTCGAGTTTTCTCCAGAGGAGATTATATGGCGGACATTCAAAGCATGATCGGAAAAGAAGTGGAAGTGATGGCAAACGGAGTGAAGTACTACGGCGTCCTGGTCGAGGTCTCCGATATCGAGGCGCATATCAAGACCAGCATGCAGTGGATATCGCTGCCGGTGTCATCGGTCACCCAGATAAAATTGAAAAATACCTGACGTTCATATGCAGCTGCGAAAACGGGAATTGTAGCGATAGCGAGTATTGCTATGCCCGTGAACATGCTCTGCATACGCCACTTTTTTCTTTATTATCCGGTCAGGTTGCTCTATAATTTTTTTGCCTGCTGTGACATGCTGAAATTCGTATCTAACGGCATGATAACCGTGTCTTAACGATGCCAAGGGATAATCATGAATGTACTCGTCAAAAAACTGCTTTTGACCTGCCGTAAACTGCCATTGTTTATAGAGAACAAGTTTGACAAGTTCTTTTTATCGCCGGATGTCCCGGCCTCCAAAAGAATAAGCCATCAAAAATGGCCCGGATACCTGTCTGAGATTTGCAACAAGCCTGGAATGAGGATTCTGGAGATAGGCAGTCGTGAAGTAACGGGAGCGTCATTCGCGAGAAAGCAGTTTTCAAAGGCTCACTATACGGGGTTTGACTATTATGCGGGCAAAAACGTCGATGTGGTAGGAAACGTTCATAAACTTTCTTCCTACTTTCAAGGAAAAGAGAAATTCGACCTTGTTTACTCGTACGCCTGCTTTGAACATTTTGCAATGCCTTGGATAGTTGCTTCTGAAATCGCAAAAGTTTTGAAGATCGGCGGCATCGTTTTCATAGAAACTCATTTCTCTTTCTCATCCCATGAAAGGCCCTGGCACTTTTTCCAGTTCAGCGACATGGCCTTAAAAGTATTGTTTTCTCCGGCGCTTGGATTTGAATGTATCGAGGCCGGGATGTCAAATCCCATAATCGGCAGGTTTTCAGCGCTGGCTGACCCGTATTTAAAGAATAAGCCGGTCGGAGGCCTCTATTGCCACAGTGAATATCTTGGCAAGAAGGTCAAAGAGGTGCAGGATTTCGACTGGAGGAACGTAGATTTCGCAGAGGTAGTGGGAGGAACTACCTATCCTGAGGCAAAATGAGCAATGTTACAAGTGGTGCTTGTGAACCCGAAAGTTCCGAAAGGAACAGAATCTGAAAATGCCGGCATGGTTTTGTCCGGCTGAATCCATCTACATTGCTGATTTTACCAATACTTGTCACGCTTCGATCCTCAGCTTCTTCAGCTTCCTATACAGAGTCGCCAGATCGATCCCGAGCTTGCCCGCCGTCGTTTCCTTGTTCCCCTTGTTTTCCGCCAAACTCCTCTTGATATAGTCCCGCTCGAAGGTGTCCAACGCCTGGCGCAGGGATGAGGTTGAAACTCCCTCAACGTCCAGCGTCCTGAACTTGTCAGGCAGATCGTGGATCGTGACTATCTCACCGTCCGTCAACACCGTGGCCCGTTCGATGGTGTTCCTGAGCTCCCGGATGTTCCCCGGCCAGTCGTAAGCCAGAAGCGCCTGCATCGCCTCGTAGTCGATGTCCTTGATGTTCTTTCCCGCTTCTTCCGCGAAGATCTTCAGATAATGCTTCATGATAACCTGCACGTCGTCGCGCCGCTCCCGCAATGAGGGCATGCGGATCTCGATCACGTTCAAGCGGTAGAAAAGGTCTTCCCGGAAGCGGCCCTCCTTCACGCGCTGCATCAGGTCGGCGTTGGTAGCGGCGATGACGCGCACGTCCACGGTGATCACCCGCGTGTCGCCGACCGGGGTCAGTTCCTTGGTCTGGATCACGTGGAGGAGCTTCACCTGGAGGGAAGGGGGGAGTTCGCCGATCTCGTCGAGGAAGAGCGTGCCTGTATGGGCCATGGTGACGAGGCCCTTCTTGTCCTCGTTTGCCGAGGTAAAGGCGCCTTTTTTATGGCCGAAGAGTTCGCTCTCGAGCAGGTTTTCGGGAATGGCGCCGCAGTTGATGGAGATGAAGGGTTTGTCCTTGCGGGGGCCGGATTCATGGATGGCTTGGGCCACGAGTCCTTTGCCCGTTCCGCTCTCCCCGGTGATCAGGATATTGCTCTTGCTGGGGATCACCTTTTCCATGACCGAGAAGACCTTCTGCATGGGCTCCGAGCTGCCGATGATGTGCTTGAATGCGGCCGGCCGCTGGCTCAGTTCCTGGCGCAGGATCTGGTTCTCCATCTGGAGTTCCCGTCCCTGCAGGATCCTTCTGATCGTGAGCCGGATCTCGTCGTTGATGAAGGGTTTCGTGATGTAGTCCGAGGCGCCTGCGCGCATGGCCTCGACGGCGGAGCCGACCGACGCGAACGCCGTCATCATGATGACCGAGGTCTCGGGGCTGATCTGCTGCGCCTGCTTCAGGACCTCGAAACCGTCCAGTTTTTCCATTTTGATATCGGTCATGACGATATCGAAGTTCTCCTGCCTGATGCGCTCGAGCGCCTGCTCGCCGTTGTAGGCCTCCTTGACGGAGTAGCCCTCCTTGGTAAGCAGGATGTTGAGGGCCATGCAGATGTCCTTTTCGTCGTCAACCACCAGAATGTTCGGTTTTTGCATGATGAATGCTCCCTTATTCTTTTTCTACCGGCAGGATCACCGTGAAGATCGTTCCTCTTCCCGGTTCACTTTCAACCTTGATGTCGCCCTTGAAGCGCTTGACGATATTATAGCTGAGCGAAAGTCCGAGGCCCGTGCCCTTGCCCGGCTCCTTCGTGGTATAGAAGGGGTCGAATATCTTCTCGATCTCCTCATGGGGGATGCCGCTCCCCGTGTCCGCGAATTCCACGAGTATTGCCTCCCGGCCCTGATCATCCACGTCCCGCTGTGACGTCACGGCCAGTCTGCCGCCGTCGGCCATGGCGTCGAGAGCATTCAGTATGATGTTGATGAAGACCTGTGCCATCTGGCCTTCGTCGATCATGGTCCGGGGAAGCTCAGGGGCAAGGGAAACGGCGATCTCGATGGTGTTCTTCATGCGCTTGTCGAGCCGCATGAGGTCCAGGGTGGAATTGAGCACGTCGTTGACCTGGGTCAGTTTGATGCTGAGCGAATCGGCACGGGAAAAGTTGGACATCCGCCGTACAATGTCGGTAATACGCTGGATATGGGTATTGATTATGTCGAGACTGTTCTGCGAGAATTCATCAGTCGCCATCTCTCGCAGGAGCTGGGCAAAGGTCGAAATGGACGTGAGAGGGTTGCCGATCTCGTGGGCCACGCCGGCTGCGAGCCGTCCGAGAGAAGCGAGCTTTTCCGAGTGCATCACCTGCTGTTCGAGCTTCTTAGCGGTCGCGGTCCCCTTGTCCACCTTGTCCTCAAGCTCGACAGTGTACGATTTAAGCGCGTCTTCGAGCTGCACGCGCTTGGTAACGTCGCTGCTCGTAATGAGGATCCCGGGAGCTGCCCCATCGATCAGGATCGGGTTCATGTTAATCGTGAAATAGACGGGGGTTTCCTGCAGCCCGGTTATCTTGTAGTCCTTGAGTTCGAAGCTGCGGCCGGTCAGCGTCTTCAGGAGGAGCGACTCGAAGGGTATTCCCTGATAAGGTGCGAGTCTATCGGGAACAAGCGAGAGGACGTTTTTCCCAACGATTTCGCTTTTCGGCCTCCTCATGGTTTGCGCCTGGGCGGAGTTGACCGTCCGCACGACCAGGTTTTCGTCCAGGACCATGAGGTTCGTGCGCGTGTTCTCGACGATGTTTTCAAGGAAGTTTTTGGCGATCTCGATCTCGCGCTCCAGAAGCTGATGTTTCTCGAGGTGCATGGCTCGCTCCTCGGCCTTGATCTTCTTCTTGTTCGTGATGATCGTGGCAAGGGATGCCACAATGGTGGTCACAAAGATCGAGAAGATCAGCAGGGAATAGAAGCGCCGGCTCTTCTGCATCAGCGCGATCACGTCCGAGTAGGGGGCCGAGACAACGACCAGCCAGGACTTTCGGGCGATGGGAAACTTATAGAAAGCGGCCAGTTTATTCTCTCCGCCGGGAGCCTCGTAGTATCCGAAGGTCTCCGTCGATCCCTCGATCATCTTCTTTTCGGTATCAAAGGAGCGGTGGCAGGCGAAGCAGGATTTATCCGTCCGGTACAGGTTCTTGCCGACCATCTGAGGCTGCGTGGGATGGTACAGCAGCGTGCCCTCGCTGTCCATCATCCAGGCATAGCCGCGCTCCCCGGATTTTATCGGGGCAAGATACTTCTGGGTAATCCCGTCCAGCGAAAGCACGGCGAGCACGATGCCGCCGAATTCCTGGGGATGGCGTTCGTTCAGGCGATGATAGATCGGCGTGGCGACCACGAACTGCTTGGAGTCGGGGGATATCTCGGGAGCAGGGATCAGATCGGTTATTAATTTTTCGTTCCGGGGCAGGAGCCGTGCTTTCTGGAAATAATCAGTCCCTGAAAGGTCCTTTCCCTCCCGGCCCGGGAAGGAGCTGTCGTACAGCACTATCCCGTTCTTGTCCACGACCCTGATGGTCACGACCATCTGGTTCTGAATATTGAACGTAATCGCTTCCGCCACTGTCCGGCACCGGGGGCTTTTATCGATGGTGTCGATCTCCGGCAGTTTTGAAATGACGTGGAGGTCGCGATCAATATCGAGAGCTTCGTGGACCATGTCTACCGCGACCTCCCTTGCGAGGAGCAGCTGCTGCTGATTGAACTGGCCTGCCATCTCTTCCTGCAAGGATTGATGAAAGAACTGACCGAGGATGATGATAAAAGAAAGGATGACAAGAAGCGCCAGAATGAACGCCGTGGAGTTCAAGAGCTCTTTCTGCTTGAGCAGGCTGATAAAACGTTGAAACATGAGGCTAATTTACTACGTTCAGGAAGGGCCGTCAACTGTTTTAACGACGGACGGGTGACAGCTCACCTGCCCGGTTTCTCCGAACAGGTAAGCCGGCTCCGGTCAGAAGTGGTAAGCAACGGCCATGCCGAAGAGATGGGCCTCCGCCCGATAGGTGCCGTTTAAAGCGTCCGGTGTGGCGGTTGCGTCATCGGCCAGGCTGTCCGTTATGGTTCTCGTTGTGAACAGGAGATACATGTAGGATGCATCGATCGTAACATTTCCGGCATTGTATCCCGTTCCCAGGGTAAACCCCTGACGGTCCGAATCGGGGGTACGGGTATCAAAATAGGAGTCCGGGACGGGGGTCTGGTCATATACATAGCCTGCGCGGAGCTTCCACTCATCCGATAGCCTGTACTGACCGCCGGCCCTGAAGATCCAGGTATTTTCCCACTGTTTTTCATCGGTCACGGTATCTGTTGCGCCCCCTGTCAGCGCGATGAACGTGTCAGATCGCATGACCAGCCGGTCATAGGTAGACCACCAGGTATATTCCAGGTCGGCATTCAGGGTAAGTTTGTCCGATGCCTTGTAGGAACCGCCGACCTGGATGAGGTCGGGCAGGGTGATCTCAGTAGCAACGGGGTTCGAGATGGCTAACGCGCCGGAAACCGTCGCAGTAGCATCGTCGACCTTTACTTTCACTCTGCTCCGGTAGCTGAGACCGAGCTTCAGCTCATCCGTTGCCTTATACAGCAGGCCGGCATTGGCTCCCAGGCCGGAGCCTTCGCCGTCAAGCCTGAATCCCGTGCCTGCATCGAGCATTTTATCCAAGGTCGCCTGCAGCATGATATAGTCGATGCCAAGGCCTATTGACAGCCGGTCGCTCATTTTGTAGGCGATGTTCGGATTGAGATCGATGCATTTTACCCTGCTGAACGTGGCGATGCGGCTGGTGCTGCTGTAAGGGGACCAGTTCGTTGAAAGTCCGAAGGGGCTCGTGATTCCGACGCCCCAGGCCAGGTTGTCGTTCACCCGGTCCGTGACGAAGAACATGGCCGGAACATGGACCGCGCGTTCAGAAACGTCGGTTGTGCCGTTCTGGTTCTCGTGCTTCATAACAGGATAAATGCCCAGGCCCCCGGCACTGTAGCGGGTGCCGCCCAGCTGTAAAATGCCGGCGGGATTATACCAGAGAGCCGAAGGGTTGTCGGCCTGGGCTACGAAAGCTCCTCCCATGCCCATTGCTGCCAAGTCCTGGTCAGGAAGCCTGAAGCCCGCGGCATCGGCAAGGTCGGCACAGGAGAGCGACACGAGCAGGATTGCTGCGAGAGCGATGCCTTTTTTCATTCGATCCTCCTTGGAACAGAATGTTCCAACCATGGACGAGCAGGATTCCCGGATCCGTAAATCATGGCATGTCGTTTTCGGGAAGTTGAAGAAGAGCCGAAAAAAACATTACAGCGAGGCTAACAGGGATTCGTGTTCTCCCTCGATATGCCACTCCTTGCTCAGGGGCAGCGTAAAAATGAAGGTGCTTCCGTGGCCCAGGGTGCTTTCCGCCCAGATGGTCCCGCCGTGGTATTCCACGATCTGGCGGGTAATGGCCAGGCCCAGGCCGGTGCCCTGGATGTTGTCGGTTAGGACGTCTCCCGACGAGCGCCGGAACTTTTCGAAAACCAGTTCGAGATCGTTTGCGGGTATGCCGATCCCCGTATCCGAGATGGCGACGGCGATCTGCGGCCGGGGAGAGACGTCGTGCCGCACGTTGATCCTGATCCTGCCGTGCTGGGGCGTGAACTTGATCGAGTTGGAGAGGATATTTGTGATGACCTGTATGAGGCGGTCGCGGTCCCCGAAAAAGAGCGGCAGCGACTCGGGGATCTCGAGCTTGATCGGCAGGCTCTTGTTGTCGGCAAGGGACTGGATGCCTGCGACCGATGTCTGGATGACCTCGGTCAGGGAGACCTTGGTGATGTGCCAGCTTAATTTGCCCGCCTCGATTTTGGTAAGATCGAGAACATCGGTGATGAGCCTGGCCAGCCGGTCGGTCTCGCTGTTGATGATCGTCAGCAGTTTTTCCCGTTTCTCGGCGGTCATCTTCGGCCTCATCAGGATAAGTTCTGCAAAGGCCTTTATGGAGGTGAGCGGCGTCCTGAGCTCGTGGGAGACGATGGAGATGAAATCGGACTTCATCTTGTCGATCTCTTTCAGTTTCCGGTTGACCTCCTCGAACTCCCGGTTCGCGACGGCGAGGTTCTGGTTCGAGAGCTGGAGCCTTTCATAGGCCCTGGTCAGGTTCTCCGTCTTTTCCGCGACCCGGAACTCGAGGTTGCGGTTCAGATCCTCGAGATCGCGCCGGTTCTTTTCGAGCTGCATCACCATGCTGTCAAAGCTCTGCGACACAACGCCGATCTCATCATTGGAAATGAGGTTCGTTCTCGCCCGCAGGTTGCCCCGCTCCAGTTCCCGGATAACGCCGACCATGTGCGCCAGCGGATTCGAAATGCTCGTGGCCAGCAGAATGCCGATGCCGGCGGCCAGGAGGAGGGCGGCGCCGGTGACGATGAAGATAAGATCGGACAGCCGGCCCATCATGGTGTTCACGATGAATTCATCGCCCAGCCGGCTTATCAGCTCGGTGCCCACCTGGCGATAGACCAGCGCTCCGAGGGCGATCAGTGGGGCCATGACGGTGGCGAGCAGGATCGAGACCAGCTTTGTACGGGTGTTGATCCTGATCACCCGGGACTCATCGAAAGGGACCGCCCGCGTTTTTTCGGCCAGGATATTCCTGACCGGATAGAGGAAGCGTTCCGTCAGGAAGAACGAAAAGATGGGAAAGAACGCGACCCCGACCACGGCGTAGATGCCCAGCCGCAGGTTGTCTTCCAGCGGGAGACCGCCGATCGTGCCCATGTAAAGGCAGTCGAGAAGGCAGATCATCTCATACCGGACCAGAACGGACATGGAATGGACGAGCGGCAGATTCAAGGTCCGGATGCGGGCCGCGGCGATGACATCGTCGGGAGGCGTAAGCCTGCGTTCGAGATAGAACGACAGCATCTCGATGGGCCGGAATTCCCATTTATCGGTAAAGAAAAAGAGCGACCCGAACCCGAGGGGCGTGAGAATGAACAGTGTGACGATGACGTAATGGAAGAGATGCATGGGGCTGAAGTCCATGCTCACAATAATATAGGGAACGAGCGTGGTAAAGATGAGGGCAGCGATGACGACTTCGCTGTATATGATTTTTTGAGAGACGTTCAGTTTCATAAGAGTATCGGTCTCAGGGGAACAACAGCTTGATCGCGGCGCTCCGGAGCGATTCGACGTTCACTCCGAGATCCAAAAGAACTGCGGCATCCGCGGTAAGCACATCCTTCGCGGTCTGGATAGAGGCTGACTGGAGTTTGGACCGGTCCGCATCCTTGATCCCCGGAAACCGGCTGACCGGTACATCGTTCGGGGAGGTGAACATGACGACCATCCTCGACTCTCCCTGGATTATCGGCATGAAGGTATAATGTTTCAGCTTGACCTTCTGGATGAAGGCATCGGCCTCGGCTTCCGTAAAGAAACCGGTGAAGTCTGAGAAGAGGGTCGAGAGCATGACGTCGACCGAGAGCGTGGCAATGTTGTTCTTTATCACCTGGTTGAAGAAAATGCCGTAGCGTGATAGGCGTATCATTTCCTTCAGGAAGGTGTCGCGCCGGTGCAGGGGGAGGTAGGGCAGGACATTGATCGAATAGACCCAGTCATAGGCCCCGTCCTTCATCGAGGAAAGGTCGGTTACATCCGCCTTGCACAGTTCGATCTGGTCCTGGAGCCCGAGTTCCATGTTCTTGATCCTGGCAAGGTTCAGGGTCTGGGC
This sequence comes from Nitrospirae bacterium GWC2_57_9, assembly GCA_001805085.1. GTDB lineage: Bacteria > Nitrospirota > UBA9217 > UBA9217 > UBA9217 > MHEA01. Next base: position 14,692 of record MHEA01000164.1, read on the forward strand.
GCTGATATCGACGCCGGTCGCGCTCACCCCGGGGCAGGTCCTGACGGTCTCCCGAAGCACCGATCCGTCTCCGCAGCCGAGATCGAGGATCGTGTGGCCCGTCGATACGCCGGCGCTCTTGAAGCACTGGGCCGAGGTACGGGACAACTGGGAGGCGACCCGGGGGATATAATCGCGGCCTATCTTCAGTTCCGTGATGCTGTCCAGCCCGGTCCCTTTCTTGTAGGAATCCTGGGAGTGCTGGACCGCCTTGGTGAAGTAGCCGACCATGTGGTACAGTCCCAGGAGGTCCGGGACCGGCGTGTCCTGTCTGAGAAGCGAACCTTTGAGCGTCAGGGAGTAGCCGTTCCCGGCCTTCTGGACATGACCGGTCTTGAGCGCGAATTGAAGCCACCGTTCCACGCGGGTGATATCATATCCCATCTGGCCCGACAGTTCCTCGGCCGTTATGGTCTTTTCCGCCGGAATGTGGTCGAAAAAACCGACCTCGATCCCCTGGATGACGGTGAGCGCGGCGCTCGCCTGGGTCAGCGTGGAGAGGAGCTCAACAGCGTTCTTTTTGACCTCGTTCGCGTCCATCGAACCTCCCTTATTTGAGCAGGGCCTTGACCACGACCGCGCTGTAGATGATCCAGAGGATGACAAAAATCACCCAGATCGATACGGTTGCCCGTTTCATCGTCGTCTCATCGAAGTCCTTGCCTGCCCTGCGTCTGAGGGCGGTATCGGTGGACCTGGCCAGGCGATAGAATTCCTTGAACTGCGGGAAGCGATCGGGCGAAAGTTCATACAGGCGCGCGATCAGTACGGCATGGCTGCTGAGAGAGAAGGGGAATTTGAAGGAGGTATCGATGACGAGGTCCTGCTGACCGAGGATGCCGCTGATGGTCTGTGGATCAAGCTTTTTCAGTTCCTGGCCGTAGCTGAACGCCACATGGTCCCGCATTTCCTGCAGGAAGATCCGGAACGGTTTTTTTCGCTCGAATTTTTCGTTGACGAGGCTTGTTTCAAAGCAGGTGATGGCGGGTTCATGCTGATCCAGTTCCTGGTAGCAGCGGCCAAGCAGGGCAAGCGTATTGGCGAGGCCGGAAACCCCGTTATCCAGGGCATGGCCCCGGGGATGCCCGCGGGCATCCAGATTGCGAAAAAGCTCCTCGGCTTTGCGCAAATCAACCAGGGCCTGATCATAGCGCTTCTCTTTGAAGAGAGAATGGCCGGTTTGGAAGAACTCTTCGGCCGTCCGCCATTTCAGGGAAGTCGACATACCCTTCTATTATGCATCCAGGATATTTTTGATTTTGGTCAGGATTTCCATCGGGCTGAAGGGTTTGACGATGTATTCGTCGGCGCCGACTTCCTTGCCCCGCTCCTGCTCGGCAACCTGGCCCTTGGCCGTCAGCATGATGATATAAACGTCTTTTAAGGAAGGATCGCTTTTGATGGTTTTGCACACATCATAGCCGTTGATCTCGGGCATCATGATGTCGAGGAAGAGTATATCGGGATGGACCTCTTTGACCTTTTTCAGGGTCTCCGCGCCGTCCTTGGCAAGCGAAAGCTTATAACCTTCATCTTCCAGGAGGTAGGTAAGCGCTTCCCTGATATTCTCGTTGTCGTCTGCTATGAGGATTTTCTTTTGATCCATAGGGAGAGGCCAATGTTTTTGAGTGCTTCAAAAAAATAGTAGCCTTAAATTGCATATTTGTCAAGGCAGAAAAACGGGAAGGCGTAGCGGAACAGGA
>MHEA01000164.1:16452-23860 GCA_001805085.1 Nitrospirae bacterium GWC2_57_9
GCTTTTTGGTTCTGCACCACCCATGCAGCTTCGTAAATATGAGTTGAAAATCGTCGATTGCGGGAGTATCCTTGCTCAGGCTTGCCAGAAATGGCCGCAGCACCGAAGTACCGGACAGGAAAAGCCGAAACTCACCGGGGAGGTTTTTGCATTATGATCGATTTTTCGCCCGTCTTGAAAAAAGCGCTCAGCCGTGGCGGCGTGTATGCAGATATCTATCTGGAACGCTCCATGCCTTTTTCGATAGTCTGCGAAGACGGCAGGATCGAAAAGGTGCTTTCGGGAATGGACCACGGCGCCGGTATCCGTATCATCTTCGGCCAACGGACGGCCTACGCGTTCACCAATGAAGTGACGAATTCGGCGTTGATGGAACTCGCGGAAGCGGTGAGCCATGCTGCTGCCGACGGCGCCCGTTCCGTCGATATAAATCTCAACCGGCGCAGACCTCACGTTGATTTTTCCGTCAAAAAGGCTCCCGAATCAATGTCTACCCAGGATAAGACCGCGATGGTAATGCGAGCGAATAGAACTGCGCGCGCCGTGGACGCCCGCATCCGGCAGGCGATGGTCGTGTACCGGGAAAGCCGGCAATCTATAGAGATTGCCACTTCTACGGGCGTCCTCGCACAGGACGACCGGCTGTATCTGACCGCACTGGTCCATGTGGTGGCCGCGGACGGGGACGTGGTCCAGACCGGCTATGAACCCGTTGGCGGATCCGCCGGGCTGGAACTGCTCGATGACTACCCCCTGGAAAAAGCAGCGGAGGCGGCTGCACGCCGCGCAATAAGGATGCTGTCCGCCCGGAAGGCTCCGGCGGGGAGGATGCCCGTCGTCCTGTCCTCCGATGCGGGCGGCACGATGATCCATGAGGCCGTGGGACACGGCCTGGAAGCCGATCTCGCCCAGTCCGGTCTTTCGGTCTACTCGAACAGGGTCGGAGAGCGTATCGCCTCGCCGCTCATCACGGTCGTCGATGATGCGACCCTTCCCGGAAAGCGCGGCTCCTTCCGGTTTGACGATGAAGCGACCGACGCCGAGCGAACGGTCCTCGTCGAGAACGGCATGCTCAAAACGTTCATGTACGACAGGCTCACTGCCATGAAGGATGGTGCAGCCTCTACCGGTAACGGCAGGCGCGAGTCCTACAAGCACCGGCCCATACCGAGAATGACGAACACGATGATCCTTCCCGGCGGGAGCGATCCCCGGGAGATCCTCCGGTCGACGCCGAAGGGTCTCTTCGTGAAAAAAATGGGCGGTGGCCAGGTGAACACCGTGAATGGCGATTTTGTGTTTGAAGTGAGCGAGGGGTATCTTATCGAGAACGGCAACCTGGGAGACCCCGTACGCGGCGCCACTCTTACCGGAAACGGTCCCCAGGTGCTGCTGTCCATCGACCAGGTGGGCTCGGACCTCGGTTTCTCCATCGGTACCTGCGGCAAGGACGGGCAGGGTTCGCCGGTAAGCGACGCACAGCCGACGCTCCGGATCCCGGAGATCGTCGTGGGAGGGGTCGTGGGATAAGAAAGGCCACGGGCCAGGCAGTCCAATGCCCGTGCAGGCAGTATGCTCGGATTTATCAAAAAAAGTCTGGAACTGAAGATCGCTGTAGCGCTCGCGGTCGTGCTCGCTCTCGTCATCGGGATCTTTACGGTCATCGACATCAGGATCATGCGGGCCGATACGATCCGGTCTTCCGAGCAGAGCCTGGGAGCGCTGGCCGGCACGGTAAAAGGCAGCGTCAAAGCTTCCATGCGTCAGGGCTACCATCAGGATGTCCAGCGTATCATTGAAGAAGCAAGGACCTCGTTTGGCATCGACCGCATCATTATCTACGATCAGCATGGCAAGGCGCTCCGGATTTCGGGCTCAGGAGGTCAGGTTGCACCCATCCCCGCACCGATCCTCGGAACGATAGCTCAAGGCGACCGCACGGACCTGCAGGAACACGGCGTTTCGTATCTGTCCTATTATTCTCCCATTGCCAATCAGCCCCCCTGTTTCCGCTGTCATGGAAGGGACAGCGAACTGAACGGCATACTCCGCATCGATTTCTCCCTGCAGGGCGTCGAATCAGTGATCAGCGAGCGAAGGAACAGCATGCTGGCATGGGCCGCCGTGATGGTCCTCTCCCTCATGACGGCCCTTGTTCTGCTGCTTCGCCATTTCATCCATAAACCTGTAGAAGAGCTGAAGAAGGCCATGACGAGGGCCGAGGCCGGGGAAGGGAACATAACGTTTTCCGATGCCGGGTCGGACGAGTTTGCCGAGCTGAAGCGGGGATTCATCAGCATGCTGAACCAGATCACTACTCTGCACCGGGCGAACCTGGAGAAGGGAAAGGAACTTGCTCACACTCTGGAGGTCATGAGGTTCCGGAACGAGCTGCAGACCATGTTCAACGCCATGCCCGACGGCGTACTGCTCGTCGACAGGGACCTGAGGATCGTGCAAAGCAATCCCCGGGTCTACGCGCTGCTTCCCGCGCTGAAACCGGTCGGCGGCATGATTGTTCCGGCGCCCCGGGAAGAAGGGTCCTGTCCTTTCCACGGCCTCGAGGAAGCGCTGCAGCAGGGAAAGCTGTCGTCGAGCCAGTGCAGGATCGAACTTCCCAGCGGCGAAGTGAAGCACCTGCACAGTATCTGTGCTCCGATCCTCGCCGGCGGCAGGGTCGAATACGTCGTCCAGGTGATACGGGACATTACCGACCGGGTAAAGACCGAGCACGAGCTGGAAGAAAAGACAGGCGAGCTGCTTGCCGCCAACCGGCTGCTCTCGAAAATAGCGATCACCGACAGCCTGACCCAGGCTTACAACAGGCGGTATTTTGATGAACTGCTGTACAAGGAGATCAAACGGTTCAACCGGCGCAAATATTCTCACCTCGCTCTTATGATGATCGATATCGATCATTTCAAGCAGTTGAACGACCGGTATGGTCATCTGACGGGGGATATGGTCCTGCGCGAGGTCGCGACCATGCTTCGGGAGAACGTACGCGAAACGGACACGGTTGCCCGTTTCGGTGGAGAGGAATTCGCGGTCATCCTGCCGGACACGCACATCGACGGCGCCGCCTACCGCGCGGAACTGCTCAGAAAAAAGATCGGAGACAGGGTGTTCCCGGGCGCCGAGGGGCCGATCCGGACGACGATCAGCATCGGCATCGCGAACTATGCCGCGGTCCCGCCGCAGGAATTGATCCGCGCCGCCGACCAGGCCCTCTACCAGGCAAAAAAGTCCGGTCGGAACAACGTTGTTGTCATGAAACCCGGGATTATGGTAAAAGAGTGAAAGATGTTCGACCCCTGTCGAAAGAGCGGGCGGTTTAGGCCCGGTACTTCAGACGGGCATCGGGGAGAAAAAGCTATGGGATCCGGGATACGGGCAGCCATCATAACCTTGAGCGACAAAGGGTCAAAAGGCGAACGCGAGGATGAGAGCGGCGTGGTCATCCGCGATATGATAGGGTCAGCCGGGGCTTCCGTCGATCATTATTCCGTCCTTCCTGATGAAAAAGATCTTATCGTCGATTCGCTGACCAGACTGTGCGATACCGGCTGCATCGATTTGATCCTGACCACCGGAGGGACCGGGGTTGCTCCCCGGGACGTGACTCCCGAAGCCACCCGTGCCGTGATAGACCGGGAACTTCCGGGGATGGCCGAGGCAATGCGCGCGGAAAGCCTGAAAAAAACACCTCACGCCATGATCTCCCGGGCGGTGGTCGGCATCAGAAAGCAGACGCTGATCGTCAATCTTCCCGGCAGCCCGAAAGCCGTCCGCGAAAACCTTGCGGTCATCCTGCCTGCGCTTGCTCATACCGTCGAAAAGATCAAAGGCGACCCTTCGGACTGCGCCAAACGCTAACTGTTTTTTCCGCTCTCCGCGATTCAAGGGAGAGAACTTTGATCGCTGCCTGCGGGAAAAAGGCCTAGAAGGATTCTGATCAGACCTTCGTTCAAACTTTGTTTTTGGGATCCCGCCGCAATCGCTTGTCAAAGACCTGCCCCGTGCCCCCTTCAGCTTATTGCCATACGCTTATAGTACCGCACGCTTGAGCTTTTCCTGACCGCTTGACAATAGGGCAGTCCGTTGCTAGCTTGATTCCATGACCGAATATCAAAGCGACATCTATGACATGTGCGGCGGATTCAAGGCGAAAGACGTTACGGATACGCTCAATGTGCTGGTGAGGAGCATTGCCGAGATCATGGGCGTAAAAGGCTGTTCCGTACGACTCCTGGATGAGCGGACCAGCTCGCTTCACGTTGCCGCGGCATACGGCCTGAGCAAGTCTTACGTGGACAAAGGGCCCCTGATGCTGTCCGAAGGATCCATCGAAAAGCAGATCCTCGGCGGAAAAATCGTAAGCACGCCCGATGTGACCAGGGAGGCGGGCGCGGTCTTCCGGGAAGAGGCGGAGCGGGAAGGCATCAAATCCATCCTGAACGTCCCGCTCATGTCGGGCGAGCATGCGATCGGGATCGTGCGCATCTATACCGCGGAGGTGCATGCGTTCAGCGCCGAGGAAACGGAGCGGCTGCGGGCCCTTTCATCGTTCGGAGGGGTGATCGTCGACCGGGCGCGGCTGTCGGACCAGATGCGCGTGCTCGTCTGTATCGCGCGCTCGATCAGCTCGACCCTGTCACTCGATGAAGTCCTGCAGATGATCACGGAGAATGCGGCCTCCGCGCTCGGCATGCGCGCCTCGTCCATCCGGCTGATGGACCCCGACGGTCGAACGCTCGAGGTGAAGGCTGCATCCGGATTGAGTCAAGCCTATCTTGCGAAGGGGCCTGTCGAGATCGGCAAGAGCCCCATCGACCGTGAATGCCTGGCCGGGAAATGCATCTCCATCCCGGACATAAGCACGGACACGAGGCTTCAGTATCCTGAAGAGATCACGATGGAAGGCATCCGGGGCATGCTGAGCGTGCCGCTCCGGGTCAAGGGAAAAGCGATCGGCGTGCTGCGGGTGTACACTTCGACGCCCTACGAGTTCAGCAACGCGGAAATAGAGTTCCTTACCGCGCTGGCATCCTTCGGAGCGATCGCCATTGAGAACGCCCGTCTGTTCGAACATGTCAAAACCGAATACGAGGAACTGACCAAAGATGTCTGGAAATGGTACGACTGGGGGTCCCGGTTCCCGAATATTTGATCTGATCGTTCCCAAGCGGTCCTTTTTTTCGTGGCTGGATTCTCTCCGGGGAAGATTTTCCCTGGTGGGGCCGGTCACCGAGGACGGCCAGACGGAATTCCGGGAACTGGGATCATCCCATGAAATGGACATGGAGTATCAATCGACCATGCTCTCGCCGGGGAAGGTCTATCTGTATAAGCCGAGAGAGGACCTTTTCCGGTTCTCCCTTGGCAAGAGCGTGGAGGTGCGGGAGCCGGAGACAGATCAGGAGCAGCGCGTGATCATCGGGCTGCATGCCTGCGATACCAACGCGGTGCGCTATCTTGATCTGACCTTTCTCGGTTCATTCCGGGATCCGCAGTATGCAGCGCGGAGGAAGAACACCGTGATCATTTCCCTGAACTGCGCCAGGAGCGGCGAGAACTGCTTCTGCGCCTCCGCGGGCGCCGGACCGTTCCTGGAAGGGAACGACGGCTACGATATGCTCCTGACCGATCTCGGGGAGGACTACCTGGTCGAGCTCAAGTCCGGCCGGGCGTTGGAGCTTTTTCCTGTCGACGGAGGGAGTCCCGCCGGGGAAGATGCCTTCCGGTTTAAACAGGAGAAGGAACAGGCAGTAGTGCATTCTTTCCGGAAGAAGCTCGATATGGACGGGCTGAACGGCCTGCTGAGCAAGAGACCTGACCACCCCGTCTGGCGTGCTACCGCCGAGGACCGCTGTCTTTCGTGCACCAACTGCGTCATGGTGTGTCCCACCTGTTTCTGCTATGACGTGATCGATGAGATCAGCATGGACCTCAAGTCGGTCCGCAGGTACCGGCAGTGGGACGCCTGCCAGGACGCCCATTTCGCCGAGGTGCACGGCGGCAACTTCCGGGCAAGGAGGACGGCCAGGCTGCGGCAGTTCACCACTCATAAACTGGACCAGACGCATCAGTACGGAGTGTTCGGGACCGTAGGGTGCGGCAGGGGTATCACCTGGTGCCCGACGGGAATCGACATCACCGATATTGCAAAAGAAGTGCAGAAGAGTGAAGTTGGGAGCGAGCGGTAGCGAGCGAATACGAGATGAGATATGCAACCTCAAGAATAGAAGAATCCCAGGAGCATGCACCGGGAAGCTTCAACCCGCTGAAACCGATGAAGGCGGTCCTGACCGACGTCCGCGACGAGAACAGCGATGTGAAGACCTACCGGCTCAAGGTAGGCGACGGGTTCTCCCGGTCGGCTGCTGCCGGGCAGTTCAATATGCTGGGCTACCCGGGTATCGGCGAAGCGCCGATCTCCTTCAGCGGCATCGGGGAGGACGGGGAGATCGAGCATACCATCCGGGCGGTCGGCATGGCAACAAGGTTCATCGAAAGGATGCGCAAGGGGAGCGAAATGCTGATCCGCGGTCCCTACGGCAGAGGCTGGCCCTTGGGCGCCGCAAAGGGAAAGGACCTTCTCCTCGTTGCCGGCGGCGTGGGACTGGCCCCGATCCGTCCCGTAATCAGGCAGATCATGAAGAACAGGGCCGATTTCGGGGAGGTAACGCTTCTGATCGGCTCCCGGAATGACGAGGGGCTGATCTTTACGAATGAATACAGCGCGTGGCAGAAGGCGATGTCGGTGGAGATCACCGTTGACGAACTCGTAACGAAGAAACCCTGGAATTACCGGGTCGGGCTGATCACGGCTCTCCTCAACAGGGTCAAGATGAAGGCTGAGAACGCGGTTGCCTTCATATGCGGTCCCGAACTGATGATGCGGTTCATATGCCGGGCGCTCCTGCTGAAAGGGGCAGCGGCTGGGAGTCTCTCGGTATCCCTGGAACGTCGGATGAGATGCGGCATCGCCCAATGCGGACACTGCCAGCATGTTGGTTTCTTCGTCTGCCGCGACGGACCGGTGTTCCCGTATAAACAGGTGGAGGGGCTGTTCGACGGACTGCTCTAACGACAAGTCCGAAGTACGAAATCCTAAATTCTAAACACTGAAACAAAAACGCTTTCGTTTTGATATTAGATATTGTTTCGATTTTCGAAATTCCTATTTAGGTTTGAACCTCTGTGATGAGGTTATTTATGGCAAATAAACTCAGGCTTGGGTTCTTCAAATATTCCTGCTGCGCAGGGTGCGAGTTCCAGACCTTCTACTTTCAGAGGCACCTGCCGGAGACCCTGAATGCCTTCGAGATCGTCTTTGCCCGCATGGTCTCCAGTGGCGGAACTCCCGACGGGCCCTTTGACGTATCGCTCCTTGAGGGAACGATCA
>MHEA01000164.1:23887-30412 GCA_001805085.1 Nitrospirae bacterium GWC2_57_9
AAAGGACCAGGAAGAACAGTAAACTGGTATTCGCGATCGGCGCCTGCGCTATCAACGGCGGGATCCCCGCGATCAAGACCATGGTGCCTGAACTGGAGGTCGAGGAGAGCGTGTACCGGGATATTTCCACGATCCACTCGATTCGCCCCCATCCCATTGACGTCTATATCCCGGTCGACGGGTACATCCGGGGATGTCCGCCGGGAGAGCGGGATATCTTCGAGGCACTCTCGTCCGTGCTTGCCGGAAAGACGCCTGAGTTCGTGAAATATGCCGTATGCGTGGAATGCAAATTGAAGAAGAATATCTGCGTGCTCGTCGCCTATAACCAGCCCTGCATGGGGCCGGTGACCAACGCCGGGTGTGGGGCGCTCTGCCCCACCTATAAGCGGCCCTGTTATTCCTGCTTCGGCTCCCTCAAGCAGGCCAATGCGCCGGCCCTCGCAAAACGGTTCAGGAAGATCGGGTTGTCCCGCGACGATATAAGAAGAAAGTTTACCATGTTCGATTCGAACACCACGGAATTCCTGAAAGCGGCCGAGATCAGTGAAGATTAGCCTTGATTATATAGCTCGAGTTGAGGGCGAAGGGTCGGTGAAATTCGAGATCCGCGCCGGTAAGCTCGCCAATCTCAAGCTCAATATCTGGGAGCCGCCGCGCTTTTTCGAAGGCTTCCTGAAAGGGCGGAGCTTCGACGAAGCACCGGACATAACCGCACGCATATGCGGCATCTGCCCGGTCTCGCACATGTCCACGGCCATTCGGGCCATCGAGAAGGCGATCGGCTTCACGCCCAGCGAAGAGATCGACCGGCTCCGGAAGATAATGTCGCTCAGCCAGATCGCGGCGAGCCATGTGGTGCATCTTTATGTGCTTGCGCTTCCTGATTATTACCGCATCCACGTGATCACCGGCATGGAGAACGAGCTCAACCGTCTGCTGAGGCTCAAGGAGGTCCTGAACCGGGTGACCGGCGCTTTTGGCGGCAGGGCGCTCCATCCCGTCGCCATGATGGTCGGCGGATTTCCGAAGCTCCCGTCGCGCGACACGATCGGAGCGCTGATCGACGGATTGCAGAGCATCAGGGAAGATCTGTTCGATACAGCCGCCATGATCGGAAAGCTCCGGTATCCGGCGCTTGAGACAGATGCCGAATTCGTGGCCCTTTCCGGCGATGCTGGGTACTGCATCAATAAGGGAACTATCATCTCCAATCGCGGGCTGCAGGCGTCGGAAGACGACTACGACAGCATCTTCGAGGAGCGGGAACTCGTGTATTCCAACGCCAAAAGGACCACTATAAAAGGGAGGGGTGCCCTCATGGTCGGAGCACTGGCGCGGCTGAACCTGAACCTCGAGAAACTGCACCCTGACGCCAGGAAGGCCGCCCGAGAGCCGGGCTTCACTCCCCAGGTCAACAACCCCTACGGGAACAACCTGGCACAGGCCATCGAGACGATCCACTGCGTGTCGGAGTGCATCGAGCTGCTGGGCAAGATAGAAGGGAAGGACCATTATAAAAAACCGGTTATTCGAGAGGGGTTCGGATCAGCCGTCACCGAAGCGCCCCGTGGTCTGCTTTGCCATCAGTACCAGGTGAACCGCAGAGGAGCCATAGAACGAGCGAACATCATAACGCCGACAGCGCATAATTTTCTGAGCCTCGAGGACAATCTGAAGAAATTGATCACCGAGAATGTCGATCTTCCCCGGGAGGAATTGTCGCTCCGCTGCGAAATGCTGGTCCGGGCCTACGATCCCTGCTTCTCCTGTTCTGTGCATTAATCAGCCAAGTTCTTTAGATAAAAAAGCTCTCAATAGTCATGCTTAATTGATTTACTCCGCGCCCTGCGAGAGGGGCCTTGATTTCAGCTTGTCCGGGTTAGGAGGATAAGTTCATCAGCCTGCAGCATTCTGGCCCACAATCAAACAATCAAAATTCCATTGAGTCCCGCCCCTCTCTGTGCTACACTCCATTCCGCTCAGCCTTACCATCATTTATCGGTTCCAGGAGGTACCATGTTCTGTCCTCAATGTGGCAAGGAGGTCGGCGACGACCAGTTGTTCTGTCAGCACTGCGGGGCGAAGCTCCGCGGGGAGGAAGCGCCGGCTGACGAGGCTGTTCAACAACCGGCAGGAAGGGAAAAAACGGCGTGGGAGGACCGGGAGACCCGCGGTTTCTTCGGCGGCCTGTTCAGTACCATGAACGATTCCCTGTTCCGGCCCTCCGAGTTCTTTAAAAAAATGCCGGTGACCGGCGGCCTTACCGATCCGCTGTTGTATGCGTTGATCGTGGGCATGGTCGGTATGATGTTCTCCTACTTCTGGCAGATCGTGACCCAGGGAGCCATGCAGAACATGATGCCCGGGATGCCGTACGGTTCCGGGCAGGACATGCTCCAGGGGGTCGGGCTCGCCCTGCTGGCCTTCTTTTCGCCGTTTCTGATCATCATTGGATTGTTCGTCACAGCCGGCATCCTTCATCTCTGCCTGATGCTCGTGAAGGGCGCCAGGACCGGGTTCGAGACCACGTTCCGGGTCGTTTCCTACGGTTACAGCGCCTATGTGTTCCTGATCGTCCCGTTCTGCGGGAACCTGCTTGCAGGGGTATGGGCCATTGTTCTGTACATCATCGGGCTTCGGGAGGCCCATGAGACGACCGGCGGCAAAGCGGCCTTTGCCGTTTTCCTCCCGGTGATCGTCTGCTGCGGCCTGGGCTTGCTGGCGCTGGCTGTTATTTTCGGAGCAGCGGCGGGATCGCTCGGCATGATACTGCAGCAGATGCAGAAATGATCAGGAACGGTCGCGTATGCAGTTGAGCCTGAAGAAGCGGACGGCAGGGCGTATCGAGTTCGAGATCCTCTTCGGATTCATCGCCCTGGTCGCGGTCGCCGCGGCTCGTTTCCTTCCTGTGGATCTGTTCGCTGCGGCCTGCGTGTTCAAATCAGTCACCGGCTTTCCCTGCCCGGCGTGTGGTTCGACGCGTGCGGTCGCTCACCTTGCTCAGGGCCGCTTCTCTTCTGCCGTCGCAATGAACCCGCTTGTCGCCGCGGGTTTTACCGCTGTCATCCTTGCTTTTTTTTACGGTTTACTTACCTTTCTATTCTCCGCTCCAAGGCTGTCCCTCGCTCTTTCTTCCGTGGAGAAGGACCGGGTGCGGGGCATGGCAGTGCTCGTCGTTCTCCTGAACTGGGTCTATCTGCTCTTCGTTCTCTGATAGATCGGGCTTTTCCCTTTTTTCTCGTTAAATCAACAATATTATTTACATTTAGCATTCGGTATGCTAAAATAACAATCTTTTACAAGACCATATATTTTCAACAGTTACAGGGGATGACGTGACCCGTACGGTTATAGGCGTAGACCTTGGCGGAACGAATTTGAGGACCGCGCTCCTGGCTCCCGAAGGAGAGGTTCTTGACCGGCGCAAGGGAGCCACCCATGTGTCTGACGGCTGGGAGAAGGTGGTGGGCCGGCTGATCGAAGAGATCGGGCATCAGCGGGCCAACGCGACTCGGCGTGGTTTTGCCGTCGCAGCGGTCGGCGTGGGAGCGCCCGGGGTGATACAGGGAGACCGCGGTATTGTCGTGAAGTCCCCGAATTTTCCGGACTGGAACAATTTGCCGCTTAAGAAACTGCTGGAAGAGGCGTTGTCGCTCCCGGTCATGATAGAGAACGACGCGAATGCAGCAGCTTTGGGCGAACAGTGGCGGGGCGCGGGGCAGAACATCAAGAGCATGATCCTGCTCACCCTCGGTACCGGTGTCGGAGGCGGCATCGTCCTGGATTCGAAGATCTGGCATGGCGCAGACGGCATGGCCGGCGAGCTCGGGCATATGACCATCGTGCCCGAAGGCAGGCTTTGTTCCTGCGGCAATGTGGGATGTCTCGAGGCGTACGCTTCGGCACGCGGCATCGTCCAAAGCTACCGGGAAGCTCTGGAACCGTCCGTGCGCCGGTCCTCGCAAGGGGTCGGGCCGATCACCTCAGAATACGTGTATGAAGCGGCGCGGAGCGGCAGCGAGATCGCCCTCCAGGTTATGCGGGACATGGGCAGGATGCTGGGCATCGGCATCGCGAACCTGATCAACATCTTCAACCCCGAACGGATAGTGATCGGAGGCGGTGTCAAGGACGCCTGGCCCTTGTTCATCGAATCCGCACGGCAGGAAATCATGCGCCGGGCCTTCGAGGTCCCGGCAAAACGGACCGAGATCGTTCCCTCGCTGCTCGGTGATGATGCCGGTATGGTTGGCGCTGCCGCTGTGGCCTATCAGCATTTAGAGAGCGGCAGCCGGTCAGGTTCATCGGATGCATAAATCAGGCATGGTGATCACCAGCCAGTCCCGGGGCGAATGCTCTGCTCGAGGGGCGGCGCCGTGATCATGGATCTATCAGGTTTTATGGCAAGTACGAATATCAGAAATTTCTGCATTATTGCGCATATCGATCACGGAAAGTCCACGTTGGCGGACAGAATCCTTGAATTTACCGGGGCGCTTTCCGACCGGGAAATGGCGGCCGCGGGCAGTGACCAGGTGCTTGATGACATGGACCTGGAGCGCGAACGGGGCATTACGATCAAGGCCCATGCCGTGCGTCTCCGATACCGGGCTTCCGACGGACAGGATTATGTACTGAACCTGATCGATACGCCTGGCCATGTCGATTTTACCTATGAAGTGTCCCGGAGTATGGCCGCCTGCGAAGGCGCGCTGCTCGTGGTGGACGCTTCCCAGGGCGTTGAGGCCCAGACGCTGGCCAATGCCTACCTGGCGATCGACCATAACCTCGAGATGATCCCGGTTATCAACAAGATCGACCTTCCGAGCGCGAATATCGAAGAAGTAAAGCACCAGATCGAGGATATCGTGGGACTCGACTCTTCGGGTGCTATCCCGGCTAGCGCCAAGGCCGGCATCGGAACAAGAGAGATCCTGGAATCGGTGGTCAAGAATATCCCTGCGCCGAAGGGAGACCCGGACGGACCGTTCCGGGCGCTGCTGTTCGATTCCTGGTACGATACCTATCAAGGCGTGGTCATTCTGGTCCGGGTGGTGGACGGAACGGTCCGGCCGAAGATGAAGATCAGGCTGCATTCCACGGGTGCCGTCTATGAAGTGCAGTCCGTCGGGATTTTTACCCCGAAAATGCAGCAGACCGGGGAACTTTCCCAGGGCGACGTGGGTTGCATCATAGCGGGAATGAAGCGGGTTTCTGACGCCAAGATCGGCGATACGGTCATGGATGCCGAACGGCCGGCCGAGCAGCCGTTGCCGGGATACAAAGAAGTGAAGCCCATGGTCTTCGCCGGCATTTATCCGGTCAACAGCGACGAGTACGCGGACTTGCGCGACGCCCTGGAAAAACTCAGATTGAACGATTCTTCCTTCACGTACGAACCGGAAACATCGCTGGCCCTGGGGTTCGGTTTCCGCTGCGGGTTCCTGGGTCTCCTGCACATGGATATCGTGAAGGAACGGCTCGAACGGGAGTTCAAGCTTGCCCTGATCCCGACGGCGCCGACCGTGGTCTACCGCGTCACGAAGAACGACGGCGATATCGTCATGGTGGACAACCCGGCAAAGCTGCCCTCGGTCCAGGACACGCTGCGCATCGAGGAACCCATGATCCTGGCTTCGCTCATTACGCCGGAGCAATATGTAGGATCACTCATCGCATTGTGCCAGGAGCGCCGGGGCATTCAGAAGGAGATCACCTATATCACGAAGGACCGTGTCCTCCTGAGTTATGAGCTGCCGTTGAACGAGATCGTGATGGATTTCTATGACAGGCTTAAATCCCTGACCAAGGGATATGCCTCGCTCGACTACGAATTGTCAGGCTATATCGAGTCCGATCTCGTCAAGCTCGACATGCTTCTGAACGGTGAACCGGTTGACGCGCTTTCGCTCATAACACACCGGGAAAAGGCCGCGATTCGCGGCAGGCAGCTTGCCGAAAAGCTCAAGGAAGTGATCCCTCGCCAGATGTACGAAGTGATCATCCAGGCGGCCATCGGCGCAAAGATCATTTCTCGGGAAACAGTCAGGGCACTCAGGAAGGACGTGACCGCCAAATGTTACGGCGGCGACATCACTCGAAAACGGAAGCTGCTCGAAAAACAGAAGGAAGGCAAGAAGCGCATGAAGCAGGTGGGCAGCGTGGAACTCCCGCAGGAAGCCTTTCTTGCCGTGCTCAAGGTGGGAGACTAATCGGTATGAATTCCGCCGATTTCCCGTATTTCTAAAAGAATAATGTTAACTTTGCTGACCGAGGGTCAGGGTGGAGGTCAGATGTCGGAAGTGCCGCAGGATTCTGTCAAAAGAAAATCAGTCTATAAGGAATGGATCGAGCCGCTACTGATTGCGGCGGTGGTTGCACTGTTCATCAGGCAGTTTGCGGTGGAAGCCTTCAAAATACCGTCGGGATCCATGATCCCCACGCTTACGGTCGGGGACCATCTGCTCGTCAATAAGTTCATATACGGACCTCGGATTCCCTTTACCGACAGCAGGATCTTTC
>MHEA01000164.1:30424-30620 GCA_001805085.1 Nitrospirae bacterium GWC2_57_9
GAACGAGGATAAGAACTTCATTAAGCGCGTGGTTGGCGTTCCGGGCGATAAGATCCAGGTCATCAACGGCAAGCTCACCATCAACGATCAAGCCGTGCCGATCGTTCCGAAAAAGCGATCCGGAGAAACGCAGGACATCCGGCCTGTGGTCTATGAGGAACAGTTGGGTACGATCAAGCATGAGATCCAGCATCTC
>MHEA01000164.1:30677-30819 GCA_001805085.1 Nitrospirae bacterium GWC2_57_9
GTCATGGGCGATAACCGGGACAACAGCCAGGACAGCCGGTTCTGGGGCTTCGTCAAATATAATAAGATTCTGGGCAGGGCGCTCATCATCTACTGGTCCTGGGATGGCGATGCCAAGTGGGTCCGGTGGCAGCGTATCGGCA
>MHEA01000164.1:30978-31101 GCA_001805085.1 Nitrospirae bacterium GWC2_57_9
AGATGAAGTCAAAGGCAGGAGCGGGCCAAGTCCTTAAAGATGAGGAGATCCTGTATGAGCTGGAGAAAATAGCAAAAGAAGGGGAACTCCCTCTTACGCGGGACAGTTTTATCATCAGCCGAA
>MHEA01000164.1:31156-49839 GCA_001805085.1 Nitrospirae bacterium GWC2_57_9
CAACTTCCTGTTCGGTGCCTATATACGTGAGTTTCATTTCGAACCGACAGCCGTGGAATGAAGAGTGAGGGCCGGAACCTTTTGTCCCGGTATCAAGGAGCTTTCGTGATAAGAAGCATGACAGGATACGGCCGGAAGGAATTCGAAGCGGGCGGCATACATATCACGCTTGAGATCCGGTCCGTGAACAATCGCTACATCGACGTTCAGGTCAAGGCGCCGCGGTCCTTCGCCTCGCTGGAGCCGAGGATCAAAAAGGCCGTGCAGGAGCGGTGCTCACGCGGGCGATTCGATGTCTTTTTGACCCGGAACGGAGAACGGGAGTCGGGGGGAAGGATCTTTGCCGACGACCTCATGATCGGGCGCTATCTCGATGTGCTGCGACAGATAAAACAACAGTTCGGGCTTGCCGGCGAGCCGGATCTGGCGATGGTTGCCGGGTTCCCCGGCATGATCGGCGTGACAGAGGAGAAAGAGGATATCGAGGTTATGTGGCTTGCCGTCTCGGACGGCCTTCGCGACGCTATCACCGAACTGGACGGCATGCGAGCCGCCGAGGGGAAAACCCTGGTTAGGGACATGGCAAGGCGGCTCGGTATCATTGAAGGGCTGATGCAGGCGGTCAACACGTTGTCGCCGGCAAGCGTGGAGCAGGCCCGCAAACGGATGGCAGAAACGTTGAGCAGGCTCCTGGCCGAGCAGCCCGATCCGGTACGGCTGGCGCAGGAGATCGCGATCCTCGCAGAACGGACCGATGTAACCGAGGAGATAACCCGCCTCGGCAGTCACCTGGAACAGTTCCGTGCCCTGATCTCGAACCAGATGTCTGAACCGGTCGGCAGGAAGCTGGATTTCCTGCTGCAGGAGATGGGACGGGAGGCAAATACGATCGCATCGAAGGCCATGAACGCTCAAATTGCCCATCATATCGTTGATATGAAATCTGAGCTGGAAAAGATCAGGGAACAGGTCCAGAACATCGAGTAGCCTGAGACACAGATCTATGATAAAACAGCTCGTGAACATAGGGTACGGGAACATGGTGATGTCCTCGAAAGTGGTGGCGGTGCTTTCGCCCGAATCGGCGCCGATGCGTCGTCTGAAGGACGAGGCCCGCGAACGAAAGAGGCTCCTCGACGCCACCCAGGGAAGAAAAACGAGGGCTATCATTATCACCGACAGCGACCATGTGATCCTGTCGGCCGTGCAGGTCGAGACCCTTATGCAGAGATTTTCAGGTCAGGGGGACGCATGAAAAGAAGGGAAGGACTGTTATTCGTGGTTTCTGCACCGTCCGGTGCAGGCAAGACCACGCTCTGCCGCGCGCTCACGGATGATTTGGAGAACCTCCGGCACTCGATCTCATATACTACGAGAAGTCCCCGCCCCGGCGAGACCGACGGCAGGGACTACTATTATGTCACGACCGAGCGGTTCCAGGAAATGATTAAGGCAGGCGACTTTGCAGAATGGGCGCAGGTCCATTCCAATTTCTATGGGACGTCCCGGCGCGTCCTGGACGGTATGAGGAACGAAGGTATTGATGTAATTCTCGATATCGACACCCAGGGCGCGAAGCAGATAAGGGAAAAATATGATGGCAAAGCAGTCTTCATCTTCATCATGCCGCCGTCACTGGAGATCCTCGAGGAACGGCTTCGCAATCGCAAGTCGGACCATGAGAGCGAGATCCGGAAACGCATGCAACGGGCCCGCGACGAGATGCGAGATTATACATTGTACGACTATGTGATCGTGAACCGGGACTTCGAACGGGCACTCGTGGAAATCCGTTCGGTCATTATTTCAGAACGCTGCCGCACAAGATTGATCGACCCCTCATGGATGAAGGGGTTGCTTTCATAGCTCATTTAAAAATACCAGGAGGTGAACCATGCAACAACCGCAAGCTGAGGACATAATCTCCCTTCCGATCCAACTGACCGACAAGATGGCGGACACGAAATTCCGACTGGTGCACATCGCATCGCAGCGGGTGCGCCAATTATCATCGGGAGCGCCGATGCTGGTGTCCTCGAAGTCCATTAAGGACACCACGATCGCCCTCGAGGAGACCCTGATCGGCAAGTTCAAGATCATCGTCGGCGAAGAAGCCAAGAAAGCGAAGGAGGAATTCCGGAAACGCGAGGAGCGGGCAAAGCTGGAAGAGCAGCTGTCGGCCAAGGAAGAAGAGATCCGCAAGGAACTGAGCGCCTATCTTTCGGAATCGCAGACCGAGGAGGGCTCCGAAGAGGCCTTGTCCGTAGAGCCTGACGGGGAAGCCGTTGAGGGCGAGACGGAAGAGCCTGGAGACGCCGGGGAGTCGGACGAACAGGGAGAGTAGAGATCGTGGGCAGGAACGCACTCGAGGGGAAACGGGTCCTGTTGGGCGTGACCGGCAGCATCGCGGCTTACAAGGCGGTGGATATTCTGCGCCGCCTTCAGGACCGGGGCGCTGACGTCAGGGTGGTGATGACGAAGAATGCGGCCCGATTCGTTTCCCGTCTTACGTTTGAGACCTTGAGCAGGCAGCCTGTTCCCGGCGTCGAATTCCAGGACTGGGAACAGCCGGGTATCGGCCATATCGATATCACCGATGGCATCGATATCGCGCTTGTTGCCCCCGCCACTGCAAATATCATCGGAAAGATCGCTTCCGGAATCGCTGACGATACCCTGACCACCGCCTTGCTTGCGCTTGATTGTCCGCTGGTCATGGCGCCCGCCATGAACGACAGGATGTATCGGAACCCCGTGGTAAGGAAAAATATTGCGTTCCTGAAGGGAACGGGCGTGTTGTTCGTTGAACCCGGAACCGGAGAGTTGGCATGCGGAACGGTCGGCCAGGGCAGGCTTGCGGACCCTGACCGTATCCTGGAGACCCTGACCGCCGCTCTTCCGTCAGGCGAGCTTACAGGCTCTACTGTGCTTGTCACAGCAGGTCCTACGCGCGAGCCGATCGACGCTGTTCGTTTTATCAGCAATCCCTCGACTGGAAGGATGGGATTTGCGCTTGCCGCTGCAGCAGCGGCGCGAGGAGCCAGGGTCATGCTGATCGCGGGGCCTGCGGAGCTCGATCCACCGAAGACCGCCTGCATCATCAAAGTGCTGACTGCTGCTGACATGAGCCGAGCGGTTCTTGAGCAGCTCCCCTCAGCCGATATCCTGATCATGGCTGCTGCCGTTTCCGATTTCAAGCCGGTCCAGACATTTCCCAGGAAAATAAAAAAACAGGAAGCCCCGACATCCATCGAACTGGAGCGTACAGAGGATATTCTGACAACGGTCAGCAAGCAACCAGGCCGGCGTTTTGTCGTGGGATTCGCAGCGGAAACTGATGATTTGCTGGCGAACGCCGTAAAAAAGCTGAAAGACAAGAACCTTGATCTGATCGTTGCGAACGATGTGCTAAAACAGGGTGCCGGTTTCGGTACTGATACGAACAGCGTGATCATGTTAGACCGGGCAGGGGCAAGAACGGAACTTCCGGTTATGACGAAGGCAGAGATTGCTTCCCGGATCATGGACAAAGTCATAGAACTCAAGAAAAAATAAGGGTTTTTACCTTGACTTTCATCCTCGGTTTTTGGTAAAATTTTTTGCATCAATTTGATTTGAAAAACAAATTCCATGGATAAAGAGACCTCCGAAATAACGAAGTTGACGGAGCGTATTGCCAAGGACCCCCGATCGAAGCTCTTCGTGCCACTTGCAGAAGAGTATAAAAAATCAGGGGACGTGGAGATGGCTATCCATGTACTTACCGAGGGCTTGAGGAATAATCCGGGCTATATTACCGCCCGGTCTTTTTTAGGCAAGCTATTGATTGAAAAGGGGGATCTGCCCGCAGCCCAGAAGGAATTCGAGGAGGTTGTCAAGGCAATACCCGACAATCTGATGGCCCAGAGGAAACTGGGCGACCTCTATGCCCTCCAGAGCAGGCCGGCGGATGCATTAAAGCAGTACAGGATAGTATTGTCGCTCAATCCGAAGGATTCGGAAACGACGATGCTGATCGCTGAAGCGGAAGCAGGCCATGACATCACAAAGCATCTGGCACTGCCGAAAGCAGCGGCAGGTTCGGCGCCGGAGACGCAGAAGGAAAAGCCCCCTCCAGCGTCTCCGCAGCCCCGGTCCGCTCCGGTCGCGCAAAATCCTGCAAAGCCTCTTCAACCAATGGCGGCTGCCGAGGAAGAGCCGGAAGATGTCCTGGTCGTCGAACCGCTTGACGAGGTTATATCCTCCCAGCGACCGGAGAAGGTACAAAAACCAGCGGCCGGTGATTTTGATTTCCTGGATGAAACGGCGCAGGCTACGATCTTTTCCGACGATCGGGAACATACTTCGGAAAATGCTTCCGCGAACGCTCCCTTTTCTCTTTCCGAACCTGTTCTCGCCGAAGAGCGGGATGGCGCAGCAGGCGACGCCCTGGATGCTCCGTTCACGCTGGAGGACGAGGTCCTCCCGTCCGGGCAGCAGGAGGAACAAAATCCCTTCGCCCTTGAAGAGCCCTTTGCGGTTCAGGAAGCTTCCGCCGGTCATGAACGGATGGCTGATCCGCTCTTTGAATTGAACGTGCCTCTCGCGGGACACGAAGGAGATGCGCCGACCCAGGCAGACGATGCGGATGCTATTTCCGCCGAGATCATTGAAGAGCCGGAAAAGAAGGCCGATGATTTTACCACCGACACCCTTGCCGAACTCTATATTTCACAAGGATTCTTTGAAAAGGCCGTCGACATCTATGAGCGGATGCTCGTGGACAAACCGAACAGCCAGGGGCTGAAGGACAAGCTGATAAACGTGCGCGCAATGGCAGCAGCAGCCGGGCAGGAGGCTGGTGCCGACACCGCTGCATTGAGCGAATCCGGGGCCGAAAGCGCGCCGGCAGCGATGCCGGAAACCGAAAAGGTTCCTGATTCGGGAGCGTTCATTCCTGCCATCAACGCGGCGCAGCCTCGCCTTGATGACTGGGAATTACCGGCGAGCATAGCAGCTCCCGCTCCGACGGAAGAGAAATCGGCCAGACCTCGGCGGCAGCCAAAACCTTTCGACATCGGCTTCGAGCCGCGAGAGTATGTTCCTCCCGATGCCCTTCCCCGGCAGGGCCTGTCCGAGAAAAAGCAGGCTATGAATTCCGGGCCTCCGGAACGGGAACTTTCCGTTTCCAAGAAACCGTCCGATGCCCGCAAAAAAGAGACGGTCGACCGCTTGGAAAGCTGGCTTAAGAACATCATCAAGGAGAATTAAATGCCCTTTTCCGACATCCTGAAGGAAGTCGTGCACGGCACCGAAGGAGCTCTCGGCGCCCTGATCGTGGGACTGGACGGAATCCCGGTCGAAGAATACTCCGTGAATAAGGAAACGGACCTCCAATCCATGACGGTTGAATTTTCCTCCCTTCTGAAGGAGATCGAAAAAGGCTCCCAAGCCGCGCAGCTGGGAACGACCCGGGAAGTGACCGTTATAGCAGAGAAGGCAATGATCATGCTGCGACGGCTGAATGAAGAGTACTTTTTTGTTCTGATCATCAATCCGGACGGTAATTTCGGCAAGGGGCGATTCCTGCTTCGTATGTCAGTTCCGAAATTGTTAAAAGAGTTTTAATACGGGCATAACGGACCCGCCCGCTCTTGTTCTGGAAACTGCCTCAGGCAGTTTTTTATTTTCTATGGGGGAAGCATGAAAATCCTGGTCGTGCACGGACCAAACCTGAACCTTCTGGGCAAACGGGAACCCGAAATCTACGGCAACTTCACGCTGGATGATATCAACAGCAAGATGAGGGAGCTTGGCCAGGAACTCGGCGTCGACGTTTCTTTTTTTCAGTCCAATCACGAAGGAGAAATGGTGCAAAAGATCCAGGAGGCGATGGGAGTTTTCGATGCGATCGTGATCAATCCCGGTGCCTATACCCATACCAGCGTGGCCCTTCGTGATGCCATCTCATCTACGGGCATCCCGACCGTCGAGACGCATATCTCCAACATTTATCGGCGTGAAGAGTTCAGGAAACATTCGTACATCTCCGGCGTTGCTGTCGGGCAGATAGCAGGGTTCGGTCCGGACAGTTATCTTCTTGCGCTCCGGGCCGCCGTCGGACAGGCCGGGGACGGCAGGAAAAAATGAGCGTGCGAAGCGAGCATAGCCGTGCGATCCGGCTCAAACAGGTCATGCAACAGGAGGGCGTGAGCGCCCTTCTCGTAACCAAACGCGAGAATGTGCGGTATCTTACCGGTTTCACCGGTTCGGCAGGTTCTGTCCTTTTGGCGGGCCGCCGGAAACCCAGTCTTATCACTGATTTTCGTTATAAACTCCAGGCAGCCCGGGAAAAAACTGCAGGCATCACGGTCCATATCCAGAAAAAGGATTTTGCAGCAGCCTTGCAGGAAACTGCGGAAGCCTATTCCGTTGACACGGTCTGGTTCGATGAATCTTCCCTGACGCTCGAAGTCTTGAAGAGATTGAAAAAAGAGGGCCTGAGCCTGAAAGGACACCGCGACCTAGTCGGTGAACTGAGGCAGCGGAAGGATGTGCAGGAGCTCAAGCATATCCGGGAAGCGGTGCGGCGCGCTGAAGAGTCCTTCCGGGAAATGAAAAAGTACATCCGGCCCGGGGCCCGCGAGTGCGATCTTGCCCTGATGCTTGAGATCCTGATGCGGGAAAAAGGCGCACGAAAGGCTGCTTTTGACACGATCGTCGCCTCCGGAAGGAACGGCGCCATGCCCCATGCATCCACCACGAATCGTCGCATCGGGCAAGGCGATCTCGTGACCTTTGATTTTGGAGCCGAGGCGGGGGGATACTTTTCGGATATCACGAGGACCTACTGCATAGGGCGGCCGACGGAACGGCAGCGGGAGATCCACGGCCTGGTCCTCGCTGCTCAGACCGCGGCAATAAAAAATGTCCGTCCGGGAATTGCGTGCAAAGCGGTGGATGCCGCTGCACGGAACATCATCAAGCGGGCCGGACAGGGAGACCGTTTCGGGCATGGGACCGGTCATGGCATCGGGCTTATGGTGCATGAAGCGCCGTCCCTTTCACCGCTGTCAAAAGATACAGTCGCGCAGGACATGGTATTCACCGTCGAGCCCGGTGTCTATATTCCTGGATGGGGCGGCGTCCGCATCGAAGATATGGTCTTGGTTTCCGGGAACGGCGCAAAAGTGTTGACCTCCCTGCCGCGTGCGCTTGATGGATTGAAGCTTTTGTAACAGTCAGGAAGAGACGCGTATGTAGTCTCCGGCCATTCTGGTTTTGGGCGTTCTTTTAAAAAAGGGCTCCGAGATATTTCGAGTTCAGCAAAACGAAAGGGAGGTAGCAGCAAGTGCCGGTATCAACGACAGAGTTCAGAAATGGATTGAAGATCGAAATCGACGGTGAGCCGTATGTCATCGTCGAGTTCCAGCATGTGAAGCCCGGCAAGGGCGGAGCGTTCGTCAGGACCAAGTTCAAGAGTCTTAAATCGGGAAATGTGACCGATAAAACGTTCCGCGCGGGTGAAAAAGTCGATGTTCCCGACCTGGAAGAAAAGAACATGCAGTATCTTTATGCGGCAGATAAGGATCGCGTCTTCATGGACACGAGCAGCTACGAACAGGTGTCTCTGAGCGAGAAGCAGCTTGGCGATAGCATCAGCTATCTCAAGGAGAGCATGGAGATCAAGGTGCTGTATCACAAGGGACAGCCGATCAATATCGAGTTGCCGATGTTCGTTGAACTCGCCATTGCGAGAACAGACCCGGGCGTACGCGGTGACACGGCATCAGGCGGGTCAAAGCCTGCGACGCTCGAGACGGGCGCAACGGTAAAAGTTCCCTTCTATTTGAACGAAGGTGATGTTATCAAAGTCGACACGCGCACCGGGACTTTTATTGAGCGGGTCAAAAAGTAAACGTTTTAGATTACCAGGCAACCAGAAAAAAGGAGTAAACATGAACCTGAAAGAGCTCAAGGAACTGATAGAGATGTTGAAAGATACGGACATCTCGGAAGTCGAGATCGAGCGTTCCGGGGTAAAGGTGAGGCTGAGGAAGGGCGGAGATGTGGCATTCCATCCCTCGATGCCGCGCATGGAATATCCACCTGCGGCAATTGTCGCTCCTGCCGTGTCAGAAGCGCATGCTCCGTCAGCCCCGGCGGAAAGGCCTTCGGAGCCTGCAAAATCAACCCAGATTAAAGTTACCTCGCCGATCGTCGGCACGTTCTACCGCTCCAGCTCTCCCGACAAACCGTCCTATGTAGAGGTCGGGGACACGGTGAAGAAGGGGCAAGTGCTGTGCATCATCGAGGCCATGAAGCTGATGAACGAGATCGAATCGGAGAGCACGGGGAAAATCGTTCAGATTCTTGTCGACAACGGACATCCTGTCGAATATGGACAGCCTCTGTTTGTGATCGAACCGGCCTGACGCTGAATTCTGGAGTGAGCGCAATCCCCCAGCTTGTAGCGGGGTAAGCGAGCGAATACGATTATATTTACATTCCCAGTCCCGCTTCAACTGGACTGTAGGAAGCTTCAATGCGCTTTTATTGAACAACAAGTTCGACAATACCTACGAGGTGGTTGCGTGTTTAAGAAAATACTGATTGCCAACCGCGGTGAGATC
This sequence comes from Nitrospirae bacterium GWC2_57_9, assembly GCA_001805085.1. Classification (GTDB taxonomy): domain Bacteria; phylum Nitrospirota; class UBA9217; order UBA9217; family UBA9217; genus MHEA01. The sequence continues at coordinate 39,769 of MHEA01000164.1, forward strand.
GCACTCCGTGTGATCCGCGCCTGCAAGGAGATGGGCATCAAGACTGTTGCCGTCCACTCCACAGCGGACGCCAATTCGCTTCACGTTCGCTTCGCCGACGAGAGCGTGTGCATCGGACCGCCGAAAAGTTCCGACAGCTATCTGCATGTTCCGAGCATCATCAGCGCAGCCGAGATCACCGATGCCGAGGCCATTCATCCCGGATATGGTTTTCTTGCCGAGAATTCCAGCTTTGCCGAGGTCTGCAACTCAACGGGCATCCGGTTCATCGGTCCCAGTCCGGACAGCATCAAACTGATGGGTGACAAGGCCAAGGCGCGGGAAACGGCATTGAAAGCAGGCGTCCCGGTCCTGCCCGGCAGCAACGGCGTCGTGACCGAGGAGAGCAGCGCCATTGAGATTGCCCGGGAACTGGGCTTTCCGGTCATCGTGAAAGCGGCGGCAGGGGGCGGCGGGAAAGGCATGCGCGTTGTCATGGAAGAAGCGGATTTCGCGAACGCCTTTGTCATGGCACAGGCCGAAGCATTGGCCGCGTTCAGCAATGCCGACGTGTACATCGAAAAGTACATCACTCAACCCAGGCACATAGAAATCCAGCTTATGGCCGACGATAAAGGCAATGCCGTCTATCTCGGCGAACGGGAATGTTCCATCCAGCGCAGGCACCAGAAGCTGATCGAAGAGGCCCCGTCGGTCACCGTTGATAAGGCCCTGCGGAAACAAATGGGAGAGATGGCTGTTGCGATTGCAAAGACAGTCCGGTACCGCAATGCCGGAACCATCGAATTCCTGATGGACGAAGACCGCAAGTTTTATTTCATGGAAATGAACACCAGGATCCAGGTGGAGCATCCGGTCACCGAAATGGTGACAGGAATCGACCTAGTAAAGGAACAGATCCGTGTCGCAGCAGGGGAATCCCTATCGTTTAGACAGGCGGACATCGACGTCAAGGGGCACAGCATCGAATGCCGGATCAATGCCGAGGATCCGGAAAAGTTTACCCCGTCGCCAGGGACCATAACTGCCTTTAATCCGCCGGGAGGACTGGGAATCCGCGTGGAAACGGCCGCGTACACTCAATACGTGATCCCGCCCTACTACGATTCCATGATCGCTAAACTTATCGTTCACGCCTCTACCCGTGAAGAAGCCATTATGCGCATGCTGCGGGCTCTGGACGAATTCATTATCGAAGGTGTAAAAACGACCATACCCATGCATAAGAAAATCCTTGCAGATGCTGACTTTCAAGCCGGAAACATTTCGACGAAATTCATGGAGCGGTACAATCCGCCGAAATAATATCAAAGGACTTTGTCTGATTCTCGATGAAGATCTGCTTCGCGTCCCGGCAGAATCAGCAATGAGCTCGGCAATTGCCGCGGGCGTCCGGTTTTTTCAGTACCGCAATAAAAAAGCAGATCGCAGGCATACCTATGATGTAGCTTTGCGTCTCGCGATCCTGGCGAGGGAATCCGGCGTCTTGTTCATCGTTAATGATCATCCCGATATAGCCCTTGCTGCAGGAGCGGACGGAGTCCACCTGGGGCAGGACGACCTTCCGATTGACATAGCGAGAAAAGTGCTGGGCAGCGAAAAGATTATCGGGATATCAACCCATAGCCAGGAACAGGCATGTGAAGCGCAGTACCATGGCGCCGACTACGTCGGCTTCGGGCCCGTATTCCCGACGACGACCAAGGATGCCGGGGCGTTGCAGGGTGTTGAAAAAGTGGGGCTGATTCGAAAGTGCCTTTCAATACCGATCCTCGCTATCGGTGGAATCAATCGCGGAAATGTCAGCGACGTGATGGCAGCCGGAGCTGACGGCGTCGCGGTCATATCAGCAATTCTTTCTGCGCCCGATATCAAAGAGGCGTCCGCTGAACTTGCTAAGGCAGCACAAAGAATACAGGGGGAAGCATGAACAGAATTCTATCGTTGCTTGTTATGGTGCTGCTGGCGGCTTGCTCCCAGCAAGACGACAACGTGATCAGGATCGGCGCTGCAGGCCCCATGACGGGCGATCAGAGCAAGATGGGGATCGACCTGAGGAACGGGGTGGAACTGGCAGTTGCCGAGTGGAACGACAAAGGCGGCCTCCTGGGGGAAAAGATCGTCCTCTTTCCCGGCGATGATCAGGCCGACCCCAAACAGGCAGTCTCTGTCGCGAACAAATTCGTCAACCAGAAAGTGCACGCGGTGGTCGGGCACTGGAATTCGAACTGCTCGATCAACGCTTCGACCTATTACCATGCGGCGAATATCGTCGCGATCAGTCCCGCCTCGACCAACCCTCGTCTCACCAAACAGGGATTCAAAAACATCTTCCGCGTATGCGGGACTGACGACCAGCAGGGCGGCGTCGCCGCCGACTTCATCTTGAAGAGGCTGAAACCGAAGCGCGTGGCGGTCATCCATGACAAGACGACCTACGGTCAGGGTCTTGCCGACTATTTCAAGAAGTCCATCGAAGGCAAAGTGGAGGTCGTCTTCTACGACGGGATCCAGACCAGAGACCCTGACTACAAGGCAATATTGACCGCGATCAAGCAAAAGAAGCCGGAGGTCTATTTCTTCGGCGGCGTCTATCCCGAAGCCGGCAGACTGGTACGCCAGGCAAAAGAAGTAGGCATGCGCATCCCCATGATCACTGGGGACGGCGTGTATGATCCGACCTTCATCGGCATTGCCGGTAAAGCCGCCGAAGGAACCTATGTGACTTTTGGCAAGGACCCCTCGGGATTGCCAACCTCAAAATCGTTCAACGAAAAATACACCAGGAAATACGGCGCTCCGGGGCCCTATTCGATCTATGCCTACGACGCCGCGAACATTATACTGACGGCCATCGGGCAGACGGGCAGTACGGACGGCACGAAGGTGGCGGAGTTTATTTCAAAGAACACTTTCCATGGAGCCTTCGGGGAAACATCCTTTGACAAGAACGGGGACGTTTCGAAGGCGCCCTACGTCATGTGGCAGGTGAGGGACGGCAAGTTCGTGGAAGTGCAGTAGAGTCAAAAACATTGGACAACGGATTAACGCGGATATGCGCTGATTAATAATTAAGACTTTGATTTTTTTATCCGGCTTTTTCTGCGTTCATATGCGTCCTGATCGGTTGTATTTGACATGTTCACACAACAGCTTATAAACGGTCTGGCCCTCGGAGCCGTCTATGCCCTGATCGCACTTGGGTATACGATGGTCTACGGCATCCTTCAGCTCATAAACTTTGCCCACGGCGAGGTCTATATGCTCGGAGCTTATCTGGGCATCATTATCTTCGGTATGCTCACCGCCCTGGGGCTGCCCGCCTTCAGTTTATCGCTTTCCCTTCTCATCACCGTGCTCATCTCCATAGCGTTCTGTTCCCTCTACGGCGCCGCCATCGAACGTGTTGCCTACCGGCCCCTTCGCAACGCAACCAAACTGGCGCCGCTCATCAGTGCCGTGGGCATGTCCATCATCCTCCAGAACTTCATTATGTTGTCACAGGGCAAGGAGTATAAGAATCTGCCGCCTCAGCTCCCCTCTGAGGGCGTGATCATCTTCGATGCGAACGTGTCTCCGGCCCAGATCTTCATCCTGAGTTCATCGATCCTGATCATGATTGTGCTGCATCTTTTTGTTTCCCGGACCAGGCTGGGAAAAGCCATGCGCGCAACTTCCCAGGACCGGATGATGGCAGGTCTCGTCGGGATCAATATCAACCAGGTCATTTCTGTTACATTCATGATCGGTTCGGGGCTTGCCGCAGTTGCAGGGGTCATGGTGACCCTCTACTACGGGGTGGTCCATTTTTTCATGGGCTATCTGGCAGGGATCAAGGCCTTTACAGCGGCGGTGTTGGGCGGCATCGGGAGCATTCCCGGCGCAATGCTGGGTGGTTTCATGCTCGGCTTGATCGAAAACTTCGGGGCGAGCTATATCTCGAGCGTTTACAAGGACGCCTTCGCTTTTGTGGTCCTTATTGTCACGCTTCTGATCCGGCCTTCAGGCCTGCTGGGCCGGAAGGAACTTGATAAAGTTTAAATCAGTTGTAGTTCACCGTTCGTAGTTCAAGACGAGCGCTGTTCTTCTCCGAGCTATCAACTCCGAACTGCAAACATATTCATCAATTCTGGAGGTTCCATGTCGGATATCAAAAAAATGTACAAGACCATCATGGCTGATAATTTTCCCCCGGAGATGACCATCTCCTTCGGCGACCAGAAGCTCCTTTACCGGAAACGGTCCTGGAAGCTGGACGAGGGCGCGGGTGAACTCATCGAGAAGGGTTTGCGGTACGGAGAGAATCCGGATCAGCAGGCGGCAATGTATCAGCTGGTCAGCGGCAACCTGGTGCTTGCTGGAGCAAAGTTCATCGAGCCGGGCAATGGCCTCGTGAGCGCGATCACCGAAGAGCAGATGCTCCAGGCCGGAAAGCATCCCGGCAAGACCAATTTTACGGACCTGGACAACGCGCTCAATATCCTGAAGTTCCTGATGGATCGTCCTGCCGCGGCGATCATGAAGCACAACAACCCCAGCGGCGTAGCGTACGGAAAGTCCGTTTTCGAGGCGTATGACCGGGCGAACATGGCTGACAGGATCGCGGCATTCGGCGGCTGTCTTGTCGTCAACCGTCCCCTGGACCGCCAGGCGGCCGAGCTGGCCAATTCAAACTATCTGGAAGTTGTTGCAGCGCCGGATTTCGAAGTGGGTGCCGTCGAGATCCTGTCAAAACGCAAGAACCTGCGCATCATCAGGCTGGAAAAGATCAGTGATCTTGCCAAATATCGCGACATGAGTTATGTAGAGTTTAAAGCCCTCATTGACGGCGGGCTCATCGTTCAGCAGTCCCAGAAGAACGCGATCCGGGGGAAAGAGGATTTTCAGGAAGCAAGAACGACTTACAAAGGCAAGGAGTACCGGATCGAGCGTAAGCCGACAGACAAGGAATACGATGACATGCTCTTCGGATGGAACGTGGAGCAGGGGATCACATCGAATTCGGTCATTTACGTGAAGGACGGCGTGACCGTCGGCATCGGTACCGGCGAACAGGACCGCGTGGGCGTTGCCGAGATCGCCATTTTCAAGGCGTATACCAAATATGCCGATGCGTTGTGCTTCAAGAAATACGGCATACCATACAAACAGTATGAGCTTGAGGCCGGACAGGGAAAACGTGACACGGGCGCGCTCAAGGAGATCGATGAAATCACGAAGAAGGCAAAAGGCGGCCTGATCGGTTCGGTCATGGTCTCGGACGCGTTCTTCCCCTTTCGGGACGGCGTCGATGTCGGACTGAAGGAGGGGATCTCCTCCATAGTCCAACCGGGAGGATCGGACCGTGATTTCGATTCGATTACCGCCTGCAATGAAGCGAATCCGAAGGTGACGATGGTCTTTACCGGGCAACGGGTATTCAAACACTGATTTCAGCACGCCTGGTCTTTAAACAGCGAACCCTCAGGCACGGGATGCCTGAGGGTTTTTTTAAATTATTGATTACTGCCCAGCTTCAGGAGCTCGCCGCCAGCTTTCTAATCCCGACCAACTGGTCCTCAGCTGCTTTTCGCCCCCGCCTCATCAGTTCTTCCGCCTTGCCAAGATCGTACAGCGAGACCCCTCTCGCATCGACCCGGACCACGACATCCGCTGATTTTTCTTCTTCCCGCGCATTCCTTGATGCCCACAGCATTGACAGATGGGTCGCTATCTTGATAACGGAGTCGTATTCCTCCATTTCCAGCGCGCGGTAATTCACGTTCACGGCAACCACCTTGCGGGCGCCCAGTTCTTCCCTGACGGTCCGTACCGGAATCTGGCTGGCAACGCCACCGTCAACCAGTACTTTCCCGTTGAGCTCGGTGGGAGTGAAGATGACCGGCAGGCTGCAGCTTGCCTGGACGGCCCGGGCAACAGAACCGCTGTCAAGCACCACTTTCTCTGCCGTCTTCAGGTCCGCTGCTACCGCTGCAAAGGGGATCTTGAGCGACGAGAACTTCTTGACCGGCAGCACCGATTCCATGAACCGGTAAATGCCCTCGCTCGATATGAGCCCAACCTTCGGGAGGGTGAAGGAGAGGATATCTCTCCATTTTGCGTTCACGAGGACGCGTTTTATTTCACGGAGGGGCATTCCCGCCGCATAGAGGGCCCCGACGATGCTGCCCGCGCTCGTCCCCGCTATGGAATGGATGGGGATATCGTCCTTTTCCAGAACTTCCAGGACGGCGATATGGGCTATCCCCCGGGCTGCACCGCCTGAAAGCGCCAAACCGACCTCAGCTTTTGTATTGTCCGGCATGGGTTATTCTCGTGACGCGAGTGAGAGCGGCAAAAAAACATCCCCGACCTGAACGGTCGGGGATGTGGTGAATTCTGGAGTGAGCGCATTCCCCGGAGCTTGACGCCGGGAATGTGAACGATACGATTATGTTCTTTCCTCAAGAATCGGGATTCCCCGCAGATGCTTATAGGAACCTTCATTTGCTGCAGGGAGCTCCAACGGCTCCTGTAATGAAGGTGCGGGTTAATTGCCAGCAAGTCTCTTTATTGCGTCCTTGGTGTGCGCACCCATGTCCTCGAAAGCGTAGAGGATGCACAGGTAGGTAGAGGAAGCCTTTGGTGAGCATTCGCCGGTCACCAGCCGGTCCTCATGGGCCGTCGCAAATTCGTTCGCCATCCGTTCGATCGTATCGCTCTCGGTGACCACTGTCTGGATGGTCGTTTTTGAACCGGTTACCGCGGCTTCCCCCGCTTTCTTCAGGACCTCTTTGGTCTTGGTGAAGAGCTTGCCCGTTTCGAGTATTGCCTTGTCGCTGAAAAGCATGCCCTCCTTGATCCGGGCCCGGCTGTTCTCGGTAATCCGCTTGATGCAGGTCGCGACCTTTTCAATGTGAGATGGAACAGCCAGAATAGCACGTGCCTCACTGTTGGTCGAAGCCAGCTTCGAAAGAGCGGCTGTGAGCGCGTCCTCTTTTGTATGGATCTCCCTGGACAGCTCATCAGCCTGATCGAGAGAGGAGAGCTTGTTCTTCGTAAATCCGTCTTCGGTCAGTTCCACCATCTCCAGGGCTTTATGCATAATGAGGTAGATTTCTTTTTTGACATCTTTCATTGTCTGTTCCGACATGCGCTCTATCTCCTTACAAAGATGGTTGGGTGAGTGCTGACCCTCAAAACAGGGAAACTATAGCAGAAAAACATTGATAAGACATGTTAATTTTTCTTATATTTACATTTTAATGATTTATAGAATGGAGCTTTCTTAAGGCTTGCCGGCGCGGGATCGGCGACTCGTTGCCGGCGTGGAACAAGTGGTTCTATTCTATCATATTTTGTTGTTTTTGATGGATTTTTTCTTGACTTACCCCCTGACCGCTGGTATAACCATTCCATTCTCAATGCCCCTTCATGACGGGAGCTCTCATGCCCTTTTTTGCCGGTGAAATCTTTGTGAGCGAGGTGTACAAGAAGCCTGTGCTCGATCCGACCGGCGAAGAGATCGGCAAACTGAGAGATATCATCGTGGGTATGGGAGAACCTTTTCCCGCCGTCACCGCCATTGTAGTCACAGGCGAGCATACCTACGTCCTTCCCTGGGATGGTATCAACCTCTTTAACCGCCGCGTGATCTCCGTTACGACAGTGGCAAAAAACCTGAACCCGTCATCGATCGCTTCCACCGACATCCTCATCTGCCGGGATCTTCTCGATAAACAAATCGTCGACATCAATGGAGCAAAGCTCGTCCGCGTCAACGATCTGGAATTGAGTGATGTGAAGGGAAGGCTCTGTCTTGTTGCGGCAGACATCGGGCTCCGGGGGCTGCTGCGCAGACTTGGGCTTGAAAAACGGGGAGAAAAGCTGTTCGCCCTGTTCCATCGGAACCTGCAGCACAAGCTTATTGCATGGCATTACGTCCAGACGATCGAGCCGAAGCTGAACCGGCTGACCCTGACCGTATCGCGCCAGAAGGTCGCAAGCCTGCATCCCGCCGACCTGGCCCAGATCATCAGCGAGGTGTCCCAGAAGGAGCGGACGGCGATCTTCGGCAGTCTTGATGTAGACACGGCGGCCGAGGCGCTGCATGAACTGGAACCCCAGGTGCAGGCCGACATCATAGATGATATGTCCAAGGAGCGGGCCTCGGACATCCTTGAGCGTATGCCGCCCGACGAGGCCGCTGACGTGCTTGGCGACCTGCCCGAAAAGAAGGCCCAGGAACTGATCAACCTCATGGAGAAAGAAGAAGCAGAGGACGTGCAGGAACTGCTCGAACATGAGGAAGATTCAGCCGGTGGACTCATGACCACCGAATACCTGGCATTTCCCCCGGACATGACCGTTGAAGAGGCCGTCAGGGAACTCCGGCTCGAGGCCCCGAATGTCGAGACGATATATTACCTGTATATCCTGGACGGCCAGGAGCATGTCCTGGGTGTCATTTCGCTCAAGAACCTGATCCTGGCTTCGCCGCAGACCCGCCTTGAAGAGATCATGACCACACCGGTCAAGACGCTGCCCCTCGACGCCGAGCGAAAAGACGTGGCTGAGCTCATCTCGAAATACAACCTGCTTGCCGCGCCCGTGGTAGACGAGAACCTGGCCATGCGGGGGATCGTGACCGTGGACGACGTGGTAGACTTTCTTCTCCCGCCTGCGTCCCGAAAAAAACGAAGAAAATTGTAGCTCATTTGCTTGGAATATCCAAAGCCTGTTCAAGATCGTTGTCGGTGCTGAAAAGCCGCACAGCCTGGCCCGGAAAGCGCAGAGGGAAACCGGCACGAGCGGGATTGCAAGATCATGACCTTTATTGAGCGCATCAAGAACATAAGACATGCCCGGTTCATTGCGCTACTGAGCGTCATCGGCCCCGGCTTCATCGCAGGCAACGCCGGCAACGATGCAGGAGGCATCGCAACCTATTCCATCGTGGGCGCCCGCGAAGGATACGGATTGCTCTGGGCGCTGGTCCTCATCACCTTCGCCCTTGCCGTTATTCAGGAAATGTCGGCGCGGATGGGCGTGGTGACCGGCAAGGGCTTCGGCGACCTGGTCCGGGAAGAATTCGGGGTGAAAGTGACCTTTGCCGTCATGGCGCTCTTCGTTTTCGCTAACCTGACGGTCACGATAGCAGAATTTGCCGGTATTGCGGCGAGCATGGAACTGTTCGGGCTGAACAAATATATATCCGTTCCCGTCTCTGCTTTCGTGGTCTGGCTTGTCGTCGTAAAGGGGAATTTCAGGCAGGTGGAGCGGTTCCTGATCGCCATCAGCCTGGTATACCTTACGTATGTGTTCTCGGGTTTCATGGCGAATCCTCCCTGGCCCGACGTCGCCAGACAGATCGTGACGCCGCATATCAGGCTGGACCGTGATTATTTTCTGCTCTTCATCACGATGGTCGGGACCACGATCACCCCCTACATGCAGTTCTATCTCCAGTCGGCGGTCGTTGACAAGGGCGTGCGCATCGACGAGTACCGTTTCGCGAAGTTCGACGTCTACGCCGGTTCTTTCATGACCGTGTTCATCGCGTTCTTCATTATTCTGGCCACCGGCACGATCCTGCATCCTGCAGGCGTCGTCGTCGATTCGGCGGAAGACGCCGCCCGCGCGCTCGAACCGCTTGCAGGGAACTTCGCTTCCCACCTCTTCGCGCTCGGCCTGCTCAATGCGTCGTTCCTTGCGGCTTTTGTCCTGCCGCTGGCAACAGCCTATGGCCTGTCCGAGGCGTTCGGCTGGGAATCGGGCATCAACAAGACGTTTCGTGATGCTCCTCAGTTTCTGGGCTTCTACACAGCGTTCATCGTGATCGGCGCCGGCGTCATTTTGCTGCCCGGCGCTCCACTGATCAGGATCATGTTCCTGTCTCAGACCATCAACGGGATCCTGCTGCCGATCGTGCTGATCATCATGCTGAAGCTGGTGAACAACGCGGCGATCATGGGCGAATACGTGAACTCACGGCGCATGAACATGATCACCTGGGTAACGGTCTTCATCCTGATCCTGCTCACGGTCATGCTGCTCGTGACCAGTTTCATTCTGTAGCGGCATCTGCTCCTT
>MHEA01000164.1:49893-50665 GCA_001805085.1 Nitrospirae bacterium GWC2_57_9
GGCCGAATGCGACGAGAACGGCATTCAGTTCCTTCCAATACCGCTTGGGCAATATTCCCCGCAAGGCAAGTTCGCTCTCGTCAGGGTTTTTCGTTCTGATCAATCCCCACCGGTTCGTGATCCGATGCACATGGGTATCCACACAGACACCGTACTTGTTGAAACCCCTGGTCAGTACGAGGTTCGCTGTTTTCCTTCCCACCCCCTTGAGCTTAAGCAGTCCTTCCAGCGTATCGGGCACCAGTCCATTGTGCTTGTCGATCAGTTCCCTGCTGAGGTCCCTGATCGTTTCCGCTTTTACCCGGTAAAAACCGACAGGATAGATCGCTTCTTCTATTGTGGTGATAGGCAGTTTTGCCAGTCTTGACGGGGTGGATGCCTGTTTGAAGAGGCGTTCCGAAGCAGGTCCCGTGGTTCGGTCATGGGTCCTGAGGCTCAGTATGCAGGAGATGAGTATCTTGAACGGGTCGCGATCTATGGCGGCGAAGTTTTCGAGCCAGGGGAGTTGGAGAGTCTTTACCTGATTACGGAGAAGAGGCCAGGCTTTGATGAAAGTCGAAAAATTCATAAAAATGCTTCTGCCACAGAGGCCACAGAGAAGCGAAAAAAATCAAAAATGCGACAGCTTTGTATCCGTTAACACTACTCTGATTCCTCGGTGCTCTCTGTAGCCGACATTCTTCGCGCAATTATTCTTCATAGGGGATCGGATCCTTGACTCCCGCCTCTCGGAAACCCTTCAATCGCAGGGCGCAGCTTTCGCACCTGCCGC
>MHEA01000165.1:0-227 GCA_001805085.1 Nitrospirae bacterium GWC2_57_9
ATAAAAAGTCTTTAATTTTCAAATAATTAACACAAATTACAGTTGTTAAAAAAAATACTTCTGCAATTTTAGGGAGCGAGTTGCGGCCGGTTGGACCAGGGAATGCTTCGCAGACGATCGTACGCCCATCCTCAGGAATCAGCCCTTGCTTTTCGACAGGAATGTTCTCCAAAGGCCCGTTCTGGTATAATAGAAGTCACCATTTAAACCTGCCTATTTTTTCGTCT
>MHEA01000165.1:258-3980 GCA_001805085.1 Nitrospirae bacterium GWC2_57_9
AACGCATACAGGTTCGATGTCATAATTATTGGAGCAGGGCCGGCAGGCGTCGCAGCTGCCGGAGCCCTGGCCGGCACCGGCGTCTCCGTCGCGCTCCTGGAGGCAGGCGTTTATGCGGGCGCCGAGAACTGGTCCGGCTGCGTTTACTTTACCGAAAGCCTTTCAGCCGGGGACTGTTTCGGACCTGATGCCGTCGCAGCCGCTCCCTTCGAACGGAGGGTCACCAGACGGGGCACGCTGCTGCATAACGGACTGGATGTTGTCGGCATCGAGCTTTCCGATGCCCGAGTCTTCCAGAACTGCTACACCGTGCTGAGGCCTCTCTACGACCCCTACTTCGCGGATCTTGCCCGGCTGAAAGGGGCAGTCCACGTTCCCGGAACGACCGTCACTTCCCTGATCAGGAGCGGCGGCAGGGTCATCGGGGTTATGACGGACCGCGGACCTCTGCATGCCGACGTCACCTTCCTTGCCGAGGGCGACGCCTCGCACCTGGTCAGATCGGAACAGCTTGAGCGCGTTCAGCAACCCCATTTCCTTCAGGGTTTGAAAGCGGTGCTCAGAGTCGATCCGCGGGAGATAGAAAAACGGTTCCGGCTCGCGCCGGGCGAAGGAGCCGCCTATGAACTTCTGATGCGGAACCCGGCGATTGCGGGCAGGACCGCAAAACTGAACATCGGCGGATTTCTGTACACAAACCGGGATAGCATCTCGATCGGGTATGTGGCGCCGCTGGACAACATCAGGGATAACTTCCGGGGCAGCCACGACGCGATCTATGAGTGGATGCTCGGCCTGCCTTATATCAGGGAACTCACGCAGGGAGCCGCGCTGTCCGCGTACGGCACGAAGATCATCAGGAGCGGCGGCTGGCATGAGCGGCCCCTGCTCGTCCAGGATGGGCTCGCGGTGGGCGGCGCGTCCGCGGGCATGGGCATCGACATCCCCTTCCCGAACTTCACCGGTCCCGCCTCGGCAACGGGGCTCTATTTCGCGCGCGCCGTCAGGAATATTTTGAAACGAGGTGCATCCTTTGACGCAAAACACCTGGCCAATGAGTATGAAAAACCGCTCCGGGAAAGCAGCTATGGAAAGAACGCCGAATACCTCTCCCGATGGCCGGGCTATTTCGGAAGATCGAAGGTGCTCTTCAGCAGGACCGTGGATGTTGCCTGCGGCACGACCCATTTCCTTTCAGAACACAGCCTGATCAATGCCGGCAGGTTCCTGAGGAGCCACATCCTGTCATTCAAAGGAATCAGGGAGTTACTGACCGACACCATGCGCGCCGCGGACAGCCTCGGGCTCTGGAAACCGGTCGCGACAACGCTGGTCCACCCGGCCACGATCTGGCGCTGGATGACCAATCTGTTCTTGAAGATGCCGCAGCCCGATCAGCGGCTCGGCCTGATCCTGCATATCAACGACAGGAGCGTCGACTCTGCGGCACTACCCTGGCCGATAAATTCGCTGCTGAAAAAGCTCTCCCCCGCTCTCCTGCTCGCCCTGGAACAGGTATATGCGAACGACGGCAGGCCGCTCAGAGCGAAATTCCGGGATGCCCTGCGCCACCTCCTCCGGGGGTTCAGTCTCCTGGATTTTCTGGTCCTCCCTGCTTACGGAGCACTGCTCTTTGCCGTCTCCCTCGGGACTGCGGTCGTTGATGCGTTCCGCTTCTACGTGCTCAAGACACCCGTGGAAACGCTTCTGGCCGAACCGGTCATGGCCTACGGTGAAAAGCAGAAGAGAGCACGCGACCTGGACCGGGTAAAACCGTCCATAAGCCTGGAAGCCAAGCTGGCCACGAACACCTATCGCGTCGGCGCTGAATCCCATATCCGGACACTCTGGCCCGGCTCGATCACGGCTCATCCGGACATGTCCCGTGCCGGCATCTGGTGGCTCTGTCCTGCCCGCGTCTACGGGTACGACGCTCCGCCTTTCACCGGCCGCGGCAGGGTGAGCGTAAACTACGAGAACTGCATCAAGTGCGAATCCTGCTGGAGGGCCGAACCTGAACGCGCGCTCTGGGGAAGGCATACCGGCCATAAGCTTATCTACCGGCCCGACAGCGCTGTTCTTCCGGTCCTGCTCGAAAGGCTTGCCCGGAATGCAACTCGACCCCCGCAGAACGCAGGAACGGGAAGGCTCGCGACAATCGACGAGCGGCTGTGGTATCTCAATGACCGGATCCTTGACTCATCCCGTGCGGTGCTGGCCGCCTTGTCGGCCTTCAGGAACAGCGTCGGAAAGATCCCGCACTCTGCTGACAGAACGAGGACCTCATGGCCCCTGTCCCTCGGGACCCGGCTGGTCCAGACGCTGTCGCGGCTCGAAACCGAGTTCACGAACGACCGCAGGAATGAGCAGGCACGGATCATCCTGGAAGAGCGGAAGACGCTGGAGTTGAGGCTTGCAGAAGCCGGGTTCTTCCGTGCGCTCTATTGCTGCGGCCGGATCGAAGAATGGATCCTGGAATGGACTGCGGATCGGGAACGTCCTTCTCCGAAAAAAGGCGACGACCCCGGCGGATTGTCGTTGTCCCATCAGGAGGTCTCAGCGCTCTTCCCCGACCGCGTGGTGAAGCAATGGGAAGAATCGCCCATGCCCGAGGTTTGGTGCGAGAAGCTCAGGACCTTCATTACCGAACACCTGGATGCTTCCCTTGATGCGGTGCGGGTGCTCGCCTCGATCAATCCGGCGCTCGGCCTGACAGCGGCATATCAGTCCCGGGCAGCACATATTCTGAAGAAGGCCGGACGCGCGGCCGAACCCGGTGCCTGCGCAGTCCCCGGCGACGGTCTCCTGATCGAGGAAAAGAACGGCGCTGTTGCGATCACCGGAAGGCTCGCCTGGGTGCCTGCCGCTTCCCTGCGCACGCTCCTTGTTCTCGCCCGGGGAAAAGGTTACCTGGTTCCGGTATCCGAAGCGGGAGTAACCATAACCCCGACACCTGCCATCGGGTTCAGGGCAGCAGGTCTTTCAGAAGTGGCGCTTGCTTGCATGGTGCAAAAGCAGGCAATGATCGACACCACTGCAGATGCAGCCGACAGTACTTCCTACCTTGCTGTCGCGCTCGGCGCTGCAGATTATCTGGCAATGCGGGTAAAAGAACACGCAGCCGGCAGGGTCCAGTTCCCGGGACAGATGCTCGATACGGAAGGCAGGGACGGCATCGCGAAGCTCGGCGCGGTAAAAGCCCTGATCGCACGGGTCGAAGCCTGGCGACTCTTGCTTGAACATCTTTACGTCCTTGCCTTACACTCCGAACTCCGAACTCCGCACTCCGCACTGAATCTTGTATCCGCCGCCCTCGCGGCCAAAGCCTTCGGGCCTGAGCCTGGCACCCTGGGTTATGACGCGGGCCAGGTCTTCGGCGGCTTTGCCTATTCCGAGGACGATCTGCTCTCGCGGTCCTACCGCGACAGCGCGCTCTTCCGCTTCCTTGCGCCCGGGTATGGCGCTGCTGCTCGCCTGCATAAAGTGCTTGACCTCGATGCTTTTGACGACGCGATCAGGGCGGCCGGCGATCTGGCCGGCGTGGGGTCCGAGCCTCTTGGCTCGCTTGCTTCGCGCTTGCTGGCAGTGACGGACAGGTCTAAAAAGCTGAGCCCTGATGCAGATGCGGCGCTTGCCGGAGAGGTGAAAGCGCTGCTGATCGGGACCCGGAGCCTGCTCGTTTCGATCGAACAGGGTCTGAACAAGGGGCAGAGCAGCGAGGC
>MHEA01000165.1:4001-8167 GCA_001805085.1 Nitrospirae bacterium GWC2_57_9
CCTGCTCGGTATCGCGGAGGATGCGGTGATGAATGCCGCCCTGTCCGCAGGCCGGGGCACCGTCGCTCCTTCCGCGGTCTTCCCGATGGAACCTTCCGAATTTCAGCCGGCAACCGGCAGCGATTACGAAACGTTCTGTAGCAGGCCGGGAGAGCCGCACCAATCGGGCAGTTTTCTGGCGACCCCCTTCGACCGCTCCCCCCGGTTCGTGCCCGAGATGCAACTGGCTGACGCCGGGCTCCGGGCGCGCTGGGCCGAACTCGTGGACTGGTTCAGGAAGAACTGCAGCGAGAAGCGGTTCGACGAACTTGGCATCGAGCGCTTCATTGAGAGAAATCACCGGCTGCCCCAGGAGATCATCGAGGCGGCAAAACAGCAGAGATGGCTTGCCACGTATATTCCCCGCTCGCTGGATGGTCTCGGGTGGCGAAAGGCGGAATACTACATCCTGAACTCGGCTGCCGGCAGTTTCGGAGACGCGTCCGTCGATCTTCTGATCATGGCCAGCACCAGCATCGGCACCACGCCGATCCTCCTCGGCCTTGAAGAGGAACTCCCCCGCGTGCGAGAGGAACTGACGCCTCTGGTCCAGGATGAACGGAAGCTCGGCGAGATCGGGGACCGGCTTGCGGCGATCATCAGAACGCTGAACAATCCCGATCCGGGCCGGATCAGGAAAGAGTACGAAGCCGTAATGAAACGGGTGGATGATCGCCTGCGCCATACCCGCGTGGCAAAGTATCTCGCGGCAAACTTCCTGAAGGCCTTTTACGGCGCAGGCATCGCCGGCAGGCGCGGAGATTTCGGCGGATTCATCGCCAGCCTGAAGCAGGCCGGCGATCTCTTCGCGAAGCTGATGCCCGACGTCCGGGCTGCACTGAATGAGCTTCCGAGGCGCGAGCGATGCCACAAGCTCTTCCTCCGCTACCTGGGCCACGGCGCGGTCAGCGCCTTTGCCCTGACCGAACCCACGGCGGGCTCCGATTCAGGAGGGGTCAAGACAACCGGGAAGCTCTTATCCGCCCCCTTGACGCCGCTCGAGGACGGGCGATATTCCTTCACTGTTCATGCTGATGACCAGGGCATGAGGTATCTGATCGATGCCGACAGGATCGTGTTCACTGAGGGAGGCATAGCTTACGAAACACCTGACGGGCAGCCTCAGCCGATCCGATACGACCGATACGATTACACGACCGACCAGGGCTCCCGGTATTATAACTACCAGGGAATGGACTGCCTGTTCCATGATATCGGACAGGTGCGCAGGAACGATGCCGGCCTGTTCTACGAGCACTACAGCCTGACGGGCGCTAAGATGTGGATCACGAACGGCAGCATCGCTACCCAGTTCTGTTTGTATGCGCAGACGCCCGAAGGCGTCACGGGTTTCATGGTCGACCGGCACGGCGAAGGCCTCAAGGTCGGCGCCGATGAAAAGAAGACCGGCCAGCGGGGCTCGCCTACGAACGAGATCTCCCTGGACAGCCTGCGTGTGCCGCGGGAGGCCGTGATCGGCTACGAGGGGCACGGGCAGGTGAACGCGCTCGAGACCTTGAATGTGGGACGGTGCGGCCTCGCTGTCGTCTCCGGCGCGCTCATGCGCAAGCTCATGAACGAGGCGAACACCCTGCTGCCCGCCTCGCCCGAACGGGACCGGCTGCTCGGAGAAGCTGCTGCGGTGCTCTTCGCCAGTGAATCCCTTGCCTATTACCTGGTCGGGCTCTTCGATCGTCCTCACGAATCGGTCCGCATGGAATCAGCGATCGCCAAATATGCCTGCTCCGAGGACATCCACGAGCTGATCACGCTCCTGGACGAGGCCTTCGGGCCCGAGAGCCAGACCGAAAAATACCTGATCGAAAAGGCCCGCCGCGACAGCCGGATCCTCACGATCTACGAAGGCACCAACGAGGTCCAGCGCTTCCTGATCCTGAAGGACCTGATCGCCATGGCAGCGAACTGGCCCGAGGCCGCGGAACAAGGCAGCGAACCGGAGGCCGTACTGGCCTCCTGGAAGAACAGGCTCCGGAAGCAGGTCCGGGAAGTTGCGGACCTGCTCTCCGATACCAGCTGGTCCGATGCCATGCTTCAGCCGGCGCTCTTCCCGCTTTCGGACCTGGCCGGCGAGATCCTCCGGCTTGAATGCATCGAGTACCGGACCGAATGGCTGCGAACGCACCGGCAGCAACTTGAACAGAGCCTGCCCGGTTATGCTGGGAAAATGCTGAGCGCCGGGCAGCGGGCGTCCGCGAGAACGAGGATGCGCCTCGAACATCTCGAAGAAAAGTTCGTGTACGCATGGGAGCAGGTCAAAAAGGGCATGCACCTGCCTGAAGTCGTGCTTGCCGATGCCGCGCTCGACGCGCTCCAGGAAAAAGGGGAAGCTGCTGCGCCTGCAACGGGTGCTCTCGGGGTTCCTCTTCGCGTTCTTTCGATCATCAGGCCTGTCGCCGATCTTGCTTCCCGTCCCCGGATCACGGACGGTCAACTGAATGAACTGGTATGGAAGATCGATCCCGCGGACCTCGCAGCCTTGTCCCAGGCCCTCCGGATGAAGGCGACCAGCAGCGGACAGGTGACCGTGGATGTGCTGATGCCCGGCGGACCGGAACAGGAAATGCTCCTGACTATGACGGCAGGATCCCGTGCCGATGCCCTCTTCCGGCTGGACGGCCAGCCATCCGCGGGGGTCACTCTGTACGCTCAAGCCATAATGAGCAGGGAGCGAGGGCAGCAGTACGATATCATCACCACCGGCGCCGCATGCCTGAACGGGGACCGGGCCCTTGGCGCTTACCTGGCCGGCAGGCTCGGCAGAAGCCACGAGCAGAGGGAAACGATCGGGATCAGGCCGGACGGGACAGGACCCGTGGGCATCGCGCTCCCCGCGGTGATCAGCATCAGCGGATCTGCTCCGCCCCCGGTCCTGCTCATGCACGAGTGCGTTCTCGCAGCCCGGTCAACAGCTGCTGTGCTGACAGCCGGAGAGAAGGACACTTCTCAGGAAAGGTTCGAACTCCCTGCAGCGGAACAAAAAACCTCACCGCTCTGCACGGACCCTGTTACCGCAGCAACGTTCATCAAACGTTTTGCGGCCTCGATCAATGCAGGAGCGGTTCAGGATTATACAGCCGCGCTTTCACCAGGAAGCATGCCGGAGGGAAACGCCGTCTGGGCAATGCTCGAAGCCCATGAGGGGACAGCAAACTCGGCAGTTCTGCGCACCTGCGCCCTTGCGGCTGGCATCAGGCAGGCAAAAGCATGCGCTCTGATCCCCGCCCCGCGCGGCCTCTGGCCGCAGCTGCTGGGCCTTGCCCGGATAAATGGCTGTGAACAGGCTTTTTGCCTGGATACGAGGGAAGGAAGCCTGTCCGGGGACGGCAGAAACGAGATCCTCCGACGGGTGCTCAAGATCTCAAGCAGCATGATGATCTTCGGCGGGACCCGATGGACCGGCCCCTTTGCGTACGCGGCAGGTGAGGCGGCAGCTCAGAAACGGAAGGTGCTCGTCTGTTCCGGAGTGACGGCTATAACAAAGGGAAGCTCCGGCGGGCTCCTGTTCTCGTTCCCTGTATACGAGGGCAAGCTTCTCGGGCTGCAGAACTTCGAGAGCGGTTCAGCCTGCGTAACAATAGCCCCGGAAGGCGAGTTCCCGGCTCCGGCGGAAAAGACCGATTTCAGGGCTGCTGTCCTTGACCTTGCCGTTGATCCGGGCTGGCTCATGCCGCTCCCGGCCGCTGCACCGCCCACGCTTTCGGAAGCGGATGTCATCATCGATCTCGGCTACGGCATCAGGGACAGCGCCGGTTTCAAGCTCGCGCAGGAACTGAAGGGAAAACTGGAATCTCTCGGCCTGGCCCCGCTGTTCGGAGCCACGCGCAAAGTGACGCAGGACCTCAAACTGCTTCCCCTCGAAGCCCAGATCGGCCAGACCGGCGTCCGCGTGAACCCGAAAATGATCATCGCGCTCGGCATCTCCGGAGCACCGCAGCACATCGATTACCTCGGTACCCGGGCGGAGATCCTCTGCTTCAACAAGGACACCGAAGCGCCGCTGATGAAACTGAACCAGGGCCGGCCTGCGCCTCGGGTGCACCCGATCCCGGGTGATCTGTTTGTAACGGTGCGCCAGGTGCTGCAGCTGCTGGAATAAGCGACAGGCA
>MHEA01000165.1:8176-9590 GCA_001805085.1 Nitrospirae bacterium GWC2_57_9
GGTTCCGCACTCGCCCTTCCACCCGCCTCTTCCAGGTATACTGGAATTATCGACGGGACGTGACAAGCATCAAACGTGACCGCCCACCCGATATTCGGAGACTGGCACCAGGTTCGGACTGATGATCGAAGAAGCCGGCACGTTTTCCTGATGGGCGTACGCTGCAGTCCTGCTGCTGCATCGGGACGCGGAAATGCCTATGCTGAGGGAAAGGGATTTACAATTCCTTCTTGGGAGGGATGGACAACAGATTAGGCGCCTCGTCCAGTTTTCTGTCGATGAATCTCCGGACCGGACGATAGTCGCGACGCTCGATGCTTTCAAGCATCTCCTTCGCCTCGGCATCGGAAATATCGTCGGGGGAAATAGTGGAGATCTCAGGCACGATGAACCAGGAGGTCCTGCCGATGTATCCAGTGAGTTGCTGGTAGAACTCCCGCTGGCACCTTCCGATGAAGCCCCCGCCGACGAGGATCTTCCCCGCCTTGATTCCCTGCAGGAAACGGTACAGGTCCAGCAGGTCGTTCATGGAAATGGTCCCGTTGCTGGCGGACTCCGAGAACAGGTAGTACACCGAACCGCCTTCCGCGGCCGCCGCATTGAGATAGGCCGTATAGGACAGGGGCCGGACGCTTTCCTCCTGGTAATTGGCCGGTACGATCAGGATCAGTATCTTCCCGGTCGCCGATGCCTCCCGGATGAACCGCGCTTCGTCCTCGAACTGCTTCGTGAGCAGTGCGTACTTGGCCTCGCTGTATTTTATTTTTTTTGCGCCGCTGCCGAAGAAGAGCGCATAGCCGGGATGCACCATGACCAGGACATCCGGCGAAGCCGCTGCCGGAGCGGTCCGGTTGAAGGACTGCGCGGTCAGTTTCGTCAGGCGGAGCGGTTCGCGGGTCTCGGGATACCGGTTCAATATGTCCACAAAACGGCGCGCCTCGAGCATGGGAGCGCCGGCTGTTGCGCAGCCGGCAAGCAGGAGCAGCCCCGAAAAAAAGATCAGCCAGGCGGTCTTTGTAATCGGGTTCTTCATTTCACTTTAGTACCCCGCTGTTGTTGCTCAGAACGCGCAGAATGCTGCCGGGAATCGGCAAACCTGTAGATCTTTTTGTCATAAAACGGGAGGGAGAGAAAGGCACCTGCGAAGAAACGATGACCGGTAACAGGAAGATCCCATCGGGTCTGTTCATGCGCTCACATCAAGACGTATATGCAGTATGCTCGTCCGTTCGTTCTCGATGACGTGTTCGATACGGCACCATTTGTTCTTTAAGTAGCTCTCCACCATGGCCCTGGACGCCACGCAATTATCGATCTCGACCCGAAGGACCTCGCCGGGGCGGAGCCTGCTTATGGCTTCCATCAGCCTTTTCTTATCGGGGATGCAGCAACTGAGCATAATGTTGAGCGGGTC
>MHEA01000165.1:9658-10268 GCA_001805085.1 Nitrospirae bacterium GWC2_57_9
CCTGCCGGTGCCGGATGATTCATGTGTTTTATGCTCTCATCACAGCCGGGACTTCACACCCTGTTGCAGGACCGGCGCGAGATGGTTTCCCACATCTCCTCGTCGATCTCATCAAGATATTCGCTTATTTCGAATTCCCTGCCGCACGCCGTGCAGCGCAGAGTGACCCGGCGTCAACCGAGCCGCAGTGTTAATTCCTTATCGCAAGCCCTGCAGTTCATGCGACCCTCGCAAACGCAGACAAAAAAAGATGCGTGCTCATGGTGTGTGCCGCTTTTCCATTCCGCTCGCCCTGCTCTCGCGCGTAAGCACTCGAGAGCGCTGGGTGCAAGTCTCCGCATTCCGCACTCGCATCACTCCACCACGTCCAGTTTAATCGAGAGCTCCCGCAGCTGGGCGGACGACACCTTCGAGGGCGCCTCGGTCATGACGCAGATCGCCTTCTGGGTCTTCGGGAAGGCGATCACGTCGC
The DNA here is from genome assembly GCA_001805085.1 of Nitrospirae bacterium GWC2_57_9. GTDB lineage: Bacteria > Nitrospirota > UBA9217 > UBA9217 > UBA9217 > MHEA01. Next base: position 10,131 of record MHEA01000165.1, read on the forward strand.
GGATCGATCCGGCACCCGTCAGGATGGCCGTGAGCCTGTCCAGGCCGAAGGCGAGGCCGCCGTGGGGCGGTGCACCGAACTCGAGCGCCTCAAGCAGGAAGCCGAACTTCTTTCGCGCGTCCTCTTCAGAGATGTTCA
>MHEA01000165.1:10274-14941 GCA_001805085.1 Nitrospirae bacterium GWC2_57_9
CGAACATCCGGGACTGGACCTCGGAGCGGTGGATTCGAATGCTGCCGCCGCCGATCTCGGAACCGTTCAACACGATGTCGTAGGCCTTGGCCCTGACCTTGAGCGGATCGCTCTTCATGAACTCCAGGTCCTCGTTCTTGGGTGCCGTAAAGGGGTGGTGCATGGCGTCATAACGCTTTTCCTCGACGTTCCATTCGACCAGGGGAAAATCGGTGACCCAGAGGAAATTGAACCTGCTCTCGTCGATCAGGTTCAGCCGTTTGCCCATGAGCAGCCGGAGATAGCCCAGCGTCTCGGCAACGACCTTCTTCCCGTCTGCGATAAACATCATCAGGTCGCCGGGCTTTGCATCCAGCCGCTCGGCAATGGATTTGACCTGTCCGTCCTTGAAGAATTTCGCGATCGGCGATTCGAACCCGGCATCGGTGACCTTGATCCAGGCAAGGCCTTTTGCGCCAAAGATCTTCGCTTCGTTCGTGAGATCGTCCACCTCTTTGCGCGACAGTCCCGCCATGCCCGGAGCCGCAAATCCCTTCACCTGTCCGCCCAGTTCAACGGCCTGGAGGAAGACCTTGAAATCGGAAACCTTGGCGATGTCGGAGATGTCCCGGAGTTCGAGCCCGAAGCGCGTGTCCGGTTTGTCCGAACCGTAGCGCTCCATTGCGTCCTGATAGGAAAGCCGGGGGAAGGGCCGCTGCAGCTCCGTCCCCTTTACCGCGGTGAACACGGCCGAAAGCAGCTCCTCCATGAGCGATATCACGTCATCTTCGTCCACGAAGGACATCTCGAGGTCGATCTGAGTGAACTCAGGCTGGCGGTCCGCGCGCAGGTCCTCGTCACGGAAGCACTTCACGATCTGGTAATACCGTTCGAAACCGGCCACCATCAGGATCTGCTTGAACAGCTGGGGAGACTGGGGAAGCGCGAAGAACTGCCCGGGGTTCACCCTGCTCGGCACCAGGTAATCGCGGGCGCCCTCAGGCGTGCTCTTCGTCAGGAAGGGCGTTTCTATGTCCACGAATCCGTGATCGTCCAGGAAGCGCCGGACCGTTTTGGTGATCGTGTGCCTCGCGATCAGCACCTTCTGCAGGCTCGGCCGCCGGAGGTCAAGATAGCGGTACTTCAGCCTCAGACTCTCGGCGACGTCCGTCTCGTCCTCGATCATGAAGGGCAGCGGCTTCGACGGGTTCAGGATGGCAAGTTCGTTCACGAGCACTTCGATTTCGCCGGTGGGAAGCTTGGCGTTGACGGTATTGCCGGGTCGCGGCGCGACGGTTCCGGTCACTGCCAGGACAAATTCGCTGCGGACATCGTGTGCCAGTCTGTGCGCTTCCGGGGACGTCTCGGGATTGATCACGACCTGCGTGATGCCGACCCGGTCGCGAAGGTCGATGAACACCAGTCCCCCGTGATCCCGCCGGGTATTCACCCAGCCCATCAGCGTGACGGCAGCGCCGACGGCCTTCCTGGTCAATTCCCCGCAGGTATGCGTTTTCTTAAGCGATTTCACAGAATTCCCCTTTAACGACTTGTTGCCGTAGCAGGCACAAAAAATTACCGGAAAGGGTGAATTCTTCTCCGCCCCGCCGGCGTTGCGGACTTGTTTTTTTTAAAACCGGGTGGATAATAGCATCACCCGTGCATGAAAGTCAAGCACCCTTCTGCAACCTTGTTTCAGCTAACTAGCTGCAAATAGGGCTTATTTACTCGCTTCACCAGGCAAGGACCATGTACCCCCATGGTATCCGCTTCAGGAAGCTTTGACACGGAATAAAGCCGATAAAATATGATTTTCACTGAACAGGTCAAAGTCTTATCCGTGTAAATCATAAATCAATCGGCCGTTATCAGTGTCAAATTCTTTTGTTCGTTATCCGAAGAAGGGAGTGAGGAAGAGGGGCTGTGCAAAAAAAATTAAGACGGGAAAAAACAAAAAGGCGGTGAAGTTCACCGCCTTGAGAGTGGAATATTATTGAAGCCGATAATTCCTAGATCGCCTTCTCTTTCCAGCATTTGTCGCAGAGCCACATCATGCCGCGCACCCTGCCCGTGGTGGTCATCATCTTGGCCGCCTGCATCGGTTTGCCGCAGCATTGCGGTACGTTCAGATTCACCACCGCTTTCTTGGTGGCCGCTTTTGCGGTTTTGCTCATTTCTGCCATGGTACTTCACCTCCGTGTCAAATTCAGGACCCCTCCGGTATGACCAGGGGGTCTCGATTCCCAAAATGGGTCCCCCTGTTCGGTTCGGGCCGAACGCGGGATTCAAAGAAACAGGGCATTCTAACCATCCAGCGGAAAATGTCAAGACAATTTTCGTATAAAGACCAGCTTCCTGGCAGCATGGCGGCATTCTGAGGACCGAACGGCAGGTCATTTTATCTGACAATTCAGAATTGAGAACAAGTCAATTCGAAAATACCAAAACTTTTCCTTGACTATAATTATTCTGCTTTGGTATTATCACTCATTCGTTGAAAGGGAGCCGGCTTCATGGATCTATCTCAAGGGTTAACGCCCTATATCCTGCTGTACTCGCTGGTGATGGGTCTCATCTCTTTCGCCTCCCCCTGCATCTTGCCCCTCATTCCGTCCTACGTTTCGTATATAACCGGCATCAGCTACGATGAACTGGTAAGCCGCGAATCGCGCAGAAAGAACATGAAAACGACGCTGCTCCATTCCCTCGCGTTCGTGGCCGGCTTCTCGCTGATCTTCGTGCTTCTCGGCGCCACTGCCAGCTTTGCCGGAAACATCCTGGCCCGGCATCTGGACACCATCCGGGTAGTCGGCGGGCTGCTCATCATTCTTATGGGCGTGTTCGTCATGGACGTGGTCAACATCCCGTTCCTGCAGCGCGAAGCAAAGGTCCATTTGAAAACGCGTCCGGCCGGCTTCATCGGCACGGTCGTGGTCGGCATGATCTTCGGAGCGGGCTGGACGCCCTGCACTGGTCCGTTCCTCGGCTCGGTGCTGGCCCTGGCCATGACGACGGACACCCTGGGAAGGGGGATGGCGCTCCTGGCCTTCTACTCCGCGGGCCTCGGTGTCCCCTTCGTCCTGTCGGCGCTGGCCATCAGCGCTTTCCTCTCGTCCTTCGACCGGGTGAAGAAGCATTTCAAGGCAATAAAGATCACGAGCGGCCTTATCCTCGTCGTGATGGGGCTCCTGCTGGTCACGGATAAAATGACGCTGCTCACATCCTATATCCTCGGAACATGGGAGAACGTTAAGAAATTATGGTAGCCGATAGCCTGGATGTACTCAAAGACAAGGATGCGCCGCTCTATACCATGGGGGTGGCGGCGAAACTGGTGGGAACCACGGCCCAGACCCTGCGCCTGTATGAAAAGCATGGACTGATCCTGCCCACGCGGGAGCGCCGGAACCGGCTCTATACCGAGAACGACATCAAGTGGCTGCGCTGCATCCGGGAACTGATCCACAACAAGAAGATCAGCATCGAGGGCATCAAGAAACTGCTCGACTATGCGCCCTGCTGGGAGATCAAGGACTCTCCCGACGAACGGCGCGCGGTCTGCACCGCCTTTACGGACAAGGGGAAGCCCTGCTGGGAAACAACGCGCTGCAGAATGGAAAACGACTGTTCGACCTGCGTGGTATTTCTGAAGAGCGGGAAAAAAGCAGCGAAAAAACAATAGCAAGCGCGAAATTCTAATTACGAAATCCTAAACAGGGTCCGAAATCCGAATATCAATTGATTTGACCATTGGCACGTGAGGTTTATCTTTCGGATTTCGGATTTCGGATTTGGGATTTGAAATTTGTCCTTACGGATGTTCCTCCACCCAGACCTCGCCCTCGGGTGTGGTCTCCTTCTTCCAGATCGGCGTGATCCTTTTCAGTTCATCTATGCAGAAACGGCATGCCTTGAACGCCTCGTCGCGGTGCACGCCGGCGACCACGATGAGCACGATATTCTCCCCCACCGGCAGTGTTCCCACGCGATGGATGATCGTTGCGTCCACCGCGCCGAACTCCCTGATCGCACGCTCCCTGATCTCCGCAAGCTTCTTCTCTGCCATGCCCGGATAATGCTCGAACTCCAGTTTCGAAACGGCCTTGTCCCGGGAGATGTCCCGTGTCGTACCGAGGAAGGTCACGATGCCGCCGATCGACGACGAGGCGGTCTTGAGCCGTTCTACCTCCTGCTCGATGGAAAAGGGCTCTTTCTGAACCCGGACCTGCCCGGCCGGGCTGTCCCCTCCTGAAAAGGGCGGCATAAGCGCGACCTCGTCGCCGTCCCGGACAGGCGCATCGGCACGCACGAACTCCTGATTGACGGAGACCATGACCCTGCCCACAACAAGCAGCTCCGACAAGGCCGGATGGGAGCGGACAACTTCCTGCAGCAGGTCCGCAACCGTACCGGCTGCGAAGGGGACCTGCAGTTCATCCCGTCCGGCCCGGTCCTTCAGGATTGCGAAAAGTTTGATCGTGATCACCTTGCCGTTCCCTCACTCATTCTGTCGATCCCCTCCTGCTCCCCCATCCCGTTTCCAGGCCTTACGAAGCCGATCCCGACGCCGCAAACGGGAATGCTCCTTCCAGTACCGACGGCGTGATCCGGTTCTCGATAAGACATTGCAGCATGGCAAGCTCATCCTGATCGAACCAGGTCACGCCGCAGGATTCACAGCGGTCCAC
>MHEA01000165.1:15044-16495 GCA_001805085.1 Nitrospirae bacterium GWC2_57_9
GAAGTCCGCCTGAACTGGTTCTGATTGATCACGGCCCGGGCAAGGGCTGTGATCCGTTCCGAGCAGGGCCGCTCCCGTCCGGTCCTGGCAATGATCCTCGCGATCTTGCCGTTCTCCACCAGGCTGCCTGCGCAGAAGCCGCACTGAAGCACCTTTGTGCCTTCATAGGAGGACTTCATCAGCGGTTGCCTGCAAGCGGGGCAGGCATTCTCCGAGACCTCCCTCTGCTTCCCGGAGAGTCGCATTACGAACAGGGGGGCAAGCAAGCTCTGTTTCCACGCCCGTTCCACGGGCTGTTGCGCTCCCGTGGTCACCCAGGTCAGCGGCGACAGCCAGGGCAGTATGCCGAGTTCATCGATCCCGAACGGCCCCTGCCACTGCTGTTGCGGGTTCAACGCATAATACCGGGGCCCGGTTCCGGGTTCAGCCTTCCTGCCCTCCCGGGCCGCGGCTTTCGCGTCCAGGTCGGCGATGCTCACCCGCGCCATGGACAGCAGCACCTCGATCCTTTTCGCGATCGGCGGATGGGTCGAGATCAGGTCGGGCCAGAAGCCTTCCGTTTCATCTACGGCCGTTGCCTGGGGGTTCACGATGCAGAGCATCTCGAACCCGCTGCCGATGAATCCCGCGCCCCGCCAGCTTCGGGACAGCAGGTGCAGGGCCTCGGCAAGGGAGATCGGGTTCCTGGTCATGCGGACGGCCGCCGCATCGGCCCGGTATTCCCGCTGGCGCGAGATGAAGAGATTCAGAAGATAACTGAATTGAAGCAGGACCCAGGCCAGCACGAAAGCCGGGGATGCAAACGTCCGGCCCCGGGAAAAAACGCGCAGCTTCTCGATGACCGACGCATAGGTGCCGAAGAGACTTGCGGCAACGGTCGTCTCGAGGCAGTCGCCGGAAAAGATATGATGGGCCTCATGGGCGATCACCGCTTCGAGCTGGGGACGGGTGAGACGGGAAAGGAGTCCTTCCGTAATCCCGATGGCCGACGCGCCTTTGAGATCAGCCACAGCCAGCGCGTTCAGGGACAGGGAAGGGACCACGAAACAGCTGATCTTTCTCCGTCTGCCCGTGACCACATGGATCTCGTCCATGATATTGAGGAGCACCCGGTGGACATCGTCCTGCCCGTCGGGTGCCGCGCCGCCCAGGGTTCGGGTAACCACGGACACCGAATCGTATGCCGAGAACCAGAAATGGATCGCTGCCGTGAACACCGCCATCACCCCGCTGAAGACCCAGAAACGCGGTGCTGCGCTCAGCGGGAGGGGAAGGAACAGGGCCGCAAAGAGGACGGTGATGCAGAAGTAAAGCAGCATGAGCACAAGAAAGAAAAGCCAGATGCGCAGGCTCTTCTGCCGCTCTATATCGATGAAGGTAAGGGGCATGTGATTAATTTCGGAATACAGTCTGGCGGAGGTCAGAAAACGAAAGCATATGACTCTGATAAC
>MHEA01000165.1:16555-20576 GCA_001805085.1 Nitrospirae bacterium GWC2_57_9
CTTTGCCCATTGTCTTACTTTCTCAAGCTCAGGTTCACGGCCGGCACGGCGCGGGCCGCTTCCTCTGCCCCGAAATATTCTTCCGGCCGGAAGTTCATCATCGAGGAGACGATGTTGTTCGGGAAAATCTGTTGGCGCGTCCGGTAATTAGCGACCAGATCATTGTAGAGCTGGCGGGCAAAGGCGATGCGGTTCTCCGTGGACGTCAGCTCTTCCTGGAGCTGCATCACGTTCTGATTGCTCTTGAGCGCGGGGTAGTTCTCCATGACCGCAAAGAGCTTGCCCAGGGCCTGGGTCAGCATGTTCTCGGCCTCCGCCTTGGATGCGGGATTGCCCGCGGACACTGCTTTTGCCCTTGCGGAAATGACTTTCTCGAGCGTGTCCTGCTCGAACTCCATGGCCCCCTTCACGGTGGCCACCAGGTTCGGAATGAGATCGTGCCTTCGCTTGAGCTGCACGTCGATCTGCTTCCACGAGCCCTGCACATCGTTCCTGAGCGAAATGAGGCCGTTGTAGATCAGGATGAGCCACACAGCCAAGAGGCCGAGCACTGCGAGAATGATCAATCCGGTCATATTCCCTCCCTTAAGAAATCATGGTTCACGAATCGGAACTATTATACCATACGGCATGCTGCAAACATCATTTTTCATCCCCGGCCAGCAGTTCCTTGCCCGAGCGGGGAACGATCCCGCGCGCCTCGGCTTCGGTAAAGAGCCGCTGCACGGCCGCAAACCCTTCCCGTCCCAGATCGAGGGAAAAATCGTTCACATAGAGCTCGATATGGCTTTTCATCACCTCTTCGTCCATTTCCTGGCTGTGCTGCCTGCAGTAGTCCACAACCTCGGTTGTGTGGCTCCTGGCATAGAGGAGGCTTTCCCTGATGCCCGCTTCGACCTCAAGCAGCGTTTCCCTGCCCAGGGAGCGCCTTCCCAGGATGCCGCCAAGGGGAATGGGGACCTTGAACGTCCGCTCCCACCATTCGCCCAGGTCCAGCAGCTTCTCAAGCCCGTACCGGGGATAGGTAAAACGGCTCTCGTGGATAATAAGCCCGGCCGCTGCCTGCCCTCCGGAAACCGTTTCCATGATCCGGTCGAAGCTCATGACGGCAAGGTTCGCGACTGCAGGATCATAGAGCCTCAGCAGCAGCGCGGCAGTCGTCAACCTGCCCGGGATCGCCACAACCCCCTGCCGCAGATCGGGCAAGGATGTCCCCGGCCGGGCCACGACCAGGGGGCCGCATCCCCTGCCGAGCGCGCTTCCCGAACGGAGAAGCGCGTACTGGGCGCGCAGGTGACCGAAAGCGTGATAGGATATCTTGGTGATATCGAGGGTGCCGTCCAGGGCGAGGCTGTTCAGCGTTTCCACATCCTCGAGCCGCTCCCGGAACTCGATGCCGGGGACGCGCACCCTGCCATGGACCAGCGCGTAGAAAATGAAGGTATCATTCGGGCAGGGGGAATAGCCGATGGTAAGTGTTCGTTTCATGCGGTTGGCCTGCCGGAATTCCATTCTTCCAGGATGCGGACAACGGCCTTCTGGACCGTTTCCGCCGCTCTTTTGATATCCCATCTGGCAAGGTCCCGGTCCTCGACGAGGTTCGATATTCCTCTTACCTCGAGCCAGGGCACGCCGTGAAGAGAGGCCACCTGGGCGACTGCGGCGCCTTCCATATTCTCGCACAATCCGTGATAGCGTTCTTCCAGTTCCCGGGCGCGAAGGGCGGTACCGGTACAGGTTGACAAGGTAACGAATCTTCCGGAATGGACCCTGTTGCTGTTCGCCGATGGAAAGGAGAGGAGTGCCTGTTGTGCCGCGCGGATCGGGGATTCCGGAGCAGGAAAGGAATTATAAAGAACGGATGAGGCGGTCGCGGCCAGGGGAATCCCGATAAAGCGGGTGTCCTTGAATCCCTGCGTGGTAAGAACGCCTTCGTCACCGGCGATCTCCTCGGTTGCAAGAGCCACGTCGCCGATCCGGGCGCCGGAGGAAATATAAGCGCCGCCGATGCCGAAGACGATCAGCACCTCCGGAGCGTACCGGGTCAGCAGGATCGTGGCTGCATGGGCGGCGTTCACCTTGCCCATGCCCGCCGCGCAGAGCACCACCTCCCGGCCCGCGATCGTTCCTTGCATAAGGGACCGGGAGCCGATGGTGCAGGTGCGCGCTATCGTTGCCTCTGCCGCGAGGAGGCCCAGTTCAGCCTGGACCGAAGAGAGAAGCCCGATCATAATTGTTCCCCTTTTAAATCTCCCCTGGCCTGGGAAGGCAAAAAGGCTGAAAATTCCCTCAAATACCCTGAAAATACCCCGAACTATACCATAGTTTTCATTGCATCTCTACCATAAATTTGCTATGATGGCCCAATTTTTAAAGGAAATTGTGGCCTTACAGGGGGGTGCATGTTACGATTTCTCACAGCCGGCGAATCTCACGGCGAACTGCTCATGGGTATCATCGAAGGAATGCCTTCGGGTCTGTTGATCCGGGTGACCGACATTGACCGTGACCTGGCCAGGAGACAGGTCGGCTACGGCCGCGGCGGACGGATGAAGATCGAGAAGGATACGGTAAAGATCTACAGCGGCGTCCGCTGGGGCAGGACGCTCGGCAGCCCGATCGGGCTGATGATACGGAACAGGGACTGGGAGAACTGGCGGGACAAGATGTCTTCCGATCCGATGTTCCTGAACACCGCCGACCCGGTCACCCGGCCCCGGCCCGGCCACGCGGACCTTGCCGGAGCCCTCAAATACGGGGCATCGGACATCCGGAACATCCTTGAGCGTTCCAGCGCGAGAGAGACCGCCATGCGGGTGGCTGTCGGCGCCGTGGCCAAACGGCTGCTGGAAGAGTTCGGGATCGAGATCGTGAGCCATGTGCTGAGCATCGGGGGCGTGTTCGCCAAGGTGCCCAAAGCGGCGCCTGCCGAGATCAGGAAGCGGGCGGAGGCATCGGAACTGCTCTGTTCGGACCCGGAAGCGGAAAAAAGAATGATGAAAAAGATCGACGAGGCCCGCGCCGCCGGCGATACCCTGGGCGGCGTTTTCGAGCTGATCGTCACCGGCGTGCCTGTGGGGCTCGGCAGTCACGTGCATTGGGACCGCAAGCTAGACAGCAGGCTGGCCGCCTCGATCATGAGCATCCAGGCGATCAAGGGCGTCGAGATCGGCGCCGGATTCGGCGTGGCGAACAGGCCCGGCTCCCAGGTGCACGACGAGATCTTCTGGAACAGGAAACAGGGCCTTTACCGCAAGACGAACATGGCCGGGGGCATTGAGGGCGGCATGAGCAATGGAGAGTCCATCGTGATCCGGGCGGCCATGAAGCCGATCCCCACGCTGTACAAGCCGCTCCGGTCCGTGGACCTCGACACCAAGAAGCCCTTCAAGGCAAGCGTGGAGCGGTCGGACGCCTGCGCCGTGCCTGCCGCGGGCGTGGTGGCCGAGGCGGCCGCGGCCTTCGAGATAGCATCGGCGATGATCGAGAAGTTCGGCGGCGACAGCATCGATGAAATGAAGCGGAACTATTATTGGTATGACAAGCATCTGAAGACCAGGATGGAGATGGAAGAGGAGAAGGTCCAGAGATAGGAAACGCCGAAGCCTTTGACACGGATAAGGGCGGATGTAACTATGATGGACACTGATAAACCCTAAGAGGTTAAAATCAACCACAAGTGAAGGTTCGTAGCGGCAGGACACAGAGAAAATCCGAGTTTTTCTTTTTAATGACTTGAGATCTTTATGAAACTTCATGAACGACAAATTTCGATATCTGAAGACTTCTTCATCAACTCGACCCAGCTATCAGTAAAAATCATATTTTGTCGGATTTTATCTGTGTCAGAGCATTACCTGCAATAACCATGTTCAAGAACATCATCTTAACAGGCTTCATGGGCGTCGGGAAAACGAGCGTGGGGACGCAGCTCGCGAAGGACCTGAGCTACACCTTCGTGGATACCGACAAGCTCATCGAGGCAGACCATTCCATGACGATCACGGCGATCTTCGCGAAG
>MHEA01000165.1:20726-20987 GCA_001805085.1 Nitrospirae bacterium GWC2_57_9
ATGGTTTGCAGTCCTATAGAGATTCGGAACATCTTCACGGGAAAAAAGGACGATTAATCAGCAGAATGCTTAAAATTTTAGCAGTGAAAGCCAAAGAAAACAAAAAGACGTACGAACGTGTTGAGAAAATGCTTCTTGACGCTTGGAATATCTGTCTTGATTGTCGTGCGGTTAAATTGGCAATAAAACTCAAAGAAAGCAATATTATACCCAAAGAAAAATATATAGACGACCCGGAAGCAATTGCGCCTCGTTTTCAAA
>MHEA01000166.1:0-327 GCA_001805085.1 Nitrospirae bacterium GWC2_57_9
TCCTGGAGCGCGGGAGGCCTGCGTTTGATCGAGACGGAGTTCCAGCCCATGTGCGGAATTTTGAACGTTGGATCCTGAAGCTTGAATCGAACTACCCGGCCTTTGATGACGTCGAGCCCCTTTGAAATACCGAACTCCTCGCTCTCCGTGAACAGCAGCTGCAGGCCCAGGCAGATGCCGAGGAAAGGCTTGCCTGAAGCGATCGATCTCCGGACGGCGTCGATCAAACCATATTGCTCCAGATTGCGCATGCAGTCCGGAAATGCGCCAACTCCTGGCAGCACCACCCTGGACGCGCTCAGGATCGTCTTCGCGTCGCTCGTGACA
>MHEA01000166.1:443-10860 GCA_001805085.1 Nitrospirae bacterium GWC2_57_9
ATGAAAAATCATGATTCTTCATAGTGTTTCTCAGTTTCCTTCTGTGTCGAAATCTTCTTAGATCTTGCCTTTCGTCGAGAGAACGCCTTTGACCCGCGGATCGATGCTCGTCGCCTGGTCCAGGGCGCGTCCGAAGGCCTTGAAGATGCCCTCGAGCATATGGTGGACATCACGGCCGTAATGGAGGCCGATATGCAGGTTCATCCCGGCGTTGTTCACCACGGACTGGAAGAAATCCTCGGCAAGGCCGGGATCAAATTCCTTGAGCTTGTATTTCTTGGGCAGCTCCACGTCGTACACCAGGAAAGGCCTGCCGGAGAGGTCCATCACCACCTGGGCCAGGGTCTCGTCCATGGGCACTGTCGCATCGCCGTACCGCCTGATGCCTTTGCTGTCCCCGAGCGCCTTCTTGAGCGCCTGGCCGAAGGCGATGCCCAGGTCCTCGACGGTGTGGTGATCGTCGATCTCGGTATCGCCCTTTGCCTTGACGGTCATGTCGAAGAAACCGTGCCTGGCGATGTGCGAGAACATGTGGTCCATGAAGGGGACGGAGGTCTTGATGCTGTAGACGCCGGTGCCGTCCAGGTCCAGGGATATCTTGATGTCCGTTTCTTTGGTCTTGCGCTCGATCGTTGCTTTACGCGGCATTCGCTTCTCCCTAAAAAGCCCGGCACGGATTTACACTGAAAGAATAAGATAACTGCTTTTTGGCATTATCATAGCCTTTGTCAGTGTTAAGCAGTGTCTAAAATTGTTTTTAACGTTCGCAGAAACTCCCGGTTCTCCTCCGGCGTGCCGATCGTCACCCGCAGGCAGTTCTTGAGCGGTCCGGGCCCGTTCAGGTCCTTGATCAGAATGCCTGCCCCTTTCATTTTTTTCTGGATGACGCTGGCATCGGATGTGGTCCGGAGCAGGATGAAGTTCGTCTCAGAAGGATAGGCGGTTATTCCCGGCATTCGGGAGAGCACATTATAGAGCTTTTTTCGCTCGGAAATCAATGTGGAAATCTGACGGTTGATGACCGTTCTATGCTTCAGCGCGCTTACTCCGGCTGCCTGCGACAGGCTGTTGATATTGTAGGGCAGGCGGATCTTGTTCAGCTCGTTCACTATGCCGGGGGAAGCGGTCAGAACGCCCACACGGAGGCCGGCAAAACCGATCTTCGAGAGCGTCCGGAGAATGATCATGTTCGGGTATTTGTTCAGCTGCGGAAGCCAGCTCTTGCCGGAAAAGCTGTAATAGGCCTCATCGATGACTACTGCCGCGGTCGTGTTGTCCAGTATTTTTTTGACCGCCTTGTCAGAGAAGCGGTTGCCCGTGGGGTTGTTCGGGGATGCCAGGAAGATGACCCTGGCCTTGCTCTGCCTTGCCTTTTTTATCAGGGTGCCGGCGTCAAGATCAAAATCCTCTCCGAGAGGCACGGTCACGACGGGTTGCGCGAGTGCCCGGGAGGTTATCTCGTACATGGCGAAAGTCGGGACGGGGACCAGCACGGGGCCGCCGAAGGCAAGAATGATCGCCTGGATCAGCTCATCCGATCCGTTCCCGAGGATCATCAGGTCCGGGTCCATCTTCCAGAGCGAGGCGATCGATTCTTTCAGCTCTTTTCCCGACGGGTCCGGGTAAAGATTGATCTTTACTTCGCGCAGAACCGACGCAAGCTGTTTCTGCACTGAACCGGGCAGGGAGAAAGGGTTCTCCATGGCATCGAGCTTGATCCGCACCGGCGTCTCGTCAACACGATAGGCTTTGAGCGCGCGTACTTCTGGCCTGATCAAGCCGACGAGCTTCGCTGTTTTTGTCGATTTTGGCTTCATTTTCGGATACACTATACAGGAAATAAAAAACAGGCTCAAGGGGAAAATCAGCAGCCGAGGCCCTTTTCCATGCGATCAATCCACGTTGCCTGCGCCATCATAGAGCAGAACGGACGCGTCCTTGCCGCTCAGCGGAGCGCGACCATGACCATGCCCCTGAAATGGGAGTTCCCGGGAGGGAAGATCAACCCGGGGGAAACGCCCGGGGAGTGTCTCCAGCGCGAGGTGCGGGAAGAACTGGGCATCGAGATCGAGGTGGGAGCCCCGCTTCGCCCGGCAACGCACCGGTACCCCGAGTTTACCGTCACGCTCTATCCATTTATCTCCAGGGTGCTTTCAGGCGAGATCGTTCTGCATGAACACGCGGCGCTTGCCTGGTTGCTTCCTGAAGAGCTTCCGGATCTTGATTGGGCGGAGGCTGATCGGCCGATCCTGGAGGAGTATCGTTTAGCAAAGATGTTCAACTAACCGGGCGAAACCTGAGTAAGTTAAGATAACGTCGATTTACCCTGCGCGCCTCACCCGACACAGGCTTCGATGCAATGGATATTTCCCATTATGATGACGCTTCTCACGAGTCAACCAAGATCCATTGTCTCCCTTTTCAGCGTTCCCTGTTCAGAAGTTAACGATCTTCTTGACAATAAACCGCGCATCCGTATAATCAATTCATCCTCCAACGATAGCATCCGCTCTTCAGCAAGTTTCTTTTTTTCAATCTATCTTCGTTAATAAACGTACCTGCACAAGGAGGACCCATGAAAGGCAGCGGCTGGATTATTCCGATCCTGATGGTGCTGTTCCTGTTCAACGGCTGTGCGCACAGGCAGATGACCGAGTTGAACGAGGCGAATTCCCTGGTGTTCGGCTATATCGACATGGACGACTCGCCCGCAAAGGAACTGGAGGCCTTCACGCTCAAGCAGGTGCTCCCGAAGACCGACAAGCCTTACTGGAACATGCGCACCTATGAGGGCGTCTTTTACATGGAGAACATGCCGAACGGCTCCTATCAGCTCAACCAGTTCGGCGGGCCCGGGGGCTTCTTTTCGTCTGCTTCGTACTACTGGTTCAACTTCCCGACCCAGGCCGACGGCTTTCGCGTAACCAAGCCCGGGCTCTATTACCTCGGCTCCTTCAAGTATAAAAAGGCCGGCTCCTTCTGGAACCCCAAGTTCGATATCGAACCCATAGAATCCCCGGGCGAACGGGAAGCGATCGAGAAGATCCTGCAGTACAGCAAGGGCACCGGCTGGGAAGGCATGCTGCTCAAACGCTACCAGAAGCTGGGAGGAAAGAAACAATGAAGCCCGGCCTGCTCCCGCGCGTATGTTCCGTCCTGGTCCTCACGCTGCTCGCGGCCTGCATGGGCCCGGCGCGGCCGCCCGTGCACAGCATGAACGACGTTGCCGGCGACGAGGTCCTGATCGTCGGGCGCGTGGAACTCGTTCCGAAACTTGAGAAAGGCGAGCAGAAAGTGTCGGGCCGCCTGCGGAACAAGGTGATGCTCCTGACCGGCGTGAAGCTTAAGCGTTTCGATTCCGAACCGGGGCCGGGCGATCACCGGATGCGGATCGAGGCGATATTTGACAAGACCTTTTTCGTGGCCAGCCTGAAGAATCCCTTCTATATATTGGTCGGCGAGCTTTGGATGAACGGCGGGGACAGGGTTTATTTCCCGGGCGGGCTGAAGGTCAATGTCCGGCCCACGGACAAGGCGGTCTATATCGGCACCCTGCGATACCACCGCGACGAATTCTTCCATTTTACGAAGTTCGACGTCATCGACGATTACGAACGGGCGCAGGCGGAATTCCGCACCGAGTTCGGAGGCGGTCGCCTTACCAAGGCCCTGGCCGTGCCGGTCAAAGAGACGAAGTAGCGGCGGGCCTGCGGGCAGGGAAGGCCTCGATCGCGGCTTCGATCATTTCCCGTCGTATGAGTCGTATGCGTTCCGATAAATGCCCTCTCTCCGAAAGCCCATACCCTGAAAATAACCTATCGATATTCTTGACAATAAAGGTCACATACGTATAATTAAGTCACACCTCCGATAGCTTCCGTTCTCAAGCCCTTGAACAGCAACGCGCTTTAGCAACAACACGAAAAAGTTCCTGCGTTCGAAAAATCCAAAGCATCGCTCTGTTCGGCTGAAAGGATTTTGCGTGTCAGGGGAAATTAAACAGAAGACGGCCTTCTTTATTTCCCGGATCCTTGCTGTTCCCGCCGCCTACGGCGTTTATCGCCTGCTTTCCATCGTCCTGCTTGTTCTTTCATGCCTTACCCAACCTGCAACAGCAGAGGTCCGCACTGTCATGGTCGGCATCTATGAAAATGCGCCGAAGGTCTTTACCTCCGAATCGGGCAGACCCTCGGGCATCTTCGTCGATGTCCTCGAGGAGATAGCGAAAAAAGAAAGCTGGGAACTGCGTTATGTACCCGGCACCTGGGCCGAGGGGCTGGACCGCCTCGCGAAAGGCGAGATCGATCTCATGCCCGACGTCGCATACACAGCGGAGCGGGAGAAGCTATACTCCTTTCACAAGGTGCCGGTCCTGTCCGTCTGGTCCCAGGTATACGCGCCGCGGGGCAGCGGGATCCAGTCCATATTGGACCTGAACGGAAAACGGATTGCCGCTCTGGAGCGAACTATCCAACTGGAGACCTTCCGGCGGCTTACGAACAGCTTCGGGTTGAAGATCACCCTCATTCCCGTCCCCGATTACAAAACCGAGTTCGAGATGGTTGCCGCGGGCAAGGCCGATGCCGGACTCACCAACCGCCTTTACGGCTTGATGTATGCAAGAAAGTCCGGACTGGAAGATACGCCGATCATGTTCGACCCTGCCCCCTTCTTTTTTGCCGCGCCCCGGAACGCCTCCCGGCAATTGCTCGACGTCATCGACCGGCGTCTTTCTGAGCTGAAGCAAGATCATCAATCGGCATATTACGCATCAATAAACCGCTGGACCTCGGAAGAGGTGCAATTCAAAGTGCCGGCCTGGCTCGGAATTCTCGGCCTCGTTCTGGGCGTTACCTTGCTCCTGAGCCTGGCGGGAAGCTTCATTCTGAAGCATCAGGTAAACGCGCGTACCCGGGAACTGAAGCTGATCACTCAGGAAAGGGAGCAGCGCATCGCCGAGCGCACGCTCACGTTGCAGAAAATGAACGCGAAGCTGCAGCAGGAGATCGAAGAGAGGGCTCGCATAGAAAAGGCGCTTGTCGCGAGCGAAGCGAAATACCGGGACATTGTCGAGGGCGCGAACAGCGTCATCATGCGCTGGACGCCCGAGGGCAGGATCACCTTCTTCAACACGTTTGCGCAGAACTTTTTCGGGTATCCCGGTGAAGAGATCCTCGGCCGGAACATAGCCGGCACGATCGTGCCCGTTCAGGACTCAGTGGGCCATGACCTGTCATCCTTGGCACGCGATATTGCCGCGCGGCCCGAAGCCTATGCGATCAACGAGAACGAAAATATCCGGAAGAACAAGGACCGGGTCTGGGTCACCTGGACGAACAGGCCTATCCGGGACGATCAGGGAAGGGTGGTCGAGATACTGTCCATCGGGGTGGACAGCACCAAGCGGGTGCAGGCGGAAAAGGAACTGCGTTGTGTCCTGGAAGACCTCGCTGCTGCAAAGGAGCGCGCCGAGCAGGCAGACCGCCTGAAATCGGCGTTTCTGGCCACGATGTCGCATGAGCTCAGAACCCCCCTCAACTCCATCATCGGGTTCACGGGCATCCTGCGCCAGGGGCTGGCGGGCCCCCTGAACGATGAGCAGCGGAAGCAACTGGAGATGGTCCAGCAAAGCTCGGAACATCTCCTCGACCTGATCAACGATGTCCTGGATATTTCCAAGATCGAGGCAGGTCAGCTCCAGGTCGGCGCTGCCCCCTTCGACCTGAAGGCGTCGATTCTGAAGATCGTTCGAACCGTCCAGCCCCTTGCCCGGAAAAAAGGTCTGGAACTCGCCGTCAGCATTGCCGAGCCGGTGGGCGTCATCATCAGCGACCAGCGGCGCGCCGAGCAGATATTGCTCAACCTGCTGAGCAACGCGATCAAGTACACGGAGAAGGGACAGGTGAGGGTCGACTGCTCGGTCCGGGACGGCTTCGTGCGCACGGAAGTCGGCGACACGGGCATCGGCATCCGGGAAGAGGACATGCTAAAATTGTTCAGGCCCTTCCATCAGGTGGAAACTGGTCTTACCCGGCGTTATGAGGGCACCGGCCTGGGCCTTTCGATCTGCAAGCGGCTCGTTGAACTGCTGGGGGGGAAGATCTCCGCGGAGAGCGAACCGGGCAGGGGCAGCACGTTTTGTTTCACCCTGCCGCTGAAAAAAGGGGCATCATGAAAAAGAAGATTCTCTATATAGAAGACAACGAGCAAAACCTGTACCTGGTGACCTACATCCTTCAAAAAAGCGGTTATGAGGTCGTGGGCGCCCGCGATGGGCAGGAAGGGATCGCGGCCGCATCCCGCATGCGCCCCGCGCTTATCCTGCTGGACATCCAGCTGCCCGTCATGGACGGATATACGGTGGCCCGCAAATTACGGGAAGCCGGGCAGGTTGCCGGCGTTCCCATCGTTGCCCTGACGTCCTACGCGATGGCGGGGGACCGGGAGAAAGCCCTGGAGGCCGGGTGCACCGGTTATATTGAAAAACCGATAAACCCGGAAACATTTCTTGCGCAGATGGAGCAGCATCTCAACGAGCGGCCTTCGCCGGGAGGAACAGCAACGTGATCCGAATACTGATCGCCGACGATATCGCCGAAAACCGGTATATGCTCGAAACGCTGCTGAAAGGCAACGGATACGAGGTCGTGGCCGCCTGCAACGGTTCAGAGGCGCTCGAACTGGCGCGAAAGACGCCGCCCGATCTGATCGTTACCGATATCCTGATGCCCGTCATGGACGGCTTTGCCCTGTGCCGCGAGTGGAAGGCGGATGAGCTGCTGAAGCAGATCCCCTTTGTGTTTTATACGGCGACCTATACCGAGCCGAAGGACGAGGAATTTGCGCTGAGCCTGGGGGCGGAGCGCTTTATCGTGAAGCCGAAAAAACCGGAAGAGATCGTAGAGCTGCTGCACGAGATCCTGGACGACGCCCATGCGGGCAGGCTCATTCCCGGCGAACCATCCCACAAAAAGGAGAAGGACTTCCTCCAGGACTACAACGCAACACTGCTCCGAAAACTGGAAAGGAAAATGGGGCAGCTGGAACGGTCGAATGAGGCGCTGAAACAGGAGATCGTCGAACGAAAACGGATCGAGAGCGAGTTGCTCTACCGGAACACCATCCTCGCCACGCAGCAGGAGGCTACGCTCGACGGGATCCTGATCGTCGGTGGAGAGGGCAGGATACTCTCCTTCAATAAGCGCTTCCTCGAAATGTGGGGTCTTCCTTCCGATATCATCACCGAAAAATCCGATGCACGAATGCTCCAGTCCGCGCTGGACAAGGTCGCCGACCCGGGCAGTTTCTTCGATAAGGTCAAATACCTGTACGAACACAAGGACCAAACGAGCAGGGACGTGATCGAACTGAAGGACCATCGCACCTTCGACCGCTACTCCGCGCCGATCATAGGCGACCAGGGGCAGTACTACGGCCGGGTCTGGTATTTTCGGGATATCACGGAGCAGAAAAAACTCGAGGAGCAGCTGCGGCAAGCCCAGAAGATGGAGGCGATCGGAGCACTGGCGGGCGGGGTGGCCCACGACTTCAACAATATCCTGTCTGCGATCATGGGCTATGCCTGTCTTCTGCAAATGAAAACAAGGCCCGACGACGCGGTCGGCGACTATATCGATCAGATCCTGGCGGGAACCAAGCGGGGCGCGGGCCTGACGAAAAGCCTGCTGGCCTTCGGCAGAAAGCAGCCAATGGCGCTGAGGCCGGTCAATATCAATGACCTTATCCGCGGGTTCCAGAAGATGATCGGCCGGCTCATCGGCGAGGATATCGAGTTCACGGTAGCCTGCGCCGAGGACTCCCTGATCGTGGAATCGGACGCCGGGCAACTGGAGCAGGTCCTGATGAACCTCATGACCAACGCCCGGGATGCCATGCCTTCCGGCGGAAAACTGACGATCAGCACCAGTACCTTCACGGCCCGGACGGATCAGGACGAGATCGAACAGGGGTCCTATGCGCTCATCGCCGTCTCGGATACCGGCAGCGGCATGGATAAGGAAACCCAGGAACATATCTTCGAACCCTTCTTCACCACCAAGGAGGTAGGCAAGGGAACCGGCCTGGGCCTGGCCATGGCCTACGGCATCGTCAAGGACCACAGGGGTTTCATTCGGGTATACAGCGAACCGGATAAGGGAACGACCTTCAAAATATATCTGCCGCTGACGAGCCGGCCGCTTCCGGTGAGTCCGAAAGAGGACGAGATGCTGCTGCCTGCGGGATCGGAAACGATCCTTCTGGTGGAGGACAACGCGAATGTCAGGCTGGTGACCGGAGATCTGCTGCGCGAATTCGGGTATACCGTCCTGGAGGCGGTGGACGGAGAAGATGCGGTCAGGGTCTTTGAGGAGAACGGGGACAGGGTGCAGCTCGTGCTCTGCGACCTGGTCATGCCGAAAAAGAGCGGCAAAGAAGCGGTCGAAGAGATCAGAAAGAAAAGACCGGAAATGAAGGCGATCTTTACCAGCGGCTACACCGCGGAGATCATAGCCCGGAAGGGCATGCTGGAAGACGACATCAATTTTCTGTCGAAGCCGGTCAGCATGATCGATTTGATCAGGAAGGTCCGGGAGGTCCTGGATTCGTGACGGGCTGTCTATGGCCAAGAGGTGCAGCAGGAACCGGGCGAGTCTGTGCGCGCCGTAGGGAGGTAACAAGGCAACTTACCTTAACGCCGCAGAGCCGTTCGAAAACGGACTGGACCATGCCTTCCGATATGATACAATGCAGGAATTAGAACCTATGCAATGCTATGAGGACTGTGTTCTTGGGGTGCGGGAGTCAGAAGGATTTTAGAGAACAAACCGCGGGTTAAGGAAGGATATCCTTCGTGACCGGAACCATAAAAGGAAGCATTCGGGCGCTTGTCGCCGTTGTCATGCTGGTTCCCTCTGCTCTTCAGGCCGAGCCTAAAAGCGACCGCCCCCTGGTGCTCGGGGTCTTCCCGTATATCTCGGCCAGCCAGATGATGGAACAGCTCTCCCCGCTCTGCAAACGCCTCGAAGATGCACTGGGCAAAAAGGTCGCCATGGTGTCCGCACCCGGCTTTCTCAGCTTTGTAGATCGCACAGCCAGGGGCGAATACGATCTGGTTCTCACTGCAGCACACATGGGGCGGCTTGCACAGAAACGAAACGGCTGGAAGCTTCTTGTCCAGTCCGGTCAAAAAACCGCGGCAGTGCTCCTGGTGCGCAAGGACTCCGGCATCCGGGGGTTAAAGGACCTCCGCGGCAAGAAACTGGCCGTCGGCAATGCACGTTCCGTGACCTATCTGCTGGCCGAGGAATTTCTGGTTCGAAACGGGCTGATGCCGGGCAAGGATGTCGAGGTTATCGAGACAGCCACTTTTTCCAACGTGGTCCAGTCCGTATTCCTGGGCGAGGCAGATGCGGGCGCCACTCCGACTCTGCTCTGGGACAACTGGGTGAACGTCAACGAGGCTCAGAATCGCGAGCTTCGCGAGATTTATCGAACCAAACCGACTATTCCCTCTTTTCTGATGATGGTCCCGCCCAAGACGGGTCACGCGACCGTCCGTCGTTTGCAGGAATCTCTTCTGAGCTTTAAAAATACTCCGGAGGGCATGGATTTTTTTGAAAAAAGCCGGTTTGAATCCTTCCTGCCGCTTGACGAGGCGACTATGGAACAAATCGATCCGTATGTGCATGTTCTGATAGAGCCGAAAGCAGGCAAATGAGAAATTCAGGTCTCGCCATTCCATGGTATCGCTCGCTGCGATTCAGGCTTGTAGCCACGGCCGTCGTCATCGAGCTCATCATGCTTACCCTGCTGCTCGCAAACAGCTTCCGCCTGCTTGACAAGGCAGTCGAGTCTCAGACCCAGGCAAAGCTTGAGGCTTTTTCCCCTCTGCTCGACGCCGCGCTTGCCGGCCGCGTTTTTCACCGTGACCATACCGAAGTAGCCGCAATTCTCAACCGATTGACCACCGCGCAAAGCGCCGAGCTCCGTTATATCGCCGTGTTTGACCCCTGGGGCGGGCTTATTGCCGCGTCCGGGGATCCGGATCCCGCAAAACTGCCCGCGGAAGATCACAGCGTTGCAGATGCACTGACGGACCTGACCTATGATACGCGGTTGCCCCTGACCATCATGGGCAATGAGGTCGGCAAGGTGCATTTCGGCCTGTCCCTGGTCTCCATGGTGGCTACCCAGAACCAGGTCGTCAGGGAAGGCGTGATGATCGCCGCTGCCGAGATCATCCTCAGCCTCTTCCTGCTTGCCTCGGGGGGCTATCTGATCACCCGCCGCATCCGCGCCCTCACCGAAGGAACGCGCCGGGTGGCGCAGGGCGACTACAGCGCGCAGATCCTCATCCCCGGCCGGGACGAGATCGCCATGCTCGCCCGCGACTTCAATACGATGTCGGCCGCAGTCG
>MHEA01000166.1:10941-18979 GCA_001805085.1 Nitrospirae bacterium GWC2_57_9
ATGATGCCGCGACCGGCAGGATCCTCGATGTCAACCAGAGAATGTGTGAAATGTACGGTTACACCCGCGAAGAGGCTCTCGGACTCGATATTGACGCCACCGGCGCGAACACCCCGCCGTACACGAGGAACGAAGCGCTCGCCAGAATTCAGGCAGCCGTTGCGGGGATTCCCCAGGTCTTCGACTGGCTTGCACGGGCAAAGGACGGCCGGCTGTTCTGGGTCGAGATCAGCCTGCGGCCCGCCAGGATCGGCGATGCCGACCGGTTGATAGCGGTGGTACGGGATATCAGCGAGCGCAAGAAGGCGGAGGAGGAGAAGAATACGGCCATCGCCCGCTTCAGCACGCTCATTGACAGCCTTGACGCTGCGGTGTACGTGGCCGACATGAAAACGTACGAGATCCTCTTTATCAATAAACACGGCAGGGGAATCTGGGGTGACGTCGGCGGGAAGACCTGCTGGAAAACACTGCAGGCCGGCCAGAGCGGTCCCTGTTCTTTTTGCAGCAATGATAAGCTCCTGGATGCCGGCGGGAAACCTGCGGGAACCCATGTCAGTCTGCTGCAGAATACGATAACCAAAGAATGGTATGAGTGCCGCGACCAGGCCATACAGTGGACCGACGGCCGGCTCGTGCGCATGGAGATCGCCATAAATATTACGCCGCGAAAAAGGGCGGAAGACGCCCTGGCTGCGGAAAGAGAACGCCTGGCAGTGACCTTGCGCAGTATCGGCGACGGAGTGATCACGACGGATACGGAAGGCAGGATCGTTCTGTTGAATGCCGTGGCGGAAAAGCTGACCGGCTGGAGCCAGAAAGAGGCGCAGGGCAGGGCATTAACGGAAGTTTTCAACATTATGAACGAAAAGACGCGCAGGACCTGTGAAAATCCGGTTGAGAAGGTGATGACGACCGGCCAGATCATAGGGCTGGCGAATCACACCGTTCTGATCGCCAGAGACGGAACTGAACGCAAGATAGCGGACAGCGGTGCGCCCATACGGGACCGGGAAAGCCGGATCATCGGCGTGGTCCTGGTTTTCCGGGACGTTACGGAAAAACTCCGCATGGAAGAGGAACTGCTGAAGGTCAGAAAACTGGAGTCCGTCGGCATTCTGGCAGGCGGGATCGCCCATGACTTCAATAATATCCTGGCTGCCATTCTCGGCAACATCAGCCTGGTTCTGATGGACCCGAACCTGGGGGATAAGGCCCGCAAGCGGCTGAGTGACGCGGAAAAGGCATCGATCAGGGCCAAAGATCTCACCGGTCAGCTGCTTACCTTTTCCAAGGGAGGAGCGCCGGTCAAAGAAACAGCATCGGTGGGCGAGATCATCAGAGATTCCGCCGAATTCGTCCTGCACGGATGTAACGTAGCCTGTTCCTATGCCGTTCCCGATGACCTCTGGCTCGTTGACGTGGATAAGGGCCAGATGAGCCAGGTGATTCAGAACATCATCATCAACGCCAAACAGGCCATGCCCGACGGGGGCACTATCCGGGTCAGCTGTGAGAATGCAGAATCCCGGTCAAACAACGTTCAGTCCCTGCCCGGACAGGGCAATTATATAAAAATCGAGATAACCGACAGCGGGACCGGCATCCCGGACAACATTATGGATAAAATTTTCGATCCCTATTTTACGACCAAGCAGGAGGGAAACGGGTTGGGGCTTGCCATTGCGCATTCCATTGTCGCGAAACATGACGGCTCCATCGGCGTACGGTCAACACCGGGGAAAGGAACAACCTTTACTCTGTATCTTCCGGTCTCGGTCCGGCAGCAGGCAAAGCAAACGGAGCGGGAAACCGCTGCCCCAAGCGCGGCCAGGGCCAAAGTCATGGTCATGGACGATGAGAAAATGATCAGGGACCTCGCCACGGAAATGCTTGAGACGCTTGGTCACGACGTGGTTCTTGCCCGGAACGGCGAGGAGGCGATCGAGCTCTTCAAGAAACACCGGGACGCAGGGGAGCCGATCGATATTATCATCATGGACCTGACCATTCCCGGCGGCATGGGAGGCAGATTTGCCGTTCAGGAGATCCTGACCATGAAACCTGACGCAAAGATCATCGTCTCGAGCGGTTATTCCAATGATCCGATCATGGCGAATTGCGAAGAATACGGATTTTGCGCGGCCATTGGGAAACCGTTTGAAATGGAAGAGATCACAAAAGTGATCAATCAACATCTGCCCGCTGCGCAGTAGCGAACAAGGGATGTTCAGGTGCCCCGGCGGACCGGACGACATACTGCGAGCCGATGAGGAGGTAAAGTTCTTCCGGCAGCCAGACACAGGCGGCATATTCAGTCCGCGTCATGGAGATCAGCAGGCCGCCGGCACAGGAATAGAAACATCCCGCCGCTGTCTCTGAACGGCGAGCGGCAAATAATAGTTGTTGTAATCGCGATGCAACAGATGGATAATGATCCGGCTGTCATTCGCGCTGCACCATACTGTCCCCAACACCTTCTTCCGGTCGGTATCTCCTGAATCGGTAACTCTGGAGTGAGCGAACTCAGCGGACACGATGCTGACTTGCACCCGGCGTTTACGAGCGCTTGTCGCGAGTGCAGGGTGTTCCTGGCTCAAGAATCGAACTCCCCGCACTCGCATCATAGGGCGCTTCCATAGTTCTCAGGTTTTTCCAAGGAGATCCGCAATGAACATTCTTCTCGTATATCCGCAGTATCCCGTCACGTTCTGGAGCTTCAAGTATGCCCTGAAATTCATCGCCAAGAAGGCGAGCCTGCCGCCCCTGGGCCTCATCACGGTGGCGGCCATGCTTCCGCGGGAGTGGAAGCAGCGCCTTGTCGACCTGAACACCGTGAAGTTGACCGACGCCGACCTCCGGTGGGCGGACTACGTGCTGGTCTCGGCCATGTCCATCCAGAAGCAATCCGCGGACGCGGTCATCGAGCGCTGCAAGCGGGCCGGCGTGAAGGTGATCGCGGGCGGGCCGCTCTTCACCGCACATCCCGGAGACTACAGCCACGTAGACCATCTCGTGCTGAACGAGGCGGAGATCACCCTGCCGCTGTTCCTCGCCGACCTGGACCGGGGCCGGCTGCAGCGGGTCTACACCTGCGAGGGCTGGGCCGACCTCACCCGAACGCCGCCGCCGCGGTTCGACCTCCTTGCCATGAAGCATTACGCCTCCATGAATATCCAGTATTCCCGCGGCTGCCCTTTTGCCTGCGATTTCTGCAACATCACGGTGCTCTACGGCCGTGCTCCGCGGACCAAGGATGCGGCACAGGTCGTGGCCGAGCTCGACGCGCTCTACCTCAGGGGCTGGCGGAGCAGCGTCTTCATCGTGGACGACAACTTTATCGGGAACAAAGGAAAGCTCAAGAAGGAGGTTTTGCCTGCGATCATTGCCTGGATGGAGCAGCACAGGCATCCCTTCAAGCTCTATACCGAGGTGTCGATCAACCTTGCCGACGACGAGGAACTGATGGCGCTCATGGTCCGGGCAGGGTTCGACCAGGTGTTCATCGGCATCGAGTCGCCGAACGAGGAAAGCCTCACCGAGTGCAGCAAGCTCCAGAACCGGAACCGCGACCTGATCGCGAATGTCAGGAAGATCCAGCACGCGGGCCTCGAGGTCCAGGCCGGGTTTATCGTGGGTTTCGACAAGGACCCGGCCGCGATCTTCGAGCGGCTGATCGCCTTCATCCAGGAGAGCGGCATCGTGACCGCCATGGTGGGGCTCCTGAACGCGCCGGCGGGCACCAAGCTTCACAGCCGCCTGGAGCAGGAAGGCCGGATCATCACGGCCGCAACCGGCGATAACACGGACTTCTCGATCAATTTTGTCCCGAAGATGAACTCCGAAACCCTGGTCAACGGGTACCGGCGGATCCTGCGGACCATTTATTCCCCCAAGCACTACTACGCCCGGGTGCGGACGTTTCTGCAGGAGTACCGGCCGCCGCAAAGCATGCGAGGCCGCCTCCGGTTCATGCATGTCCGGGCCATGGCCCAGTCCGTGGTGCGGCTCGGCATTATCGGCAGAGAGCGGTTCCAGTACTGGAAACTGTTCTTCTGGTCGCTGGTCCGCAAACCGCGGCTTTTCCCGCTCGCCATCACCCTCTCGATCTACGGTTTCCATTTCCGCCAGGTCTTCCGGCGGCACGAGAAGCGGCTCCGGGCCGCGCGCGCCTGCCCCTGACGATCGTCCAGGGAAAAAGCCCCGGGGAGCGGGGCTTTTCTGTTTTGAAGGCCTGTTGGGCGATCAAAAAAGGGAATGGCGCTTCGGGAAATACCAAAGGATCAGCCTTGCATTATTGTCAAATGAGTTAAAGCTATTCCGCCAGTAAAGTGTATAATGATTCCATCCCGGAGAAGCGTAGAAAGCGACGGAACTCGATTTTAACGATAAGAAGATTTATCGTCTCGTGTGCTGACGCTTACCCCGGAATTCACCCCGCTGTCTTCGACGAGTTTCACGGTCCAGACGCGCGTTATAAACAAATCCTGATAGCCTGAGGAGGCAGCATGTTGGAAAAGAAGTCAATCGGTAAAGACGTTGAGTCCTATTGCGGGAAGTGCAAAGTGAGTCGCGAGCACACCATCATGACCATGGATGGAGAGACGATCGCCAAAGCGAGATGCAAGATGTGCGGCAGCATGCATAAATTCACGAGCCCCCTTGATGCTCCCAAAGTCCGGAAGCCGAGGGTGAAAAAAGATGCCGGAGAATTAGCGGAGGCCGCCTGGACAGCCGGTCTTGCAGAGGCAAAAGGAAAAGAGCGTGATTACAGCATGGCTTTGAAATACCGCATAGGCGACATTGTCAATCACCAGGTATTCGGCAAGGGCATCGTGATGAAGCTCCATGCCAATAAATGCGATATGTTGTTCAAGGACAGGGAACGGCTGATGGCCTCGACCAATCAGTAAGCTTGCCTCCGACGTATCCGAACTTTCAAATCTTCACTCCTGAAACCGTTGTCGCTTCTCAGCGCGCCTCCCTGGATATTTGCGTTCGATATCATAACGCTCTGATAACGTTTTGATATCCTGGCCCGGCTAAACCGGAACCAAAACCTTTTTGCCTCAGAGGACCCGGAGAACACAGAGGGAAAGGAAAAACAAGGAATAGACTATTAACTATTCTTCAGCTGTTCTCTCTGCCTTCTGCCCTCTGTGGCAAATATTCCCCCCCCATTTTAAGGAGCCTATCCATTGAAATCGAGCAACAAGACCATTCTCGGCAACCTGCCCGATCTGCTGGCGCGCCTTCAGGGGAAAGACCTGGCAGCACAATGCGCGGTGTACGAGCCGCCGCTGCGATCGGAATTGTTCAGCAGCGACCAGATGGAGCAGCATGGGAAGACGCTGGCGGGTCTGCATACGCTCCGCCCGGGACACGCTCCTGACCGGCTTCTGGCGCGGCTGGCCGAGAATGAAGCCGTCCTGACCGGGACCCGCGGCCTGCTGGTAGAGGCGGTCAGGACGGACCGCCGGATCACGCCGGCCGCCGAATGGCTGCTCGATAACTTCTACCTGATCGAAGAACAGATCCGCACCGCAAGGAGACACTTGCCGAAGGGTTACAGCCGGGAATTGCCGCGCCTGCTGGATGGCCCGTCCGCCGGACTCCCCCGCGTGTATGATCTCGCCCTGGAGACGATCTCGCACGGAGACGGGCGGGTGGACCCGGAAAGCCTCAGCAGCTTCCTTGCGGCCTACCAGAAAGTCACGGTCCTGAAGCTGGGAGAATTGTGGGCAATACCCATTATGCTGCGCCTCGCGCTGATCGAGAATCTCCGGCGTGTCGGGGCCCGCATGGCTGCCGGCAGGACGGAGCGAAATCTTGCCGGCGATTGGGCGGACCGGATCACCGAAGTTGTGGCGAAGGACCCGAAGAGCCTGATCCTGGTGCTTGCGGACATGGCGCGCTCAAACCCGCCGCTCAACAGCGCCTTTGTCGCGGAATTTGCCCGCCGGCTTCAGGGACAGGGCCCGGCTCTCGCGATGCCGCTCACGTGGATCGAGCAGCATCTGTCCGAGTGCAGCATGACGATCGATCAGCTGGTGCAGGCGGAGAGCCAGCAGCAGGCGGCAGATCAGGTTTCGATGAGCAACAGCATCGGCAGTCTCCGTTTCCTGGGCGTGATGGACTGGCGCGAGTTCGTCGAGACGATGAGCGTTGTGGAGCAGACCTTGCGTCAGGATCCCCGCGGCACCTACGGCAAAATGGATTTTTCCACCCGCGACCAATACCGCCACGTGGTGGAGAAGGTTGCGAAGACCGGCATGCTGTCTGAAGTGGAAACGGCAGCCATTGCGATAGGGCTTGCCCGCGAGAGCGCGGCCCGTAAAGACGGCATGCAAGACGATCGCGCGGCTCATGTGGGCTACTACCTGATCGAGCAGGGACTGGCCCGGCTTGAACGCCTGGCAGGGGCCCGGTTGTCCATCACGGAGTCCCTTCGAAAGGCGAGCGGCCGGTTTCCTTTGTTCCTCTACCTGGGCATGGTCATACTGATTACGGCGCTTGTCACCGGCGGCTTGCTGGCAAAGGCGATCGCCGACGGGATGCATTCCTGGCTGCTCCTTGTTACGGGCGTCCTTTCCCTGTTGGGCGCGAGTCAGGTGGCAACGGGCGTGGTGAACTGGCTGGTTACCCTGCTGGCCATGCCGCATGCGCTGCCGCGAATGGACTTCTCCAAAGGTATTCCGCCTGAGTCGCGGACCCTGGTCATTGTCCCGACCATGCTCGTTAGTGCCCGCAACATCGAGGACCTGATCGAGGCGCTGGAAGTCAGATTCCTGGCAAATCGCGACGAGCACCTGCATTTCGGACTGCTGACCGATTTTCAGGACGCGGCAAGGGAAACGCTGCCGGCAGACGAGCCGCTGTTGCTGCTTGCCGGACAGAGAATCGAAGAGCTGAATGAGAAGTACGGAAATGCAAACAGCGACACGTTCTTCCTTTTTCACCGGCCGCGCCGATGGAATCCCGGGGAGCACGTCTGGATGGGTTACGAGCGCAAGCGGGGAAAACTTGCGGCACTGAATTCGCTTCTGCGCAACGGAGCTTCCCCCTCTCAACCCGGGGGAGAGGGTAACAACGGCTTCTCCCTCGTCGTCGGCAACACAGCAGTGCTGCTGAATGTGAAGTACGTGATCACCCTTGACACGGATACCCAGCTGCCGCGTGATGCGGCACGGCAGCTTGTGGGAGCCATGGCGCATCCTCTGAACCGCGCGCTTTACGACGAAGGCAAGCAGCGCGTCGTTGCCGGGTACGGCATCCTGCAGCCGCGGGTTGCCGTGAGCCTGCCGGGCACAAACCGGTCGCGGTATGCGCGCTTGCACGGGAACGATCCGGGCATCGATCCCTATACGCGCGCTGTTTCCGATGTTTACCAGGACCTCTTCCTGGAAGGCTCCTTTATCGGCAAGGGGATCTACGAAGTCGACGCGTTCGAACGGGCGCTGAACGGGCGCTTCCCCGAGAACCGGGTCCTGAGCCACGATCTTATCGAAGGGTGTTACGCGCGGGCCGGGCTGTTGAGCGATGTAATGGTGTATGAGGAATATCCGTCCCGCTACAGCGCCGACGTGAGCCGCCGTCACCGGTGGATCCGGGGCGACTGGCAGCTTCTGCCCTGGCTGCGGACGGTTGTTCCCGGTCCGGACGGCCGGCGGCAAAAGAACCCCCTCTCGCTGCTGTCCCAGTGGAAGCTCTTCGACAACCTTCGGCGCAGTCTCGTGCCTTCGGCATTGACGCTCCTCTTATTGCTCGGTTGGACGGTTTTACCTTCCCCCTGGTTCTGGACCTTGTCGATAATCGGGATTGTCGTGGTCCCTTCTTTTATTTCCTCGATCCTCGATCTGCTTCGAAAGCCGGAGAATGTGCTGCCCAGGCAGCAGCTCGCTTCCGCCGGCCGCTCCCTGGGGAGGCGCTTTGCTCACGATCTGTTTACGCTTGCCTATCTTCCCTACGAGGCTTTTTTCAGTCTCGATGCGATTATCCGCACGGGCTGGAGAACGCTGGCGGCGCACAAGCGGCTTCT
>MHEA01000166.1:19022-20549 GCA_001805085.1 Nitrospirae bacterium GWC2_57_9
GGGCTTGCCGCTGTTTGCAGGACCATGTGGTTCGGGCCCTTTCTGGGCGTCCTCGTGATGATCTATCCGGCGCTTTCAAATCCGTCTGCATCGGGGGCGGCAGGGCCTGTCCTTGTGCTCTGGTTTGCCTCACCCGTCATCGCATGGTGGATCAGCCGGCCTCTTTCCGCGCAGGTCGCACGATTGACCGCAGATCAAACATTTTTTCTCAGAAAGCTTTCCCGAAAAACCTGGTCCTTCTTCGAGACCTTCGTCGGCCCGGAAGATAACTGGCTGCCGCCAGATAATTATCAGGAACATCCTGTTCCCGTTGTCGCGCATCGCACGTCCCCCACGAACATGGGGCTCGCGCTGCTGGCCAATCTATCCGCCCTTGACTTCGGTTACCTTTCCACGAGGCAGTTCGTCGAGCGCACGACGAACACACTCGCAACCATGGAAACGCTGGCCCGATACCGGGGCCACTTCTACAACTGGTACGACACGCGGTCGCTCAAGCCGCTGCAGCCCAGATACGTATCCACCGTGGACAGCGGGAACCTGTCGGCCCATCTGCTCACCCTGCGGCAGGGTCTGCTGGCGCTTCCCGATCAAAAGATAGTGCCCGCGGTCCTGTTCCAGGGGCTGTCAGACACCCTGCAGGTAGTTGTGGACGTTCTGGGAGCTGAAGAATCAACTCCTCATCTTAACGAAGAACCTGTTCACCGCCAAGACGCGAGGGACGCGAAGGAAATCTTGAACATTAAATTCCTTCAAAAACCTTTGCGACCTGCAGCCAGGCTTGACGAAGTCCTTGTTCAACTTCAAAAGGACCTGGTCTCCGCGTACAATTCCCCGCCGGACACGCTTTCGGCTGCAAGGCTCTGCCTTGATGATCTGACAACCTCAGCGGAGGAGCTGCTTTCCCGGATCGATAATAGCAATGTCCTTCAGGAGAATCAGGCAGCATGGTGGGCGCGCGCCTTTGCCGCGCAATGCCGGGCTGCGTCTGATGAGCTGAACTTCCTCGCCCCGCTGTCCGGCGGAAACACCGACGAGATCCCGACCTTGCGCGATTCGGCAAGAAGGGGAAACGACAGTGCCGCAGATACGATAACGGCCATCGAAGGGCTTGCATTGCAGTGCGGCGAACTGAGCCGCACGGAGTATGATTTTCTCTTCGACAAGGCGAGCAATTTAATGGCCATCGGGTACAACGTCGACGGCCGCAGGCGGGATACGAGTTACTACGACCTGCTGGCTTCGGAAGCCAGACTCTGCAGTTTCGTGGCGATCGCTCAGGGAGAACTGCCGCAGGAGAGCTGGTTTGCCCTCGGCCGCCTGCTCACGAACGCAGGTGGGGAGCCGGTGCTCGTTTCCTGGAGCGGTTCGATGTTCGAATACCTCATGCCGCTCCTGGTGATGCCCACGTATGAGCGCACGCTGCTCGATGAGACCTGCAGGGCGGCCGTGGCCAGGCAGATCGAGTACGGGAGGGAGCGCGGCGTAGCCTGGGGCATTTCAGAGTCCGGTTACAACACGATCGAC
>MHEA01000167.1:0-3471 GCA_001805085.1 Nitrospirae bacterium GWC2_57_9
TCTTAATTATTTCTTTGAAATTTTGCAATTGAAAATTTATATCACCGCGCGGATCAAAATAAAAATCGCAAACATTTTCATTCATCGCTTCAATCCCGGCCAACAGATTGTCTACGACGAAATAGTCGTTTTTCCCTATCCCCTGTTTTTGCATCTGTTGATTCACTGTGATGATACTCTGCACCAACTGTGGTGGTACCAAAACAATTTCGTCGGTAGTGGTGGTGAAACGCATGTCATAAAGTAGTGCTAGATCGCCATATTCCCCTTTGATTTTAGCGAAGTCAGGTATGTGCACCTTGATCGTCCCGGACACGATAGTAGTGCTGGTATTTACTGACCCCAACAAACCTCGCACATCGATCGGGGTGGTAGAACTACCGTGGGTTGGGATATTTTTAATTACATATTCCCTCTCAGAAACTGCCGCGAGCGTACGAATGACCTTGCCGTTTTGGTCCAGCAGATAATAACTGGCGCCATCATCATAAATGATGCTGGAAATTTTTTCCTCAATATCTAAAAATAATTCATGAGGAAATATTTTATTGATGGTAATATTCTCGATGGCAAAGTTTTTTTTCAAATCAGAAACTATTTTATTGCCATGAATTAGAAAAAAGTTGTTCTTTGGAAGAATACCGCCTTTGTTCAAATAATGATCCCTTACAAAGTTTTCAATTTCTGTCGGTTTAGTTATCTTCGGGCCAACTACGGTCACCTTGTTGATTTGAAAATATGGTAAATACAATACCATCCCCAGCCACATTAATATGATGAATAGTAATATCCACACCCAGACACGTTTCAATATACCAACCGATTGATTTTGTCGATAGGGATTACACCAAGGGGCTTGTTCTCGACGACTGGTGGTGGGCCGTTCCATTTGTTTGTGTTTTTTTGAAAAACGATTAACTAAGCGATCCTTGAAAGTGGTGCGCGGACGATATTTTTCGTGATTGTGTTCGGAAATAAAATACTTCATACAACCACCCTGGGTAATAACGGATTGATTCGATCGACAATTTCGTAATTGATTGTATCAGCCCATTTTGCCAGATCCTCTACTGATAACGATTGTCTGTTTTGCGTGCCGATCAGGGTGGCTATGTCGCCAGCGCGAACGTTTTTGACAGTCGTCACATCCACCATACACATATTCATACAGATCCGACCTCTTACCGGGCATTTTTTACCCCTTATCAGTACTTGGGCACGATTACTCATAGTGCGATCGTATCCATCCCAATATCCCACCGGCAAAACTGCCAATTTGGTAGCGCGTTTGGTGGTAAAAGTGCCACCATAGCTAATTTTCGTCCACGCTGGCACAGTTTTTACCTGCATCACAGTAGTGTGCCAGCTCAAAGCCGGACGAAGTTTTATTTTTTTACGAGCCAATTCATTGGGATATAAGCCATACATGCCAATCCCTATTCGCACTGCATTGAAATGACTATCCGGGTACAAAATACTCGCCGCCGAACAGGTTAAATGTTGGATGGGCACATTGATGCCGTTTGTTTTTAAATTTGAGATTGTTTTAACGAAAATACGCAGTTGATTTTCCGTAAATAACTTATCGTCTTCACTGGAAGCATAGTGACTAAACAAACCCTCGACTGTCAGATGTTTTAGAGGAATGATTTTTTTGATAAAATCGACAATAGTATTTGGCAACACCCCGATTCGAGAAGTACCCGCGTCGAGTTTGATATGTACGACCGCTTTCCTACCTACCCCCTCCCCTATTTTATTTAGTAAAATCGCTTGCTCGATATTATACACTGGGAAAATAGCACCGGCTTTAACAGCTGAACACAATTTGTGTTCATCGTTTTCATAGAAACTTAAAATCAAAATTGATTTTTTAATTTTCGCTTTGATGAGTTGTAAAGCCTCGTTTAGATCCACCACGCAAATCTTGTCCACTTCCCTATTCTGATCACAAATTTTAGCAACTTCAACAATGCCGTGACCGTAGGCATTGCCTTTTACCGCCGGCATCAAAAGCGGTTTTGACCCGATAATTTTTCTAAATTGTTTTAAATTATGATTGATCGCCTTTGAGTCCACCTCCACCCAAGTGAGCATATGATTACAGTTTTTCCAAGTTTAGATATGGTTTGAGCGCTTTTGGCACCGCGATACTACCGTCAGTCTGTTGATAGTTTTCGGTAATAGCGATTGGAAAACGACTGAGTACGATAGCCGAACCGTTGAGTGTATGCGCATAATCAGTCGAGCCATCATCTTTGCGATAGCGAATATTCAATCGGCGCGCCTGATAATCCAGACAATTACTACAGCTGGTAATTTCTCCATAACCACCTTGTTTGTCCCCCTCCCCCTTCATGGTCATCCAGGCTTCAATATCGTATTTGCGATAAGCCGGGCCACCCAAATCCCCTGAGGCAATGTCGATGATTTGATAAGGAAAATCCAGACCATCAATTATTTCTTTTTCAATATTCAAAATTTCTTCGTGATATTTTTCACTATCTTCCGGCTTGCAAAATACAAACATTTCCAACTTAGCAAACTGATGAACGCGATATAGCCCCTTGCTGGTGCGCCCATAAGCGCCGGCTTCGGTACGAAAACAATGTGATAGCGCCACGTATTTTTTGGCTCCGACCGACAGGTCTAGAATTTCATCAGCGTGAAATCCGCCCACAGTAATTTCGGCCGTACCGACCAGACTCAAATCGCTATTTTGTATGGAATAAATTTGCGTTTCTGCCGATCCGCGCGGATTGAACCCAACCCCCATCAGAATCGCGTCTTTGGCCAAATCCGGCGTCTCCAACAGTGTATAACCATGCTTGGTGACGATATCAATACCGTAATTAATTAAGGCCTGATTCATTCGTACCAGATTGTTTTTGGAAAAATAAAATTTAGCGCCAGTCACTTTGGTGCCTCGTTCGAAGTCGATCAAATCATTGTTTAGCATCAGATCCTCGTGATTTTTGGGCACAAAATCAAACTTAGTCGGTTTGCGGTTGGTATAAATCACTTTGAAATCATCTTCTCCCCCGACCGGCGAATCCGGGTGTGTCAAATTAGGCACGGCCATGAGAAGAGCGCGAAATTCTTCTTCCACATTACTCAAAACCTCTTCATTTTTTTTGATATTCTCCCCTACCGCGCGCATCTTTTCGATTTCTTCGGTGGTGGGTTTGCCTTTGGATTTTTGATTGCGCAAAGCGCGCAAATCTTCGATCGTCTTGATCAACTCTCGCCTGCGCTCATCAGTTTCCAGTAGGACATCAATGTCGATTTTGACATTGCGTATTTTGCAATTTTTTTTGACTACCTCCTTATTTTCTCGGATATATTTGATATCAAGCATACAATTAATTATATATTTTTGAACTTTTATAAATATCGGGAAAATATGGCGGGATGCGTACTATTTGGGCGGAAGGTTTGATGGCCTTTTCCAGATTATCTACAAACGCGCGC
>MHEA01000167.1:3568-6875 GCA_001805085.1 Nitrospirae bacterium GWC2_57_9
CGGCGAGGAGTCTCCGGCACAGATCAAGATGCGAGCGCAGCGCCTCGGGGTGAAGGCCGAGAACCTCTACGTCCTGGCCGAGACGTCCCTCGAGGAGATCATCCATGCCGCCGACGGGCTGCAGCCGCAGGTTATCGTCGTCGATTCCGTCCAGACCGTGTTCACCTCCGAACTGCCTGCCGCCCCGGGGAGCGTGGGCCAGGTGCGCGAAGTATCGGGCAGACTGATGGTGCACGCGAAGCGGACGGGCGTTCCGACCTTTCTCATCGGACATGTCACCAAGGACGGAGCCATCGCCGGCCCCCGCGTGCTCGAACACATCGTCGATACGGTCCTCTATTTCGAGGGCGACCGGGGGCATGCTTTCCGGATCCTGCGGGCGGTCAAGAACCGCTTCGGTTCGACCAACGAGATCGGCGTGTTCGAGATGAAGGAGAGCGGCCTTGCCGAGGTGGCCAACCCCTCGGAGATCTTCCTGGCCGAACGGCCTGCCGATGCCACCGGCTCCGTTGTCGTCTCGTCCCTCGAAGGCACCCGCCCGATCCTGGCCGAGCTCCAGGCGCTCGTGGCGCCCTCCAAACTGACCATGCCGCGGCGAACCTGCATCGGCGTGGACTACAATCGTGTTTCCCTGCTTCTGGCCGTTCTGGAGAAGCGCGTGGGCATGCACCTGATGGGCATGGACGTGTTCGTGAACATCGTGGGCGGCCTCAAGATCGACGAGCCCGCGGTGGACCTCGGCGTTATCGCCGCTGTTGCTTCCAGTTTCCGGGAAAAAGCGGTCAGCGCCGGCACGGTGGTCATGGGCGAAGTGGGACTGGCCGGAGAAGTGCGAGCGATCAGCCAGGCCGAGGCACGCATCAAGGACGCGGCCAAGCTCGGCTTCACCCGGTGCATTCTTCCGGCCGTGAACGTGGAAAAACTCGAGAAGACCGCGGCCCTCAAAAAGATGGAGCTTATCGGCGTGAGGAGCGTTGACGAGGCCATGGAACGGCTTTTTTGAACCAGGACGGAAAACGCACGCCCTCCATTTTTCAGATTCTATTCCTGAGCCTGTTGATTAAATCCCGGGCAGAGAGGACGAAATGCTTGATTCCTGGCTCCAGAAGCTGGCGAAACTGCGAGTGGATAGGGCATCGGAAACACCGGCACCGCATAAACCTCTCCTGCTGCTCTCAATCCTCGATCAAATCGAGCAGGGAGCTATTCCTTCCAACAATATTCGTTTAACCCCTGAATTGGCGTTCCGGTTCCTTGCGTATTGGGAAGTCATCAGCTCAAGGGGGAGAAGCGTAGGCCGCGTTGAGCTCCCATTTTTTTATCTGAGAAACGACGGCTTTCTTCGACACATAGCCTACCCCGGTTTCGAAACCGTACTTGAAAGCGTGAAACCGACCTCAGTGGATTCGCTGAACAGGGTCATCTCCCATGCAGAAATGCGGACGAATTTTTTGATTTGATGAAGATTAACGAGAACCGGGCTAGAGCGCGTCAAATCTTGATTTCCGGGGACTGGTTCCTCCCGCCCGAAAGAATCAAACTACGGGCCATGCTCGGGCTTGATTCTGAAATTAAAGAACAACTTGCTTCAACTTGCCGCCTGCCGCATCAGAAGGAGATCAGGCAAGGCCGTGATATCAGGTTCAGACTCCAATTAGTTCCACTTTATCGCTATGCTTGTGCTCTTTGTAATGTGAAAATGCTTCTGCCGTCAGGGGTGACGCTGGTTGAGGCAGCACATATCCACCAGTTTTCCGACAGCCATAACGATGATGTTGCGAATGGTATCGCTCTCTGCAGAAACCATCATTGGTCTTTCG
Source organism: Nitrospirae bacterium GWC2_57_9 (assembly GCA_001805085.1). Taxonomy (GTDB): domain Bacteria; phylum Nitrospirota; class UBA9217; order UBA9217; family UBA9217; genus MHEA01. The sequence continues at coordinate 5,389 of MHEA01000167.1, forward strand.
ACCAGGGATTATGGACGATGGGAACAGACCACCGGGTTGTCGTGGCGACGGGTAGATTCCTAGAAAATAGTCCTCATCAACTTTCACTGTCAGAGCACGATGCCAGACGGCTCGATTTTTCGTGGCTGGCCACGGAACATTGGCCCAGTCAAAAAAACCTTGAGTGGCATAGAAAACACAAATTTATCGGCACGCAGGACTGATGTTGTTTTCTCTAGTTGCTTTTTTTTTGCATGCACCCATTATTCCATGCCTGACGTTTGATTTCGTAAGCGTTTTCAATTACAATTAACCATGGTCATTAAGCCCCATCCTAATCACAAAATTTACATTCAAACGCTTCGCCGCTTGTCGCCGCACGCGCGGCTCATGAAGTCCTTCGAGCTTTCGCAGTTTACCAAGGACCTTTTCCTGCACGGCCTCCGGAAACGCTTTCCCGACCTTCCTGAAGAAGCAATCAAAAAACTTTATCTGGAGCGTCTGAATAAATGTCACAACAGGAACTACTGAAGAAAATAATCCTGACACTTGATTGCCGGCGGCAGCGAAAAACAGTTTACCGACGCCTTGCGCGTCTACGAAGTCCAATATGAAAACCTGGACATGGCATATTTACGGTCCTGGGCAAAAAAGCTCGATATAGAATCAGCACTTCGCCGTCTTGAAGCTGAGGCTGATACCGTATAGTTCGCTATCGATCTGGAAGTCTTACCCGTCTTTTTCCTTCCCGAATTACCCCGGGTTCTCCTTGCAACTCACCCTTCCATTTGTTATCCTAAATGCAGGCCATATCGCCGGAGAAGAACATGTCCGACCAGGACCTTTCAAAACTGAAGATCGATAAGGCGAAGAGCAGCTACGCCAGGCCCCGTTCACGGAAAGGCCTGATCATTGCCGCCGCCATTCTCATTGCCATTCTGCTTGCGCTCGTTTATTCTTTTCTGATCAACCCCACGATCGAGGTGGAGACGGCCTCGGTTTCCCTGGTCTATCCGTCCCAGAGTTTTACGCTCCTGAATGCCAGCGGGTACGTGGTGGCGCAACGCAAGGCGGCCGTTTCTTCGAAGGCAACGGGCCGGCTGGAATGGCTGGGGGTGGAGGAGGGCAGCGGGGTGAAGCAGGGTGAGGTGATCGCGCGGCTCGAGGCCCGCGACGTCGAGGCCAACCGCGAACAGGCGGCGGCGAATCTCGAGAGCGCCCGTGCAGCACTGGTCCAGGCCCGGGCGGAGTTCGAAGATGCCTTGCTGAATTTCAACCGCAGCAAGGAATTGATCGCGAAGGGGTTCATTGCGCAGATGGATTACAATACTGCCGAGGCCCGGCATAAGCGGGCGCAGGCAGGGGTTACCGGCGCGGAATCGGCGATCCGCGCTGCTGAAGCGGCACTGACCTCCTCGGAGGTGGCCGTGGAATACACAAATATCCGCGCACCTTTTGACGGCGTGGTCCTGACCAAGGATGCCAATCCCGGGGATATCGTCACTCCC
>MHEA01000167.1:6902-9892 GCA_001805085.1 Nitrospirae bacterium GWC2_57_9
TCTGTCGTGACGATCGCGGACATGACATCGCTCCAGGTCGAGGCCGATGTGTCCGAGTCCAATCTCGAAAAGGTGAGGGGGGGCCAGCCCTGCGAGATCCAGCTGGATGCCATTCCGGAGAAGCGGTTCCGGGGCGTAGTGCACATGATCGTTCCCACGGCGGACCGTACGAAGGCCTCGGTGCTGGTCAAGGTGCGGTTCCTGGAAAAGCACCCCAGGGTGCTTCCCGAGATGAGCGCCAAGGTGGCGTTCCTCGAGCGCGCGGTGCAGCCTGAAGAGGAGCGGCCGAGGATCACGCTGCCCGCTGCCGCCCTGGTCAACCGGGACGGCAGCCAGTCGGTCTTCCTGGTCGAACAGGACGAGGCCAGGGAGGTCAAGGTCCGGACCGGTGCCCGCATCGGGGAGCTGGTCGAGGTCATCGAGGGCGTGAAACCGGGCGACAAAGTCGCGGTGAACCCGCCTGAAAATATCAAGAACGGATCGAAGATCTCGGTTGAGAAACCGTAGCTTTATTCGGTCCTCGCATAGAGGTACATCATCGCGGGCTAATGCCTGACAATTACTTAAGGCGCTTGTTATCACACGGAGCCACAAAGAAATGCTTTATTTGACCCCGAATCTCTTCGTGTGTTTGTGCCTTCTTGTGAGACAAGTCCTTTGATCCTTATTTTTAGTTGCAATGTTGACTTCGACTCGTGCGCGGACATGGGGAACCATATTCCCGATTAATAATTTCGGAATGACGTAGTGCAAGGACTGATCGAAAAAGACTTTTCATTATGACCACCTGCCCGGACAACATCGTTGAGGTCAGGGACCTTGTCAAGACCTACCGCCGCGGAGCGCAGGTAGTGCCCGTGCTCGAGAACATCACCTTCGATATCTGCGAGGGGGAGTTTCTGGCGCTGATGGGCCCGTCCGGGTCGGGTAAGAGCACGCTCCTGAACATCATCGCGGGGATCGACAAGGCCGACAGCGGAACAGTCGCGATCGGCGGCGTCGACATCTCCTCCCTTTCTGAAACCGACCTGGCCTCCTGGCGGTCGCTCAACGTCGGCTTCATCTTCCAGTTCTACAACCTGATCCCGGTCCTGACCGCCTTCGAGAACGTGGAAATGCCGCTTCTCCTGACCGGCCTTTCCCGTGCAGAGCGGCGCGAGCATGTCGAAATTGCACTCGGCGTCGTGAACCTCACCGACCGCATGGACCACTATCCCTCCCAGCTTTCCGGAGGACAGCAGCAGCGCGTTGCCATTGCCCGCGCTGTCGTTACCGATCCCCGCATCCTGGTAGCCGACGAGCCCACGGGAGACCTGGACCGCGTCTCGGCCCAGGACGTCCTGGGGCTGATGGAACGGCTGAACCATGAGTTCGGAAAGACCATCATCATGGTCACCCACGATCCGCGCGCAGCCGAGCGGGCGCACCTGGTGCGGCATCTGGAAAAGGGCGTTCTGAACGATGTTCGTTCTTAAGCTCATCATACGCAATGCCTTCCGCCACAAGCTCCGCACGGGCCTGACCATCCTCGGCGTGGCCGTCGCCATCATGGCTTTCGGTCTGCTTCGCACGCTCATTTCGGCATGGTACCAGGGTGTCGAGTCGGCATCAGCTTCGCGGCTGATCACCAGGAACGCCATATCGCTCACCTTCACCCTTCCCATTTCCTACGGCGAGAAGATCCGCTCCGTGCCCGGGGTAAGGAAGGTCTCCTATGCCAACTGGTTCGGCGGCATCTATATCAGCGAGAAGAACTTCTTCGCCAACTTCGCGATCGACGCGCGGAACTACCTGGACCTTTACCCCGAATTCGTGATCCCGCCCGAGCAGAAGGATGCGTTTCTGACGGACCGCAAAGGCTGTGTGATCGGGCAGAGCCTGTCGGAACGTTTCGGCTGGAAGCTGGGCGATCCGGTTACGCTCAGGGGGACCATCTATCCCGGACAGTGGTCGTTCACGGTGAGGGCCATCTACCAGGGCGCGGAAAAGAGCACCGACGAGAGCCAGTTTTTCTTTCATTGGGACTACCTCAATGAAGTGATGAAAAAAACTTCGCCGGGACGTGCCGATATGGTGGGCGTGTTCGTGGAGAGCATCGAGGACGCCGACCGGGCGGCTGAGGTCGGCCGCAGCATAGACGAGCTGTTCAGGAACTCCCTGGCCGAGACCATGACGGAAACGGAAAAGGCTTTCCAGATGAGCTTCGTTGCCATGACCGGCGCGATCGTGGCCGCGATCCAGATCGTATCCTACGTGGTGATCGTCATCATCATGGTCGTCGCCGCGAACACAATGGCCATGACGGCCCGGGAACGCATCCCGGAATACGCGACCATGAAGACCCTGGGGTTCGGAGCACGGTATATCGCCGGCGCCATCTTCGGGGAATCGATCACAATCTCCCTGGTCGGAGGCCTGCTGGGCGTGGCACTGTCCTTCCCGGCGGGAACCTGGATAGAGCATTCGTTGAAGCAGTTCTTCCCGGCTTTTGCGATTTCCACGCCCACAATCGTTCTTGACCTGGTCGCTTCGGTGATCGTCGGGACCGTGGCAGCCTTGTTCCCTGCCTGGCGCGGAACCACTATCAATGTGGCGGACGGGCTGAGAAGAATAGGGTGATTTGAGTTCGGAGTGCGGAGTTCGGAGTGCAGAGTGAAGTCTTTTGGAATTCTCGCAGTCTTCCGCCCTTCGTCGCGATAATATGGCCATTCCTTTGTCCTACAGCTTTCGCAACCTCTGGACCCGCAGGCTGACCACGGTGCTGACGGCGTCGGGCATGGCGCTCGTGGTCTTCGTGTTCGCGGCCACGCTCATGCTGGCCGAGGGGCTGCAGAAAACCCTGGTCCAGACCGGTTCGCCGGACAATGTCGTCGTGGTTCGGAAATCGGCCGGTTCGGAAGTGCAGAGCACGATCGACCGGAACCTGGCCGCCATCGTCGAGACGCAGCCGGAGATCGCCGTGGGGCGCGACGGGAACAGGCTCGCGGCCA
>MHEA01000167.1:9904-12616 GCA_001805085.1 Nitrospirae bacterium GWC2_57_9
CAACGTCGTGATCCGCGGCATCGGCAATCAATCGCTCGCGCTCCGGCCCCAAGTCAGGCTGGTAGAAGGCAGAATGCCGAGGCCCGGGTCATCGGAGATCATTGCCGGAGAGAGCGTGGCCAGGCGCTTCCAGGGCGGCGGCATGGGGGAGACGGTCCGTTTCGGGATGCGGGACTGGACCGTGGTCGGGATTTTTGAAGCCGGCGCCACGGCTTACAGTTCCGAAATCTGGGGTGACGCAGAACAGCTGATGCAGGCATTTCGCAGGCCGGTCTACTCCTCGATGCTGTTCCGGCTGCGCGATCGGTCAGCCTTCGATGGCGTCAAATCGCGCATCGAATCGGACCCGCGGCTGATGATGGAAGCGAAGGTAGAAACCTCTTATTACCGTGAGCAGTCGGAGATGATGGCTACCTTCCTGCGCATTCTGGGCATCACGCTCACCGTCATCTTCTCCCTCGGTGCCATGATCGGCGCTATGATCACTATGTACGCCGCTGTGGCTCACCGCACTCCCGAGGTCGGCACCCTCCGGGCGCTGGGGTTCAGCCGGAGGAGCATCCTGCTGGCCTTCCTGCTGGAATCCATTCTGCTCGGGCTCGCGGGCGGTTTCGCCGGCCTTTTTTTCGCGTCCTTCATGCAGCTCATCACCATCTCGACCATGAACTGGCAGACCTTTTCCGAGCTTGCCTTCTCCTTCACGCTGAACGGGAATATAATCCTGCAGTCGCTGCTCTTCGCAGTTGTGATGGGGTTCGTGGGAGGTATCCTTCCCGCATTCCGCGCGGCCCGCATGAATATTGTGGAAGCCCTCCGGACGACGTGAGGCTGGAATCCGGTTCCCTGTTCCGGTTGCGCGAAGGCAAGTCGCTCCAGAGGGGGTCGCAAAAAGTAACATTCTATTTGTCTTGACCGCCTGCCTGTGGTATGCTTTCTTCGTATGGCTATCGGTAAGCTCTCGAACCTGTTCGGAACAAAGCGGGGCATGGCGATCATTGTCGCCCAGCTCTCGCTGGTTCTGCTTTTCGCCTTTTTCTATACCGGGTACCGGTCCAGCGACCGGTGCGTGCAGTGTCATTCCGATACGGCCAGGATGACGGCGCTCGGCTACCCGCAGTTCGTCCTGACCCGGGAACAAGCGCAGAAGGAAGCGCGCCATCCCAACACCGAATGCCGCGACTGTCACCTCGGCAACGGCCTTTCGAACGATCCCGCCAAAGCACACCAGGGCATGTTGAAGCTGATCGTGCTCGACAACGACCTGAATATCATCCCGCGCAAGGGACATGTAAGCCGCTTGCTGCCGTCCGGCACGGACCGGTTGCGCGAGATGCTCCCGCGCCTCCCGGACGGCTCGCTCGACGATGGGGTGGGCACGCTCCTTTGGCATGACAGGAACTCGGCGACGCTGGGATACGATCCCGCCCTTGCTGCGAAGACCTGCGGCAAGCCGGGCTGCCACCCCGATCAGGTAAAGCAGTTTTCCTCCAGCATGATGGGAGCGAACTTCCGGCAGCGCTCGATGCGCACCTGGAACGATATCCACGGACCGAACAATTGAGGGCCGTCCTTTGCGGACACCCTGCCGGTCGGCAGGGCGGAAGGCGACCGGTTCTCCTTCGAGAACACGGAAAAGATAACCAAGGAGATCAACCTTTCCCTCACCAGGGACCAGGCGATCGCCAAGCAGAAGGCCTGTAATATCTGTCATGCCGGCTGTCTTGACTGCCATTATACGCCGAGCCGCGAGAACGGAAGCCACGCCTTCAGCCGCACGCCTCCTTCGCCCAACTGTACCGGAGGCGGACGGAGCACTTTTGTCTGCCACGCGGGCACGATGGAGCGCAGAAGAGGGGACAGCTACCTGGGGAAGGAATTTTCGGAGCCGGCGGGACTGCCCGAAGACGTGCATGTTGCGAAAAAGATCGAGTGCGTTGACTGCCACCAGACCGGTCCGGGCGGGATGGGCCATATCGAACGCAAGGCCACCTGCCAGGAATGCCACATCGAGGTCGAAGAGGCAATGGCAAGGAGCGTGCACAAGAACCTTGCCTGTGCAGCATGTCATGTGAAGGTCCTGGGCGGGTACGAGATGACATCCTGGGGGCCGGGCAATATCGCTTCCCGGTCAAATCCTTTCAAGAAGTATTCGCTCTACTACGGCCCGCAGGAACCGCCGATCCTGATCAAGGACCAGGCCGGCCGCTGGATGCCGACCAAGATCTGGCCGAACAGCATGGGCGGTTACAAGGAGACGGTGACGCCGAAGCAGGGGCTCACCTTCCGATGGCCCAAAGGCGAGACGCGCGATGCCTATGCCCAGCTCGGGACCTTCAGCTTCCCCGGCGGCAACAATAACTACCTGGCCTGGATCCAGGTGGAAGAGGTTGCCCATCCGCTCGGCAAGTCCCGGACCTGCGGCAGCTGTCACGATTCGGAAACACAGATCGCGAAGGTCACCTGGCACTATTTCGACTCCCAGGGGGCCGAACCCTTCAACGGCAGCCAGAAGGTGATAGCCGGCAAGAAAGGACTTCACGTAGCTCACATCAAGGCAACATCCAAGATCAGTTTGATGGAAGGCGGGAAGATCGAGAATTTTGCGGCCTGGATTAAGCTGGGCGATATCTGGAAAACGAGAGGCGATTTTTCGATACCGAAATCGGATCCCCTGAAGTACCGGAACCTGGAACGGGCGATCAAGGAATCGCA
>MHEA01000167.1:12638-16026 GCA_001805085.1 Nitrospirae bacterium GWC2_57_9
GAAGAAGCTCCGCCGGAGATGGAAAGAGGCAAAGGCGGCGGCAGTGCATGAGCCGGAAATATTGACTGAAACAGTCCAATCGCCCAGGTAATAGTGGATTTTCTTGACCAGGAAGGCGGCTGTGTTTTGATGTTTTCAAGTTCTGGATTCCAGCTTTCGCATCCAGCACTCGCGCGTTGCACTCGTAAACGCTGGGCACAGGCTGGAAGGACGAAGCGGAGAGCTTAAAATGACGAATATTCCCGACATGGCGCTGTATCGCAAGCCTGACCACGATATCTTTCCCCTCTTCGTGAACCGCTGGTCGCCGAGGGCCATGTCGGGCCAGGAGATCAGCAAGGAAGAACTGATGCGCCTCTTCGAGGCCGCACGCTGGGCGCCGTCGTCCATGAACAACCAGCCCTGGCGGTTCCTGTTCGCAATGCGGAACACCGGGCACTGGGAGAAGTTCTTCGGTATTCTGAGCGAGAACAACAAGTCGTGGTGCAGGAATGCGGCAGTTTTAATCGTCGTCGTGTCGAAGAAAACATTCGACTTTAACGGCAAGCCGGCGCGCACTCATTCCTACGACACCGGCGCGTCCTGGCTGGCTCTCGCGCTGCAGGGTTCGTTCATGGGTCTTGTCGTTCATGGGATGCAGGGCTTCGATTATGACCGGGCGAAGCTGGAACTCAATGTGAGCGACGAATATCAAGTCGAGGCAATGGCTGCGGTGGGCCGGCCGGGAAATAAATACGACCTGCCCTTCGCGCTGGAGCAGCGAGAGTTTCCCTCGAACAGGAAAAGGCTGAAAGAGATCGTATTCGAGGGCGGGTTCAAGAATCAGCTCTGATATTGCAGGGAAATCATCAAGCCCGGGCATCCGGACGAATTCCGTATCAGCAACAGGAGGGCCTGTTTTATGAAGCTGAAGCTGATAATGCCTCGGGCGAAGCGCATCTCGAAAAAGGGCACCCGTCTGCGGCTTCCGCCGTTCGGCCTGTCCATGGTCGCTGCGCTGACGCCGCCGGAATTCGAGGTATCCATTCTTGACGAGAATATCAATGATCTCGATTTCAGCGATCCTGCGGACCTCGTGGGCATCGCTTCGTTCACCTCGAACGTCGACCGCGGGTACGAGATCGCGGACGAGTACCGCAGGCGCAAGGTTCCGGTGGTCATGGGCGGATTTCACGCCACGGCAATGCCGGAAGAGGCGCTCAAGCATGCCGATGCAGTGGTCGTCGGGGAAGCGGAGAACATCTGGGGCAAGGTGCTGGAGGACTTCAAGCGCGGAGCCATGAAGGGCGCTTACCGCGCGAGCAGCTTTCACGACATGAAAGGGCTGCCCCGGCCCCGCCTCGACCTCATGCCGAAGACGCAGTGGTATACGGTGACACAGATGGTCCAGACCATGCGCGGCTGCCCGTACCAGTGCGAGTTCTGCTCGGTGTCCGCCTTCTGGGGGCATACCTTCAGGACCCGCCCGGTCGCCGAAGTGATCGGGGAGATCAGGGGCATGGACCCGGACAAACTCGTCATGTTCGTTGACGATGATGTGGCAGGCGTGCCAGAGTATGCCAAGGAACTCTTCCGCAAGCTGATACCCCTCAAGATCAAGTGGGTCTCCCAGGCAGGGATCGGCATCACCAAGGACGATGAGCTGCTTTCCCTTGCCCGGCAGAGCGGCTGCCAATTCCTGTTCATCGGGTTCGAGAGCATGGATGAAGTGACGCTCAAGGCAGCCCACAAATACCAGAACCATCCCCAGCAATACAAGGACGCGATCAGGAAACTGCACGAGCACAACATCGTGCTGATGGCCGCGTTCGTGCTGGGGCTGGACGAGGACAGCAAAGAGGTCTTTGCGAGAGTCGACAAGCTGATCCGGGAATCAGAGGCTGACACGATCAACGTCAACATTCTCTATCCCTATCCGGGCACCGAGATCCGCGAACGCTTGCTCAAGGAGGCCAGGGTCACGAGCGACGAATGGTCGAATTACGTATACTCGGGCGTGAATTACCTGCCGAAGAGCATGACCCAGCAGGACCTGTACGAAGGCTTCCTGTGGCTCATGAAGAGGAATACCACCTACTGGCAGATCCTGAAGCGCGTTGCCCGTTCGATCCTGCAGGGAAGGAATGTGGCGCTCACGACCGTGCTGAACATCGGGACCCGGAAGAACTACAAACAGGCGCTGGCTGCACAGCAGCCGGTAAAATTTCCGAGATAAACTTCAAACATGAACACGCTCATAAAAACCATCGAGGTACTGGGCATCATCGCCTTTGCCTTGACCGGCTTCTACAAGGCAAGGAAACTGCGCATGGACCTCATCGGCGTGTATGCCCTCGGCATGGTCACCGCCCTGGGCGGAGGGTCGCTGCGCGATATCATCCTGAATCGCCATCCCCTGTTCTGGGTACAGCATTACGAATATGCGATCCTGCTTCTTGCGCTTGGAATCGTTGCCAGCCTGGTCTCTCAGGAGCTGTTCGAGAAAAAGAAGCTGGTCGTCTTCGTGCTGGCGCTGGATGCCCTCGGACTGGGCTCCTTCAGCGCTTCGGGCGCATCCCTTGCGAACCAGCTCGGATGTCATCCTTTTATTTCGGCTCTGCTCGGCGTCACCACCGGCGTTTTCGGCGGGGTCATTCGTGATGTTGTCTGCAACGAGATTCCCTACGTTTTCCAGCGCACCGAGCTGTACGCTACCTGTTCGTTCGTGGGCGCCTGGTCCTATCTCCTGATTTTCCGGGCATACGGCAACGACGTGCTCGCCGCGGTAAGCTGCATCGCCATAACATTCATCTTGCGAATGTTCGCTTTACAGTATAAAATCAAGCTTCCGATATGAGCACTTTTTTTCATTCTTCAAAGAATATCCAAAAAACGCATGGATGGGATATAGAACTGACCTGCACCCACTGCGGTTTCAGCGGACAGCCACGGTACGAAGGCTGGTCGCCGAGCCTGCAGACGAACAGGGGCGGGAACGTGCGGGTCTACGCCAAGATCGCATGCGCCAAGTGCGGCAGCAGGCTTACGAACGAGGCCGGCAGCAAGCTGGTGGAATTATTCCAGGGCCTCGACATACCGGAACAGAACAAGAAGATAATCAGCCGGTTCATTCTGTGGCTGTTCCTTGTTCCCGCCGGCCTGGCGTTCGTACTTTTTTTCGGAATGCAGATGGACTGGTGGACCTGGGGGATGGGAACCGTCTGGATACTGCTCGTGTCCGGAATAGCCCTGCCGGTGCTCGTGTCCGTAAAGAACAGGCAGGTCGCGCAATTGCCTTCGCGGTGCGATTGCAACAAGCCGCATTACGTATACCTGGGGTCCCTTGACACCGAACAATGCTACCGTTGTTTTTCTTGCGGAAGGTTGATGAAGGTGCGGGAGTAGATTC
>MHEA01000167.1:16058-23602 GCA_001805085.1 Nitrospirae bacterium GWC2_57_9
CTATCGGCGTTCAGGAGTTGTAACCGCAGGTTCCATCTGCGTGCATCAGGAATCATCTGATTTCACATTCTGAATTACGGGAGTTTACTATGCCGTATGTCAATATCAAAATCACGAAAGAAGGCGCAACAGCAGAACAGAAAAAGCGGCTGATCCAGGAGACGACCAGGATGCTTCAAGACATCCTGGGAAAGAACCCGCAGACGACGGTGGTCGTGATCGAGGAAGTGGATACGGACAACTGGGGCATTGCCGGAGAGACGATCACCGAGCGGAGGAAGCGGGAGAAGAAGTAGAAAGCCGAAGCCAAGGCGTCTCGCGCAAAGCCGCAAAGTCGCAAAGAAAGACGTAAAGCACAAAAATAGTTTGATAGTTCCACTGAGTTGTAAAATTAAAATAGAAAACAAGGAAGATCCCTTCCGTACCTGCGCGCGGTTTTTTGTTTATATTACATTCTGTAATTCCAGTTCTTTGCTTTCCTTTGCGGCTTGGCGGCTTTGCGCGAAAGTAAATTTTGGTTTGAAGTTACTCTAGAAGAGAATTCAGGGAGCTCTTCATGCTTATCGTCATGCACCACTGGGCCACGGACAAGGACGTGACCCTCGTCAAGAAGACCATAACTTCCATGGGGCTTAAACCAGTCGCGATCCCCGGCGCAGAACGGACCGCCATCGGAATAATCGGCAACCAGGGTCGCGTGAACGACGCGCCGCTCCGGGACATCAAGGCCATTCTCGAGATCATTCCTGTCACGAAACCATACAAGCTCGTGAGCCGAGACTTCCATCCTGCCGACACGGTCGTGACGCTGGGCAACAAGGTCAAGGTCGGCGGAAAATCTCCCTTCCTCGTCATCGCCGGGCCCTGCGCAGTCGAGAGCAGGGACCAGATGATGAAGACCGCCAGGTTGCTCAAGAAGATGGGGGTACCCGTGCTGCGCGGCGGCGCCTACAAGCCGCGGACCAGTCCCCACAGCTTTCAGGGGTTGCGCGAAGGCGGGCTCGAACTCCTCGATGAGGTTCGAAAGGAAACAGGCCTGCTGGTCGTGACGGAAGTAGTCAGTCCCGAACATGTAGGTATCGTTGCCGAACACGTGGACATTCTCCAGGTCGGCGCGAGGAACATGCAGAACTTCGATCTTCTGACCGAGGTAGGCAAGATCAGGAAGCCCGTGATACTGAAGCGCGGTCTCTCAGGCACTCTCGAGGAGTGGCTCGGCTCGGCAGAGTACATCCTGCTCGGGGGGAACCCGAATGTGGTGCTCTGCGAGCGCGGCATCCGGACCTTCGAGACGGCCACCCGCAATACGGCGGACCTTGCCATCATCCCGCTGGTCAAGGAAAAGACCCATCTGCCCATCATCTTCGATCCGAGCCATGCAACGGGCAAGAGGAACCTCGTTGCACCCCTGTCCCTTGCATCGATCGTGGTCGGCGCTCACGGCGTCATGATCGAAGTCCATCCCGAACCGGAACGCGCCCTGTCCGACGGACAGCAATCGCTCCATTTCCCCGAGTTCGAGAAACTGCAGGGCCGGCTGAACAGCCTCGGGAAATTCGTAAAGCAGAAAATGCAGGGACAGGGCACTAGAGCTTGATCACCACCTTCGTGACCCCATCGCTCTTGTCATCAAAGGCCTTGTAGCTCTTCAGTACATCCTGGATTTTTATCACATTGCGGATGATCGGCGCAGGGTCGACCCGGGCATCTCGATGAGATGCAGCAGCTGTTCGTTGTAGTTCTTGACCGGGCACTGGCAGAGCCTCATCTGGAGTTCCCGGTTGAAGAACTGGTTCAGCGGGAATTGATTGTAGGCCCCCATGCAGACACCCGGTATGCCGAAGGTCGAGAACTTGCGGGCTGCCTGCACTATCCAGTTGATGACCTGCAGCGGGTTCTGCTTTTCGTAGACCGGGTCCTTGATCTCCGGGGCCTTGTAGTGCCCCACTGCCCATATCCCACGGCGCCGAGATCGCGCCTCTCCCCTTTTGATGGTCTGGACCGGATCGTTTTTCTCGAAGTTGATGGTCTCCGCTCCCCAAGCCTGGGTCTTTTCGAGGCGTGCCGGTTCGTGATCTATAGAAAAGACGCGGGCAGCACCGCGAAGGAACGAGCTCAGCACCGCAAAATAGCCGACCGGTCCTGCCCCGAAGACCGCGACATCGTCTCCCAGCCGGACGTTCGCGATGTCCGCTTCGAAGTATCCAGTCGGAAATATATCGTACAGGAAGATAGCCTGTTCGTCGCTCAAGCTGTCCGGCACTTTAAGCGGTCCGGTGTTCGCATAGGGTACGCGGACATCCTCCGCCTGACCGCCGTCATATTCCCCCGGCTTCTGGGTGTAGCCGAAGCACCGCCCGTCTCTCCGTTCGGGTTGGATCGATTTCTGTCTTCCTGCAGTCATCTAATGCTTGATTTTTGCAATGTTCTGTACTATGCTCGTTATCATATTTTAGGGGGGTGGGTCAATTGAAGGCAGTTGTCAATATCGTACTTGTCATTGTCTATCTATTTCTGTTCTCTTTCCGCGCCTTTGCCCAGTCTGCTGAAGAGAAGTCCTTTCTCTCAATGTACTTCAAGGAAGAAGATCTGGTGGTCCAGTCCGCAACCCGGAGCCCGCAGCCGTTGTCGCAAGTTGCCGACAACATGACGGTCGTGACCGCGGCCGACATCGAACTGATGAACGCCCATACGCTCGCTGAGGTGCTGAACACGGTCGCCGGCGTCGAGGTCTGGATGAGCGGCGGGCCGGGCCAGAAAGCGCAGGCAGATATTCTGGGCTCGTTTGAAAGGCATGTAACGGTAATCATGGACGGAGTTGTCATGAACAGCCTCTGGAGCGGCATCGCGGAGATCGGCATGATCCCGGTCCAGAATATCGAAAAAATAGAAATCATAAAGGGCCCGGCTTCGTCAGCCTGGGGCTCCGCCCTTGGCGGTGTAGTAAACATCATCACCAAGGCGGGAAGAAGTGTCGATCAGGGCGGTATAGTGTATGCCTCGATCGGGGAGAAAAATTTCGGCGACTTCAGAGCAGAGGCGCGCGGCAAGCAGGACCGCTTTGGATATTATCTCACGGCCGGTCGGCTCCAGTCCGATGGACTTACTCCGCATCTGAGTGTTTTAGAACATAATGCTTACTCAAAGCTGAGTTATGATATCGCGGAGAATACGGATATTGCATTGTCGCTCGCATATGCCGGGAGCCGGCGGGACGATTATTATAACAATTACTGGCCAGATCCTACATGGGCCGGTTCCGGCGACAGCCGGAATGGATATTTTCACTCCGCCTTTGCCGTCAACTCCAGGATTGTCAACAATGTCGACCTGAACATTTCTTTCTGGCTTAATAATCAATATACAAACGACGGGTCAACGGATCTCGCTACCTTTATTAAAACTTACGCCAAGGACAAAAATGAAGGATACGGAACGAGTGCAAAACTAGCCTGGAAGACCGATCGGCAGACGGTTGTGTTCGGTACTGATTCAAGCAATATGACCGATAAAATATATGTGCTCCCCAATGGGGAACAGAGTGTCAGGAAATGGGCGGTTTATGCGAACGACACGATGTCTCTGGGCAGACTCACCGTTATTCCCGGCCTCCGGTTCGATTCGACCAACTCCAATGGAGACGTGACCAGTCCGAGCCTCGGGATCACGTATGGGCTTGATAAGAGCACCATCTTCCGGGCGTATGCGGCCAAAGGATTCAGCATCCCGAAAACGGGTGAAACGTTCGGCTATCTCAACGGCTGGATCGGCAATCCGAATTTGACCATGGAGACGGTCTGGTCCTTTCAGGCCGGAATTGAAACAGCCGCGCTAAAATACGCTTGGCTGAAACTCTCGTTTTTCCGAAACGAAATACGAAACCTGATAGACTATGTCGTTCTAGATACAGGGGACATTCAATTTCAAAATATCGGCCATGAAAGACGCGAGGGCGTACTGATCGAGGCGAAGACCAAGCCTGTTTACAATACCTCGCTTTCGGCCGCAGCGGAATTGACCAGTGCGAAGGACCGTGATACCGGAGAAACGGTGCATGGCGTTCCTGTTCAGGTCTATGATATCGGCGTCAGATATGATGACCAGAGCTCTCTCAAGGTGCTGCTCCAGGGCAGGCACATAAACTGGAATGTACGGGCCGACGACGTGACGAAATACCATTCGATCCTGCTTGATCTCAACGTGATAAAGAAAGTGCTCGAGCGCCGGGATGCGGCACTTGAGCTGTTTGTGAATGCTCATAATCTTCTCAATACGACTCAGTATGCGACTGCATTATTCCCGAACCCGGAGCGTTGGTACGAAGGGGGCGTGCGGTACCGGTTTTGAACCCAAAGGTCGGGAGTTGAAACCAATCTGATCCAGGGGAGGTGATATAATATGCAGAAGCGTATCACGGTCATCAAAAAAGGAATTGGGAGGGCCCCGAACGCCATGAGATGCTGTCCGGGCGGAGTTGGATCAATGAAGACAAACTAGCAATGTCTTATAAAGGGGAGAGTGAATGCTCTCCCCTCTTTTTTTCTATGCCACTTTCTCTCTATTGCATACAATTCGATCACCCGGAATCATCGGATCAGGTTATCCTGTTCTCGACGCGAACCGCAGCGACAGTCGCTCTTACGCGTGATGCCTTGAAGGACCTCGAGCGCAATGCGCTTCCCGTAGAGGAGAAGGAAAATCTTGCTGCACTCGGCCTCATTGTCCGGAGCACCGACGAAGAAAAACGCGAAATGCTGGCGTACGTCGATGAGATGAACAAGCTCAACGCATCGATAAGGCCTGTTGTTGTGATGAATCTCGATTGTAATCTGGCGTGCGCCTACTGCTTTGAAGGCACCCGCAAGGGAAAGTACTATCTATCAGAAGAAACTTCTGAAGACCTGGTAACGTTCATAGATAAGCAGTTGCCCGGCAAAAATGAAATCTGCCCGACATTTTACGGCGGCGAACCGCTCCTGAATGCGGAAATGATAGCGAGCATATCGGAGAGGCTGCGCTCGCTCGCGGACAGGCGAGGGGCCGCATATGCATTCACGATGATCACAAACGGGACGCTACTGACCAGGCACACGGCAGAACGGCTGAAATGTCTCGGTCTTCGCAATGTGACGGTTACCCTGGACGGACCTCCCGAGGTTCACGACAGTTCCCGGCCTTTCAAATCCGGTTCAGGCTCGTTCGATACGATCGTACGAAATTTACGGGACGTGTGCGATCTGATAGAAGTCAATATTGGGGGCAATTATACGAGAGAGAATTACCGGGTGTTCCCCAGGCTGTTCGATGCACTTCTGAATGAAGGACTCGGCCCGCGATGCGTATCGTCCGTCGAGTTCAGCCCGGTGTTTAACGAAACAACAGAATTCGTGCCTCATTTTCGGGGTGGATGCGCTTCAACGAATGAAGCATGGATCGCTGAGGCCGGAGTGTTTCTGCGTCAAGAAATTCTTTCCCGGGGGTACCGGACCCCTGCGATGCAACCGGCTGTCTGCATGATCGAATGGCGCGACCGATTCGTGGTCAACTGGGACGGCGGTTTGTATAAATGCCCCAACCTGATCGGACGCAAAAATTATTGTATGGGTTCGGTAAAATCCGGAATCCTTGACTATAACGTGATTCACAATCTCGGAAACTGGAAAAATGAGAGCTGCCTCTCCTGTTGCTATCTGCCGCTCTGTTTCGGCGGATGCAGATTCATGAATCTGACGAACCGCGGAGCGGCGGAGGGCGTCGACTGCAAAAAAGACTTTTTTGACAGGTGCCTGGAGGCACTTGTGCTGCAGGAAATGATATACCCGAATACAGTCACGACGTGATGGTCAATTCCCGTTTTTTCTGATATGATTATCCGTGTAGTTTTCCCCCATGAGTACTGTCTCCCGAATAATAGGCATCCCTACACTGCAGTTCCTTCTCGCAGCAACGCTCTTCATGCGCCTGATCTTTCCGTTCTCTCCTGCGCTGGCCTCCGAAGTCGTCATTATCAAAGACTCTGAAATAAAGCCTTACCGGGACGCGATCGAGGGGTTTAAAAGCACCTGCGGCTGCGGCGTGCGGGAACTGAATCTTGCAGACCCCGGCGCCATCGAACAGGCCCTGAAGCAGCATCCGGACGCCGTGCTCGCGGTCGGGACCCGGGCCTTCAGAAGAACCAGGGCGATCACGCACCTGCCGGTGATCTATACCATGGTGATGCCGTCGGAGACGGCGGATCGCCAGGGAAGCAATGTGTCCGGCGTGAGCATGAATATAGCTCCGGAAACCTATCTCTCCACGATGACGGCGCTTTTTTCCGGCGTAAAGAGGATCGGCCTGCTCTTTGACCCGGAGCACTCGGGTCCCTTCGTCGAGCAGGCCGCTGCCGCGGCGTCGGCAAAGGGCGTCACTCTCGTCACGAAAACGCTGCACGATCCCCGACAGGCGCCGGAGCTCCTCGAACGCATGAAGGGCAAGATCGATATCCTCTGGATGCTTCCCGATGCGACGGTCGTCAACGCCGAAACCATTGACTGCCTGATGCTGTTCTCCTTCCGGCATAATATCCCCCTGTTCTCCTTCTCCGAAAAATACGTGGAGAAGGGCGCAGTCGCTGCTTTGCGGATCGATCCCAAAGACATGGGCGCCCAGGCGGGTGAAATGGCCCGAGGCCTGTTCCAGGGCGGCAAAGGCCCGGTTCATACCTTTGCCAGGCTCCCCCGTCTGGTCGTAAATATGAAGGTCAGTGCAAAAATAGGAGCGGCCATCAATGGCGAACTTGTCCGAGATGCGGAAAAAGTTCAGTAAGCGGATCAGCATGTTCTCCGGGAACAGCCTGGGAATCAGACTGCTCAGCGCTTTCATCGTCATCATAGTGATCGTGCTTTCACTGTATACGGTTTTTTCCATAAGCCGGGAAGAGAGCAAGGCGCGAGGGAACCTCGTTAACAAAGGGGAGATGCTGGTGAACCTTCTTTCCTACGGTTCCCGCATAGGCGTTTTTGCCGAGGACAGGGATCAGCTTACGGATGTAACGGCCGGTTTCCTGAGTGAACCGGATGTCGTTCTCGTTGCTATTTACAACGAGAACGGAAAAGCTCTGTACCTGTCGAACAGGGGACCCGCGGGCAGCGAGCTGTCGCCGGAACTGCCCGCCGGGAGACCCGCTGTCCGGCCACAGGGTAGGGAGATCGCAATCGAGGAAACAAGATCCGTGATAGAGTTCATAAAGCCCGTGATCCTGAGGGTCTTTCCAAGGGAGGAGCAGTCGCTGTATTTCAGCGAAAACGGGCAGGCCACGGAACGGGTGATCGGCTATGTGAGGATCGTGATGGGGAAGGAATCCCTGGATCGTGAGGTCCTGGCGATCCTGGCGAGGAACGCGGTCATTGCCCTGATCTTTATCGTCGCCACTGTTGCCCTCGTCTATTACCGGGTGAAAAAGGTAACCAGACCGCTGGAAACATTGACGCAAAAAGTAAGGGCCCTCGGCGAAGGAGGCGAGATCTCCTACGTTCCTGTAGAGACCATGGACGAGATCGGCA
>MHEA01000167.1:23621-51549 GCA_001805085.1 Nitrospirae bacterium GWC2_57_9
CAGAAGATCCTGATGGAAATACACGACGGCATCGGGGGAATAACGACGAACATCTCTCTCCTATCGGAACTCGCACGGAAAGCGATCTCCCCTGAAAGCGTTTCGCAGGCGCTTGCCACGATATCCAGTCTGTCCAAAGAGGGGATGGCCGAGATCCGGAGTCTCATGTACAGTCTGGACAGAACGAATATGAGCTGGGACACGCTTTCCGCCGAATTGCGAAGCCGGGGCACCAGAACGCTCGATCCCCATGGGATCGGATTTGAGATGGTTACGGACATCGAGGAGGGCACCGCTCAGCCGGCAAGCCTTTTGTGCCTGCATCTTTTCAGAGTCTACCGGGAAGCGCTCACGAACATCATCAAGCACTCCCGGGCCACCACTGTCAGGACGAGCATTCTCGTGCGGCAAGGATATATTGTTTTCGTGGTGCGGGACAACGGCGAGGGGTGCGAAGACTCGGCATTCTGCAGGAATGGAAGAGGTATTTCCCACATAAAGGCCCGAGCTGCCGAACTCGGGGGCAAAGCTACGATAACCGGGGACAACGGCACCCGCGTTCAGATCGAGATCCCGATTTTAAATAGACATAAAGCTTTCATGCCGTAGAGGCGCGCAAGACAAGGTCTGACCATTTGAGCTGTTTGAACAGTTTAGGTGCGGACAACGGTTTTTACCATTGAAGCTCCCCGAAGCAAATGAACGTTCGTATAGGCATCTGCAGGAAATGTTGATTCCTTAAGTTGTAAACCATAATCGTATTCGCTCGCCAACCCGCCCAGCAACTGCGGGGAAAGCGCTCACTCCGGAATTCAACCATTACTGGATTTGCTCTATCGGATGGAACCGTGCGAATCGCTTTCCCGCACGCACTTACTCTGTATCGCAGGGAGGCACCCGTTCTGTCAGTTTTGCCAACCGGGCGGGAGAGAGGCCGGACGTCAGTGTGTAGCCTTCCCTTGCATGAGCATCTTTCTTTTTCATCAACAACCACTCCTTCCCCGTGCTCTTGGGAAGGCCCTTCATCTGCGCGATCGCGAAGGTGCCCTTCAGTTTTCCCCCCTTTAGTTCAAAACTGAGCCTGCCCTTGTCGAGTGCCGCTGCGGGATCGTCCGTCTCGAGCGGCACGAACTCCCCGGCATCCCAGACAATGACCGGGCCAGCTCCGTAACTGCCTTCCGGAATAATGCCCTCGAAATCGATGTATTCCAGAATATGGTCAGGCACCATCAAGGCGAGCCGTTTGTCCCTGGGGTCCAGGGAGGGTCCTTTGGGAACAGCCCAGGACTTCAGTACGCCTCCGATCTCGAGCCGGAAATCATAATGCAGCCTCGATGCCCGATGTTCGTGTACGACGAACCGCAGCGGTTTCCTCCTCATGGTACCCCTCCTAATGCCGTGAAAATTGTTGACAAAGAATGCCGCTATCTATAATATTCTACTTCCACTAACTATTTCGTTCCGGCCATGTAATTTCTGTATTACTTAAGTATACTGCAAGCGAGGACGCTTCATAACATGATCAAACTTTATAACACGCTTTCCGGCAAAAAAGAAGAGTTCATTCCGATTAATCCAGGCAGGGTAACCATGTATGCCTGCGGCGTGACCGTGTACGACTACTCGCACCTGGGACATGCACGGGGGGCGGTCATTTTCGATCTCGTGCAGCGGTACTTCCGGCGCAAAGGTTTTGATGTGAAGTATGTGCGGAATTTTACCGACGTTGATGACAAGATCATCAATCGCGCCCTTCAAGAGGGTATCACTCCTTCCGAGGTCGCTCACAAATACATCGAGGCCTATCAGGAAGACATGAAGCGGCTGGGCGTGGGCCGCCCTGATGTTGAGCCGAAGGCAACGGAACACATCAGTGAAATGATCGAGGTCATCAGGGGGCTCATCGCGAAGGAGCACGCCTACGTTCTGGATGGAGATGTGTATTTCCGCGTGACCAGCTTCAAGGAGTATGGCAGGCTTTCGAAGCGGAACATCGAGGACCTGAAGGCAGGCGCGCGCGTGGAGGTTGATGAACGTAAGACCGATCCGCTCGACTTCGCGCTCTGGAAGGCATCGAAACCCGGAGAACCTGCGTGGGAAAGCCCCTGGGGACCGGGAAGGCCCGGATGGCATATCGAGTGTTCAGCCATGGGCTTCAAGCACCTCGGCGAGACCTTCGATATCCACGCGGGCGGCAAGGACCTCATCTTCCCCCATCATGAGAACGAGATAGCTCAGAGCGAGGCTTTCTCCGGCAAAAAGTTCGTGAATTACTGGATACACAACGGCTTCGTCAACATCAACCAGGAAAAGATGTCCAAGTCTCTCGGCAATTTCTTCACGATCCGTGAGATCCTCGACCAGTATGACGGCGAGATCGTCCGGCTTTTTCTCCTTTCCACGCACTACCGCAGTCCTATCGATTTCTCCGATACCAACCTGAAGGACGCGCGGGCAGGCCTTGACCGCTTCTATACCATGAAAGAGGGGATCTCGAAGTTCGTGGCCGGGAAAAAAGCGCCGGGCAGCAGGCCCGAGGAGCTTATCGAGACCACTGACCGGCACCTCTACGAAAAGATCCTGACCCTGCCCAAGGCCTTTGAAGAGGCCATGGACGACGATTTCAATACGGCTTTCGCCATCGGCCTCATCTATGATCTCGTACGGGATGTCAACAAGTTCCTGGCTGAGGTCGACAAAAAGAACGAGGACGCAGCCTACTCGATACTGTCGTCCGCAGCTGCGTCTTTTGAGAACGTCAGCAGGACACTCGGCATCTTCCTGCGGCAGCCCGAGGAATGGTTCAAGAAGGGCAGGCTTGGGGACAGCAAGGTTACCATCCCGGTCGAACGGATCGAGGAACTGATCCATTTGCGGAACGAGGCGCGCGCTAAGAAGAATTGGGCAGAAGCGGACCGGATACGGAAAACCCTCGATGAGGGCGGAGTGGAGTTGTTCGACCGGGCTGACGGAACAGTCTGGAAACCGAAGTAGGTCTTGATCGCTCTTCAGTCCTTGATTTCGCCACAACCCGGCGTTTTTCGTCGGCGTCAGGACCATCTATGCAGACAGAAAAAATAATCGGGATCAACCCCGTGATCGAGGCGCTCCGTTCAGGCCGACCGATTCAGAGGATCCTTATCGCGGAACAGCGGAGATCCGACAGGGATACGGCTGAGATCATCCGCCTCGCCCGGAGCCGGGGTATCGAGGTCAGGATGACAGGCCGCGATGCCCTGAGCCGGGAGGCACCCCAAGGCGTACATCAGGGCGTAGTGGCGTTCGCAGCAGCTCATGCCTACTCCAGCCTGGATGATATCCTGAAAATACCCGCGGAGCGGGGAGAAACACCGCTCTTCCTGATCCTCGACGGGGTCGAAGACCCGCGTAACCTCGGAGCCATCCTGCGGACAGCCGAGGCAGCAGGCGTTCACGGTGTGATCATTCCCGAGCGCCGCTCTGCCGGCCTGAACGAAACGGTAGCAAAGGCAGCCGCCGGTGCCCTGGAATACGTTTCGGTGGTCAAAGTGATCAATATCGTCAACACCATCGAAGAGCTGAAAAAGAACGGGGTCTGGGTGGCTGCAGCAGAGGCCGGCGGCGACATGCAGTATTGGGACGCCGATTTCGTCCGTCCAACCGTTCTTGTGCTCGGCGGGGAGGATAAGGGCGTCCGCAGACTGGTAAGGGAACATTGCGACTATACTCTTTCGCTGCCGCTGATGGGCCGTATATCTTCTCTCAATGTTTCCGTTGCAGCGGGCATAATGCTGTATGAAGTGCTGCGGCAGCGGAAAAAGAAAAAATAGAGAGCTTCAGGCACTGTCGTGGGGATGATTTTCTCCATTCCTCAGTGAGAGAGGGCTCCTCCCATTGCAGTCCTTTTTAATTACCAGCCGACAAAATCTTTTTTCTTGACAAATCAATACACAATCCCTTATAATTCCTATTCTTTGGGCGGGATAGATTGGTTTTTATAGTCCATCTTTTCAAGGAAATCGGAACGTTACGTTCAATAATTCAATTACAGGTGTGGTGCGTCCCCAGGGGTTCCGCCACCGTAACTCAGTTGGTAGAGTAGCTGATTTGTAATCAGCCTGTCGTGGGTTCGATTCCCTCCGGTGGCTCCACTTTACTTTATTTTTGCTAAATTAAAGAGCTGATTGCAGTATCGTAATAAGCGTTTAGGCCTGTTTTGTACCGGGGAGGTGCCCGAGTGGCCAAAGGGAACAGACTGTAAATCTGTCGGCGTCAGCCTACGGAGGTTCGAAACCTCCCCTCCCCACCATTTTTTGGATTGCATCGATTCCAAAAGGCGGAACCAGTTAACATTTGAAATTTTAGATTTGAATTTAAAATTTCAGGTATGCGGGAATAGCTCAGCTGGCTAGAGCGCAAGCCTTCCAAGCTTGGGGTCGCGGGTTCGAATCCCGTTTCCCGCTCCATTAACAAAAGCGCCCATGTAGCTCAGTTGGTAGAGCACATCCTTGGTAAGGATGAGGTCAGCGGTTCAATCCCGCTCATGGGCTCCAGAGAATTCGGAAACAGAAAAATATCAGTACGGAGGCGGGCATGGCAAAGGCAAAATTTGAAAGAACAAAGCCGCACGTGAACGTAGGCACGATCGGCCACGTTGACCACGGCAAGACGACGTTGACGGCAGCCATCACGAAGGTGCTTTCCTTCAAGAACATGGCGAGCTTTGTATCGTATGATAATATCGACAAGGCGCCGGAAGAACGGGAGCGCGGCATCACGATCGCTACGGCGCACGTGGAATACCAGACGGACAACCGTCACTATGCCCACGTCGACTGCCCGGGCCATGCCGACTATGTCAAGAACATGATCACGGGAGCCGCGCAGATGGACGGTGCGATCCTGGTGGTATCCGCGGCCGACGGTCCGATGCCCCAGACGCGGGAGCACATCCTGCTCGCCCGCCAGGTCGGCGTGCCGTACATCGTGGTCTATATGAACAAGGTGGACATGGTGGACGACCCCGAGCTGATCGAGCTGGTTGAGCTTGAGATCCGGGAACTCCTGTCCAAGTACCAGTTCCCCGGGGACAAGACCCCGATCGTGAAGGGGAGCGCCCTGAAGGCCCTCCAGAGCGAGAGCAAGGACGCGAACGCGCCCGAGTACAAGAGCATCATCGAATTGATGGCCGCCATCGACAGCTATATTCCCCAGCCGAAGCGCGACATTGACAAGCCCTACCTGATGCCGCTTGAAGACGTGTTCTCCATCGCCGGCCGCGGAACGGTCGTGACGGGCAGGATCGAGCGCGGTATCGTGAAGGTCGGCGATGAAATCGAGATCGTTGGAATCAAGCCCACCCAGAAGACGGTCGTGACCGGCGTAGAAATGTTCAGGAAGCTTCTGGACGCAGGCGAAGCCGGCGACAACGTAGGTGTGCTGCTCCGCGGCGTAAAGAAGGAAGACGTGGAGCGCGGCATGGTGCTGGCGAAACCCGGCAGCATCACCCCGCATACGAAGTTCAAGGCTGAAGCCTATGTGCTGACCAAGGAAGAAGGCGGCCGCCATACGCCGTTCTTTAAAGGGTATCGTCCCCAGTTCTATTTCCGTACGACGGACGTGACGGGCGTGGTAACGCTCGCTGAAGGCGTCGAGATGGTGATGCCCGGGGACAACATGACCTGCAGCGTGGAGCTGATCACCCCGATCGCCATGGACCAGGGTCTGCGGTTCGCGATCCGCGAGGGCGGCCGGACGGTGGGCGCAGGCGTTATCACACAGGTTATCGAGTAAACAGGAAGGAACCGCACGTGACACAGAAGATCAGGATACGATTAAAAGGATATGACCACAGGCTGCTCGATCAGTCTGCAGTTGAGATCATGGATACGGCCAAGCGGACCGGTGCGAAGGTGTCGGGACCGATTCCCTTGCCTACCAGGATCAACCGCTGGACCGTGCTCCGCTCTCCCCATGTTGATAAGAAGTCAAGAGAGCAGTTCGAGATCAGAACGCACAAACGCCTTATGGATATTCTTGATCCCACGCCGCAAACAGTGGATGCCCTTATGAAGCTCGATCTTGCTGCGGGTGTCGATGTGGAGATCAAGCTTTAGCTTTAGAAAAACCGACCATGCTTTTCGCATGGGTGAGGGGAATGTAAATGAGCAAGGGAATTATCGGAAAAAAAATCGGCATGAGCCAGCACTATAGCGGTGGAGAACTCATCCCGGTGACTGTGATACAGGCAGGTCCGTGCACGGTGGTTCAAAAGAAGACCGCGGAGCAGGATGGCTATGAGTCCGTGCAGCTTGCTTTTGACGAGGAAAAAAAGAAATCCCGCATAACCAAGGCCATAGAGGGACACTTCAAGAAGGCGAACGTGCAGCCGCATCGTTTTCTGCGTGAGTTCCGGACCGGCGAGTTCGAGCAGGGGCAGGTTGTTACCGTTGACATCTTTAAGAAAGGCGAGCTTGTGGCCGTCAGCGGTGTCAGCAAGGGTAAGGGTTTTGCCGGCGTCATGAAAAGGCATAAGTTTGCTGGAGGTCCTGGCGGGCATGGCTCTATGTTTAACAGGGCCCCGGGATCCATCGGCGCAAGCGCCTATCCGTCCCGCGTGTGGCCGGGCAAAAAACTTCCTGGTCACATGGGCTCTGTCAATGTAACGATAAAGAACCTTGAAATCGTCGAGGTCCGGCCCGATCAGAACCTGTTGTTCGTGCGTGGTGCGGTGCCTGGTGGCGATAACGGAATGCTCCTTATCTATAAGGCTGATTAAGACGAATAGAGGATTACTGAAATGCCGTCAGTCGTAATGGTTGATCAGAACAATAAAAAAGTAAAGGATGTAGAACTTCCCGGCGTGCTTGCCGGTGAAGTGCGGACCCATCTGGTTCATGCCGCTGTCGTAAACCAGCTCGCAAACAGGCGGGCAGGTACCGCGTCTACGAAGACCAAAGGCTTGGTAAGCGGTGGCGGTAAAAAGCCTTTCAAGCAGAAAGGTACCGGCAGAGCGCGTGCAGGTAGCAGCAGGTCTCCGCTCTGGAGACACGGCGGCACCGTGTTCGGCCCGTTGCCCAGAGATTATTCATATTCTCTTCCTAAGAAGGCGAAGCGCGCAGCCCTTACCGATGCGCTTGCTTCCAAGGTCGCCGATAATAAACTTATTCTGATAGACAGCTTGAACTTTGCAGAGCCGAAGACAAAGCTTGTCTCCGCAATGCTCGAAGCCCTTGGCGTGCAGGGAAGTGCCGTCATGCTCATCAAGGCAGAGAACAAGAACCTGTCCCTGGCGGCCCGCAACATTCCGTCGGTCAAGGTATTGCGGATGGAAAACATCAATGTCTATGACTTGCTCAAGTACCCCTATCTCATTACGACCCAGGACACGTTGAACGCCATGCAGGAGGTATACGGTAAATGACGATCGACATGTATGATGTGATCCGGGTGCCGCGTATAACCGAAAAGGGCGCGCGATTGAAGGAAAAGAACAATGTCCTGACCTTTGAGGTACGGACCGACGCGAACAAGCTTCAGGTCCGGAAAGCGATCGAGGGTATTTTTAAGGTTAAGGTTGTTGATGTTACCACTGTGAGGAGCGCGGGCAAAAAGAAACGGATGGGTCAGCGGCTCGGTCGCAGGTCAGATTGGAAGAAAGCATATGTCACGCTCAAGCCTGGTGAAAAGATCGATATATTCGAGGGTGCTTAAATGCCGGTAAAATCCTATAATCCAACGTCTGCAGGCAGACGTTTCCAGACCACATCGATGTTTGAAGAAGTGACGCGGAGCAAGCCGGAGAAGTCTCTGGTTGTGAAGGTCAGCCAAAGCGGCGGTAGGAACAACCGCGGTAAAATAACCGTGCGATACCGCGCTGGCTGGCACAAGAAAAAATACAGAATTATCGACTTTAAACGCGATAAGGCTGGTATTCCGGCGACCGTTGCACATATCGAGTACGATCCCAACCGAACGGCGAGGATTGCACTCCTGAATTATGCAGACGGGGAAAAACGCTATATCATAGCGCCGCTTGGCCTCAAGGTTGGCGATGCAGTGATGTCCGGACCTGAATCTGATATCAAGCCCGGAAATGCGCTGCCCATGAGCGCCATCCCGGTAGGTACGGTGCTGCATAATGTGGAGCTCAAAAGAGGCGCTGGCGGGCAGATCGCGCGAAGCGCGGGCTCATCGGTTCAGCTTCTTGCCCGAGAGGGAGAGTATGCCACGCTGAGGCTCAATTCCGGAGAAGTACGTATGGTCCGGTCGGAATGTATGGCTACTGTCGGCCAGGTCGGCAACCTCGATCATGAGAATATAACGATCGGGAAAGCTGGCAGGGCGCGCTGGATGGGCATGAGACCGAGAGTTCGTGGTGTTGCCATGAACCCCGTCGACCATCCGCTTGGCGGCGGCGAGGGCAAGTCGTCGGGAGGAAGGCCCGGCTGCTCTCCTTGGGGCCTGCCTGATGGCAAGAAGACCAGACACAATAAGGTAACGAACAGATACATCATTTCGAGAAGAACCAAGAGTAGATAAGTTGGGCAAATTCAAAAGCCTAAACTCGAAATTCTAGGCAATCGAATTTAGGAATCAGAGTTTCGGATTTGATTTAAGCTGGAGGGTACGGTGCCGAGATCGATAAAGAAGGGCCCTTTCATTGATGAGAGCCTCGCAAAGAAAATTGAAAGCATGAACACGGCTGGTGAAAAGAAGATCACGAAGACCTGGTCCCGTCGGTCAACGATTACACCAGACTTCGTTGGGCATACTTTGGCCGTGCATAACGGCAAGAAATTCATCCCGGTCTACGTCACCGAGAACATGGTCGGCCATAAACTGGGCGAATTTTCACCGACGCGGACTTTTAAGGCTCATGGCGGATCAAAGGCAGCAGAAAAGTCGAGTGCTCCGAAGTAACCGGAAGTATCCAACGGCAGAGTGAGGACGATTACGATGGAAGCAACAGCAACAGTAAGACATATACGCATAACACCGCGGAAGGCAAGACAGGTCATAGATCTTATCCGGGGTAAGAGGGTCGGTGATGCTTTGAGCATACTGAACTTTACGCCGCTGCACGCTGCTCGCATTGTCAAGAAACTTCTGGATTCCGCTGTAGCGAATGCCGAGCAGAAAAAAGTGGGAGATCTGGATTCTCTCACTGTGGCAAAGGCCTATGTCAACCAGGGCGTTACCATGAAGCGGATGCGCGCGAGGGCCATGGGACGCGGGAATGTGATCAAAAAGAGGACCAGCCATATAACGCTGGTGCTTTCAGCGTAGTAATCATTACGGAGGCATAATGGGACAGAAGGTACATCCTACCGGGCTTCGGTTGGGCATCATAAAAACATGGGATTCTCGCTGGTTCTCGGAGAAGAACTACGCCGCTCTGCTGCATGAGGACATCAAAATCCGCAAGATCGTTAAAGAGCGCCTCATGCATGCCGGCGTGTCCAAGGTCGAGATAGAGCGGGCAGGCCAAAAGGCCAAGATCAATATCCATACCGCGCGGCCGGGTATCATTATCGGGAAGAAGGGCGCAGAGGTCGATAAACTGAAAAAAGACCTTGAGGTAATGACCGGAAAGCAGATGTATATCAATATTCAGGAGATCCGGAGACCAGAGTTGGATGCTCAACTGGTAGCTGAGAACATCGCGCTTCAGCTGGAGCGCAGGATTGCCTTCCGGAGAGCGATGAAGAAGGCGGTCACTTCCGCTCTTCGTCTCGGAGCTCTCGGTATCAAGATAACATGTGCGGGAAGGCTGGCAGGAGCAGAAATTGCCAGAACGGAATGGTACCGTGAAGGCAGGGTTCCACTTCACACCCTCCGCGCCGATATCCAGTATGGATTTTTTGAAGCAAAAACCACTATGGGTCAAATTGGCGTGAAGGTTCTGATCTACCGGGGCGATATCCTGCAGCCCCCGACTGCGGCAGCCTAGAAAAAGCGTTTTTCTATAATCATTACCCATAAAGGATTGAACGATGTTAGCACCCAAAAGAGTAAAACATAGAAAGATGCACAAGGGCAGGATGACGGGCACTGCTTACCGGGGAGCTGAGGTAAGCTACGGGGAGTACGGATTAAAGGTCACAGAACCGGGCTGGATTACCAGCAGGCAGATTGAAGCAGCTCGTATTGCCATGACCCGTTACGTCAAGCGGGGAGGGAAAATATGGATTCGCATATTCCCGGACAAGCCGATCACGAAAAAGCCTGCTGAGACGCGCATGGGAAAGGGCAAGGGAGCGCCTGAATACTGGGTGGCAGTCGTCAAACCAGGACGCGTTCTGTATGAGATGGGCGGAGTGGACGAGTCCGTGGCCAAAGAGGCTTTTCGTCTGGCCGCTTATAAGCTTCCGGTTGCCACTAAGTTTGTTTCCCGGGAGGCCGAAATATGAAAACACCGGTAAAAGATCTGCGCGACTTGTCCAGCGAGGAACTTCAGGCCAAGGCCGCTGATCTCAAAAAAGAACTGTTCAATCTAAGAGTACAGCAGGCGATGGGACAAATTGAGAACCCGATGCGGCTGAGGATCCTGCGCAAGGATATCGCAAAAACCAAAACCGTCTTAAAGGAAAAGTATGGGCGAGTCTAACGAGTTGAAGAAGAGAAAAACGTATATCGGTCACGTCGTCAGCGACAAAATGGACAAGACCGTGGTGCTTGCCGTGACCAGGCGCATTGCGCATGCGAAATACAGCAAGACCATAAAGCGCACAACCAAATTCAAGGTTCATGACGAGAAGAACGAGTGCAAGGTGGGGGACCTGGTTCGGTTCATTGAGACACGTCCTCTTTCCAAGGAGAAGCGCTGGAAGGTCCTCGAGATCGTCGAGAAGGCCACTCAATAATCTCTATAGTCGTAGCCACTACGATAATATTTACTTGAGGGTGTGATATGATTCAGCAGCAGACGGTACTGGATGTCGCCGATAATTCCGGCGCAAAAAAGGTAATGTGCATCAAGGTCCTTGGCGGTACGAGAAAACGTTATGCTTCGCTCGGCGATGTCATTGTCGTTGCGATAAAAATGGCCATTCCCGAAGGACAGGTAAAAAAAGGAACGGTGGCAAAGGCGGTTGTGGTCAGGACGACCAAGGAAGTGCGCCGGCAGGATGGTTCCTATATCAAGTTCGACAGGAACGCCGCAGTACTGATCAACAATGCTAACGAGCCCATTGGCACCCGCATCTTCGGACCGGTTGCGCGTGAACTTCGGAAGAAGAATTTCATGAAGATCATCTCCCTGGCTCCGGAAGTTCTGTAAAAGCTCATATAATGAAAAGCAGGATTAGGAAAATGCAGATACGAAAAAATGATAATGTGATGGTTGTTGCTGGCAAGGAAAAAGGCAAAAAAGGCCGGGTGATCGCTGTATACCCGGGCACGAACAGGCTTCTCATTGAAAAGCTGAATATGATCAAGCGTCACACACGCCCCAATCAGCAGCTCAGGCAGGGTGGGATCGTCGAGAAGGAAAGTCCGATATCGGTTTCGAACGTACGGCTCATCTGCTCCAAGTGCGAAAAGCCGACCAACGTTTCCAGGCAGGAACAGGGGGAAGGACCCCGCGTCCGGGTCTGCAAAGAGTGCAACGCCACTATCGATTAGCAGGCCGGCAGAACGTGCTTGAGCAAACAATGAAGACAGAGTGATAGGACAGAGAATTATGGCTGATAAAAAAGACAAGTCAAAAGAATCAAAGAGCAGCGAGCCCAAGAAGACAGCGCAAAAAGCCGCGCCGAAAGCGGCTGCGAAGGCCAAGGCGCCTGCGAAGAAGGCTTCCAAGCCGGCAGAAGCTGCGGCGGAATCTGCAGGTTCGAAGGCTGCGCAAGAAAAGATCCCGACTCCCCGGCTGAAACAGAGGTATCACGATGTCGTGGTGCCTGCCATGATGAAGGAGTTCAGCTACAAGAACCCGATGCAGGCTCCCCGGCTTGTGAAGGTAGTCCTGAACATGGGAATGGGTGAAGCGATCAGCAACGCAAAATCTCTTGAGTTTGCCGCAGACGAAATGGGCAGAATAACAGGCCAGAAGCCGGTGATAACCCGTGCGAAAAAATCGATCGCCACATTCAAGCTTCGGGAGGGGATGCCGATCGGGTGTATGGTTACCCTGAGGCGGGAACGGATGTATGAATTCCTCGACCGTTTCATCAGCGCAGCGCTTCCGCGCATTCGCGACTTTAAAGGGGTATCGTCGAAATCCTTTGACGGCCGGGGAAATTATACGCTGGGGATCAAGGAGCAGGTGATCTTTCCCGAGATCGAGATAGACAAGGTGGATTCGATCCACGGGCTCGATATTGTTATTGTTACTACCGCAAAGACCGATGAAGAGGGCAGGGCTTTGCTGGGTCACTTCGGCATGCCCTACAGGAAGTAGTCCGTTAGCGGACACGATGGAGGAATAATGGCAAAGAAGTCTTTGATAGCAAAGGCGTCGAGAGAACAAAAATTCAAGGTGCGGGAGTATAATCGGTGTCCGCTCTGCGGTCGTTCTCGAGGCTACTTGAGAAAGTTCGATATGTGCAGGATTGATTTCAGGAACAGGGCGCTCAGGGGAGAGATCCCGGGCGTAGTGAAGGCAAGCTGGTAAGTAAAGGGGTTTCAATCGATGATGACCGATCCTATCGCGGACATGCTGACTCGCATCCGCAATGCCAGTAAGGCAAAACATGAGAAAGTGGACATTCCTTCTTCGAAACTGAAAGTGGAGATCGCAAAGATCCTCAAGGAAGAGGGATATGTCAAGAACGTGAAGCTGGTGAAAGACCGCAGACAGGGAGTTATCCGTGTCTACCTCAAGTACACGGATGAGGAGCTACCGGTCATTCAGGGCTTGAAGCGGATCAGCAGGCCTGGATGCCGTGTGTATGCGGGAAATGATGCGATCCCCAAGGTCCTGGCCGGTCTTGGTACTGCCATCTTGTCCACCCCGAAAGGGATCCAGACCGGGAAACAGGCGAAGAAGGATAACGTCGGCGGAGAAGTTATTTGTCACGTCTGGTAATTACTATTTTTTGAAATCGTGCTGGAATTAGGAGCTGTTATGTCGAGGGTTGGGAAAAAACCAATAGAAATGCCGGCAGGCGTCGAGGCGAAGCTTGAGACCGGTAAAGTAACCGTCAAGGGGCCGCTGGGAGAGATCAGTCAGGTGGTAAATCCGAAGCTGACGATAAAGAAAGAAAACAACAAGCTCCTGGTTGAGCGGCCCTCGGATCAGAAGATCTATCGCGAGATGCACGGCCTGACAAGAAATCTGATCGCCAATATGGTGCATGGCGTGAGCAAGGGATACGAGAAGACGCTTGAGATCAGCGGCGTCGGGTTCAAAGCGCAGGCCCAAGGTGCGAACCTGATGCTTACGCTCGGTTTCTCGCACCCTATCGTCTATCCCATCCCGAAAGGGATCAAGGCTACCGTGGATACTAAACAGACCCAGATCACGCTGAAAGGCGTTGATAAGCAGCTTATTGGACAGATAGCAGCGAACCTGAGAAGTCTCAAGAAGCCGGAACCGTATAAGGGAAAAGGGATCAAGTACAGCACAGAGGTAATTCAGCGCAAGGAAGGCAAAGCAGGTAAGGGCGGCAAGTAAGATCGAGTTTGGCCCGGCGCGGATAGCATTCCTGCTGTCCCCTAGCGAAAAACTGATTAGGATGGAGAAAGAACGTGGCACTCAGTAAAGTACAAGCCAGACAGCGCAGACATGAAAGAATTCGGAAAAAGGTCTTCGGCACAGCAGCGAAACCGAGACTGAGCGTTTTCAAAAGTCTCAGCCATATTTACGCGCAGCTTATTGATGATGCGAACGGCCGGACCATCATTTCGGCATCCTCAACGGAGAAGTCTGTTGCGGACGGGGCCAAGCATTGCGGAAACGCTGAGGCCGCCAAGAAGGTGGGCGCCAATATTGCTGAACGGGCACTGAGCAAGAATATCAAGGATGTTGTGTTCGATCGGAGCGGTTATCAATATCACGGCTGTATAAAGGCGCTGGCTGACGCAGCTCGTGAAAAAGGACTGAATTTTTAGCGGCGAGTATTTATTTCGGAGGCGGCATTGGCAGAGCGATACCAAAAACAAGCAGAAGAAGGCGACGGCCTGAAAGATAAACTGGTTTACCTGAACCGGGTGGCAAAGGTCGTCAAGGGCGGTAAACGTTTTAATTTCAGCGCCTTGGTCGTGGTCGGCGATGGTAATGGAAAGATCGGTGTTGGCAAGGGTAAGGCAGCCGAAGCTCCGGTCGCCATCAAGAAAGCCGTTGAACGGGCCAAAAAGAACATGGTTCTTGTTTCTCTTAAAGGCGATACCATTCCTCATGCAATACTTGGTCATTACGGAGCAGGAAAAGTATTGCTGAAGCCGGCTTCGGAAGGTACCGGACTCATTGCGGGCGGCGCGAGCAGATCCGTGCTTGAAGTGGTCGGTGTGCGGAACGTGCTTTGCAAATCGCTTGGTTCCAGCAACCCCCATAACGTCGTAAGTGCAACGATTAATGGCTTGACCAGATTGAGAAGCGCCGAGCAGGTGGCTGCACTGCGCGGCAAGTCCGTAGAGGAGCTTGTATAAGTCATGTCAAAAACCGATGGGAAAAAACTGAAGATTACACTGGTAAAAAGCGGGATCGCGCGACCGGGAAAGCATAAGGCGGTCCTGGTAGGGCTTGGATTGAGAAAGTTGAATCATTCTGTCATTCGTGTCGATAGCCCCCAAATTCAGGGGATGATCAACAAGGTTTCACACCTTTTGAAGGTCGAAGAGGCCTGATCATCAGCCGTTAACTAATTAACTTTAAAAAGAGCCATATGCAGGACAAATTATGAGATTAGAAGAGCTAAAGCCTTCAAAAGGCGCAACGAAAAAAGCAAAACGAGTCGGCAGAGGGCCGGGTTCCGGTTCCGGTAAGACTGCGGCAAAAGGACATAAAGGACAGAAGGCCCGCTCCGGAGGCGTAAAAGGCGCCGGCTTTGAAGGCGGACAGATGCCCCTGCAGCGACGTATACCCAAAAGGGGATTTACCAACATTTTCCGGAAGGAATATGCGATTGTCAACCTCAGCGACCTGGCTGATATGACCGGCTCGGAGCCGGTCACCCCGGAAATGCTTAAGCAGAATGGGATGATCGACGATATGAAGGACGGGCTGAAAGTGCTCGGTACTGGAGACCTGAAGTCAAAGCTTACAGTGCGCGCACACAAGTTCAGCAAGAGTGCAATCGAGAAAATTCAGGCAGCCGGCGGAAAGGCCGAGGTGATCTAACCGGTGTTTTCTGGAATTCAGAATATATTCAACATTCCCGAACTCAGGAAAAGGGTCATATTTACCCTTTTGATGCTTGCGGTGTATCGTATCGGGGCACATATCCCTACCCCGGGCATTAAAGGTGAGGCGTTGAGTCAGTATCTGCATCAGGCTGCATCCGGCTTGATGGGCTTTTTTGATATGTTCTCGGGCGGGGCATTGTCACGGGTCACGATCTTCGCACTCGGGATCATGCCCTATATTACTGCTTCCATCGTTCTCCAGCTCCTTACAGTGGTTATCCCGCGCCTGCAGGCACTGGCCAAGGAAGGCGAGGCAGGGCGGAAGAAAATAACGGAATATACCCGCTACGGAACGGTTTTGATATCAGGCTTTCAGTCATTCTGGATGGCGGTCGGGATCGAGAAGATGGGAGATGGAGCTTTTGTGGACGCGCCGGGCTGGTCCTTCCGGATTCTTACGATGATCACGCTCACAGCGGGAACGACCTTCATCATGTGGCTTGGTGAGCAGATAACAGAGCGGGGAATCGGTAACGGAATATCTCTGATTATCTTCGCGGGCATTGTCGCAGGTTTTCCGTCGGCGGTCACGAATACGATCGGTCTCGTTCGGTCGGGCGAAATCGCTTATTTCATGGTGTTCATCATTCTCGCGATCGTTATAGCAGTAATCGCCGCGATTATTTTCATGGAGCGCGGGCAGAGAAAGATAGCTGTTCAGTACGCACAGCGGATGGTGGGAAGGAAGATCTACAAGGGGCAGAGCACTCACTTGCCGCTGAAGATCAACTCGGCCGGTGTCATCCCGCCTATCTTCGCATCTTCTATCCTGCTTTTTCCCGCAACAATAGCGGGATTTGCCCAGGTGGAATGGATACAATCCATAGCGCAGCAGCTTGCTCCCGGGAAACCGCTCTACACTACGGTCTATGTTCTGATGATCATTTTCTTCGCTTATTTTTATACAGCGATTGTTTTCAATCCTGTTGATATTGCGGAGAACCTCAAGAAGTATGGCGGGTTTATCCCGGGGATCAGACCAGGCAAGAAAACATCGGATTACCTTTACCGTGTTCTGACCCGGATTACGCTCGGCGGCGCGCTTTATCTGGCAGCCGTCTGCGTATTGCCCGATATGTTTTACAAGGCCTTTAATGTACCGTTCTATTTTGGAGGGACATCGCTTCTGATTGTGATCGGTGTGGCTCTCGATACGGTATCTCAAATAGAATCTCATTTGATCCAGCGGCATTACGGAGGCTTCCTGAAGGGTGTTTCAATCAAGGGAAGGCGTTGATCGGCCTGTCGTCCCCATGATCATTCTCAAGTCCCATCAGGAGATAGAAAAAATACGCAAGGCTTGTCTGGTTGTGGCAGACGTTCTTGACAGCATCGGAGAACTGATCAGGCCGGGAACGAACACACAGAAGCTGGATGAGTTTGCAGAAAAAATGATCCTTTCGTCCGGTGCGCGGCCGGCGTTCAAGGGGTACCGTGGATATCCAAAGACTGTGTGCACCTCCTTGAACAATCAGGTAGTGCACGGCATCCCTTCGAAAGATGTTGTTCTGAACGAGGGGGACATTATCAGTATAGATGTCGGGGCTATCGTAGAAGGGTTTTATGGTGATGCAGCAAGGACGTATCCGGTAGGCAGGATACTCCCGGACACCGAACGACTGATTAAAGTAACAGAAGAAGCTTTGTCCAGGGGGATTTCCCAAGCAAGACCTGGAAGCAGGCTGTATGATATATCCGCAGCGGTACAGCATCATGTAGAGTCCCACGGATATTCAGTCGTGCGCGAGTTCGTCGGACACGGCATCGGGAGGAATATGCATGAAGATCCTCAGATTCCGAACTTCGGAGAACGAGGGCAAGGGCCGAGAATAAAACCAGGAATGGTGCTGGCTATAGAACCGATGGTCAACAGGGGAGCCAGTGGTACGTTCGTCCTTGAGGATGGTTGGACCGCGGTCACGGCAGACGGCAGTCTTTCGGCTCACTTCGAACACACAGTCGCAGTAACATCAGATGGGCCTTGGATATTGACGCAAAAGGAAGCCAGGCAGTAATTAAAAATCGAACTCGGTATTAAGAGGATATGGCTAAAGAAGATTCCATAGAAGTTCAAGGCACGGTGTTGGAGACGCTTCCCAATGCCATGTTTCGTGTAGAAATAGAGAATGGTCACAAGATTCTTGCTCATATATCGGGAAAAATGCGAATGCATTTTATAAAAATATTGCCCGGGGACAAGGTTACCGTAGAATTGACGCCGTATGATCTTACCCGGGGCAGGATCACTTACCGGTTCAAATAGCAGCCGTTAGGGCAGTGAAACTTTAAAAAACAGGATGGAAGTAAAGCCATGAAAGTCCGTTCATCAGTGCGTAAAATTTGCCCCAAATGTACGATCATTCGTCGTAAAGGTATTGTGCGTGTGATCTGTGAGAATTCACGACACAAGCAGCGGCAGGGATAGGCCAAGCGAGAATCTACCCTATTTCGGATTTATGGTTCAGGAGGAACTGTGGCACGAATTGCAGGCGTTGATTTACCCAAAGATAAAAAAATTGAGATTGCTCTCACGTACATTTTCGGCATAGGCCCGTCATCAGCAAAGAAAATCCTGTCTGAGGCAGGAATTGAGCCGACAACGAAGAGCAACAATCTCACCGAGTCAGATATCGTCAAGATCCGCGCTATTCTAGACCGTGATTATACCGTTGAGGGAGACCTTCGCAGGGACATCACAATGCATATCAAGCGCTTGATGGACATCGGAAGCTACCGGGGCCTGAGACATAGAAAAGGGTTGCCGGCCCGCGGACAGCGGACAAAGACCAATGCGCGGACGAGAAAAGGACCCAAGAAATCCGCGATGTCAGGAAGAGGCAAAAAGAAGGGCATGTTGAAAAAGTAGGAATTAGGTTAAGCGGGTGCATGGCACGGCACCGAGCAACTCATGAGGAGGAAGAATGGCCAAGAAGGGCAAAGAGAAAAAGAATGTGGCCAATGGGGTCGCCCATATCCATGCTTCATTTAATAATACGATAGTAACGATCACCGATACTGCCGGGAACGTTATCACCTGGTCCAGCGCAGGCAACAAAGGATTCAAGGGCTCGAGGAAGAGCACACCGTTCGCTTCTCAGCTCGCTGCTGAATCAGCCGCAAAGAAAGCGATAGAAAACGGCATGAGGCAGGTCGAGGTTTATGTGAAAGGTCCGGGAACGGGCAGGGAATCGGCCATTCGGTCTATTCAGGCCGCGGGACTTGAAATCGTTGCGATCAAAGATGTGACCCCGATTCCTCATAATGGGTGCAGGCCGCCGAAAAGAAGACGGGTTTAGTTAAGGGTAAAACAGGAGGATCAGTTGGCACGGTATATAGGATCAGTTTGCAAGCTCTGCAGGAGAGAGGGCACGAAGCTCTTTCTGAAGGCTGAGCGGTGTTATACGGATAAATGCGCGGTAATGCGCCGAAGCTATCCCCCCGGGCAGCATGGGCAGGGACGGGTAAAGCAGTCGGAATACAGCCTACAGCTCAGAGAAAAGCAGAAGATCCGTCGTGTTTATGGCGTGCTTGAGCGTCAGTTCCGCGGTTACTTTGAGAAGGCCGAGCGCATGAAGGGCGTGACTGGCGACAATCTGCTGCAGCTGCTGGAGCGAAGACTAGACAGCGTCGTCCAGCGGATGGGATTT
Organism: Nitrospirae bacterium GWC2_57_9; assembly: GCA_001805085.1. GTDB lineage: Bacteria > Nitrospirota > UBA9217 > UBA9217 > UBA9217 > MHEA01. The sequence continues at coordinate 42,593 of MHEA01000167.1, forward strand.
GCGGGAGCAAAGAAAGAGGCGCGTCAGCTTGTTCGACATGGACACTTGCTGGTTAACAGCAAGAAAGTGAATATACCTTCCTATCTGCTTAAGCCTGGCGATGTGGTAGAACTGCGGGAGAAAAGCAGAGGCATCGCACAGATACAGCAGACGCTGGCTGCAGTTGAGAAACGAGGCTTCCCCTCCTGGCTTGAGATCGACAAGGCGCAATTCAAGGGCAAGGTGCTGTCGCTGCCCGCCCGTGATGAATCGACCATGCCGACAGTAAAAGAACAGCTCGTGGTCGAACTCTACTCAAAATAACCTGAGAAGTGATGCTGCTACTTGTCGGCGACTGACCCGGGTCAATACGGCCCGGCAAGTCTTTTTATAAGTATTTCACTCCGTTATGGAGGAAACATGCTCAAAAAAGCTAAAGATTTTCAGATGCCGAAAAAACTTCAGTACGATCCAAAAAAAATATCCGATACGTATGGAAAGTTCACCGCAGAGCCTCTCGAACGCGGTTTTGGAACAACGCTGGGGAACTCACTTCGACGGGTGCTTTTGTCCTCACTGGAAGGTTCAGCTGTTACCTCGTTGAGAATTTCCGGAGTGCAACATGAGTTTTCGAGCATTCCGGGGGTCATTGAAGATACGACCGATCTTATTCTTAATCTCAAGGAAATTCGGTTGAAACTGCATACGGATAAGCCCAAGACTCTTACTCTCAGGGCCAAGGGACCTGGTGCGGTGACGGCAAAGGACATAGAGGCCGACCCGGAAGTCGAGATACTGAACCCGGACCTCCATGTAGCTACCATCGACAAGAACGGCAAACTTGAAGTGGAAATGCGCGCCCGCCGGGGACGCGGATACGTCGCTTCAGACAAGAACAAAGAGCCGGGCCAGCCGATCGGGGTGATCCCCATCGATTCAATATTTTCACCGATCAGAAAAGTCAATTTCAAGGTGGAGAACGCCCGGGTAGGCCAAGACACCGATTACGACAAACTGGTGCTCGAGGTATGGACGGATGGAAGCATTCGCCCAGATGACGCTGTTGCCCATGCGTCAAAATTATTGAAGGACCATCTTTCCATATTCATCCATCTTCCCGAGGAGGAAGAGGAACTGCCGGCAATCGAGGAAGAGATCAAAAAAGTTCCCTCTTTCAACGAGAACCTGCTGCGGAGCGTCAATGAACTGGAACTGTCAGTCCGCGCAGCAAACTGTCTCAAGAACGCGGGAATCGAGACTATCGCGGAAATGGTGCAAAAGACCGAGAGCGAGATGTTGAAGACCAAGAATTTTGGTAGAAAATCTCTCAATGAAATCAAAGAGATTTTGGCAGAAATGGGCCTTTCCCTCGGGCTGAAAGTGGACGATAAGATAGTGGCCGAGGCCAGACGTCTCTTGGCGGAGAAACCGAGCGAGGTTTAAATTTAGGAGATAGGTAAAGGGAACTGATATGAGACATGCATGTGCAGGCAGACAGTTTGGAAGAGATACAAGCCATCGAAAAGCGCTTCTCCGGATGCTTGTAACTTCGCTTCTGAAAAATGAAAAGATCGAGACGACAGTTGCAAAAGCGAAAGAGATCCGCCCGTTGGCGGAGAAAATGATCACTCTCGCGAAGCGCGGTGACCTGCATGCTCGTCGTCAGGCGCTCAGCTTCATTAACGATGAAGCTGTCGTCAGCGGTTTATTCTCCCAGATAGGGCCTCGCTTCGCATCCCGGAACGGCGGCTATACCCGCATCACGCCCACGCGCTCGAGGCCCGGAGATGCTGCCCCCATGGCTGTTATAGAGTTGGTCGAGCGGCAGAAAAAAGAGGCACCTGTGACGAAGGCTGCCGATAAGGGCAAATAAACCGCTTCTGCGGAACTCAGAGCACTGAAAGGCAAGGGGAATTTCCCCTTGCCTTTTTTATTGCATTTACAGGAACTTACTTTTGTGTTACTATATTGCAGATTTTCTGCCTGCGCCTTCAAGTCATTCATGCTATGGTTTCAGAAAAAAAAATATTTCTACGGTTATCCGATCGGATCCACAGTCTGGTAGCGCGGTGGTGGGGAGGGATAGGATGCAGAGTTTCATTTTTCATGTCAACTGCATTGATCCTGGTCTCCGTCCTGGTTGGGGCCTTTTTTTTCTGGCAAGGGAAAAAAGCGCTGGATGAAGAGATCCGGGGCAGAGCCCTTTACGTCGCGAAAGATCTGGCTGCACTGACGACCGATGACATTATTACGGGCAACAGATCAGAGATATACAAAAAAATATCATCACCTTTCACCGCAAGCGAAGATATTCCTTCCGGAAGCGATCTCCTTTATATCATGATCTATAAGCATAACTGTGAGTTGCTTATAGGAAGCAGTGCCACTGAAATCTTTTTTAACAGCGATACCTATTTTTACACCATTCCTTCCGGACCGCATGCCGTAAAGGAGGATGTCCCTCTGGATTGTGATGCAGTCCTGGCAAAAGAGCCCGTATTCGAACTGAAAAAGACAGGTATTTACGATCTGGTCTTTCCCATAATGGGCGGTGGACAGAAAATAGGCTATGTCAGGGTGGGCGTGTCGGGACAGCGGTATGAAAAGAAATTCTATGCAATCACCAAGAAAGCCTTGGTAGCTCTCTTTGTTATTCTTATCGTAGGCCTCGTCTTCAGCCAGACCATTGCCCTGGGCATTACCAAACCCATCCTCCAATTGAGCGACGCTGCGGAAAAATTAAGCCGTCAGAACTGGGAGTCTCCTCTGCCAGTAAAAGGCAGGGACGAGATCAGCAAGTTGAGCCAGGCCTTCAACCAGATGGCGCTTACGCTAAAACAGCGAGAACTTAGTCTATCGCGGGGAAATAAAGACCTTTTTATCCTTCACACTGCCGGCCTCGACCTTATGGAAAGCCTTAATCTTGACACTTTGCTTGTTAAAATAGCGGCTCGAGCGGAAGATCTGGTCAGGGCGGATACCACGACGATAACAGTGGTCAATACGAGCGACCGAATGTTGAAGTACCTCGGCGCTTTTGGCGCCAAGGCGAAAATGTTCAAGGATCTCGAAATGCCCCTTGAATCTGCGGGTATCTACAATTGGCTTGCTTGTTACGGCACACCCTTGCTGATCGCCGATGCTCACGCGGATTTTCGGCTCGATAATGCTGCTATGAAGGCTCTTGGAGTAAAGTCGATTATGACCATTCCACTTTGGTCATCGAATAGCTTGAGCGGCTTGCTGACGGCGGTCAATAAAAAGGGGGGAGGCGTATTCGACAAGCATGATCTTCGCCTTTTTACCGTGTTCTCCAACCTGGCGGGAGCCGCTCTCCAGAACGCATCGTTGTATACCGATCTGATGGGGAAAATGAACGAACTCCGAAGCGCTCAGGAACAATTAGTGCATTCGACGAAGATGGCCGCTATCGGAGAACTTGCCGCAAATGTCGCTCATGAGGTGAACAATCCGTTGACGAGCGTACTCGGTTATACAACGCATTTGTTGAAGACGTTGGATCTTCCGGAGTCTCCCAAGAGGATCCTGGGCATGATGGAGCAGGAAACACTGAGGGTCAGAAAGATCATTCGAAACCTGCTCGATTTTTCAAGACAGAAGGCATCATGGATGCAACCCGGCGACATACTGATCCCGTTGAGAGAGACTACTTCCTTTATACGGGGCGCTGCCGAGTCGACCGAGATCAGCATTTATGAGGAGTATGACGGAACCCCTGTTATCGTCAACATGGATGCCAACGAGATGAAGCAGGTCTTCATAAATATCATCAATAATGCGCTCCAGGCAATGTCGGCGGGCGGCCATCTAAGGATTCGGCTGGCCACGGTCCGCGACCTCGAGGTCATGATAGAATTTTCGGATACAGGCGTTGGAATAGCGGAGCAAAACATAACCAAGATATTCGAACCCTTCTTTTCCACGAAAGAGAGCGGTGATGGGACCGGTTTGGGACTTTCCATCAGCTACCGGATCGTGCAAAATCACGGGGGCAGGATCGAGGTCGAAAGTCAGCCGGGGAGCGGCACCCGTTTCAAGGTATTTCTGCCACTGTTCAAGAAGGCGATCTTATCAAAGACGAATTGATCTGGACAGGGGAGAGGCCGATCGTGAAATTTCGAAAAAGGACATGCTTTTTTTTTCTGGTCTTCATGGCCTGTGTGATAACCGGATGCGAGCCGCCAAAGGAGCAGAATAGCCGGCAGGAGAAGACTTTCGGCCAACAGGAGATATTGATCGGGTTGATCCCGGAACAGAATGTTTTTCGGCAGCGGGAACGGCATCAGGCGCTTAAAAAGTATCTGTTCGACAAAGCCGGAATCACGGTCAATTTTACCAGCTTGAGCCGATATGGCAATATCATTGAGCATTTTAAGACCGACAAGCTGGACGGCGCTTTTTTCGGAAGCTTTACGTATGCACTCGCTCGTCACCAGATTGGCGTCGAACCTCTCGTGCGGCCGGTAAACCTCGATGGCACATCCACCTACCATGGTTACCTTTTCGTACGGAAGGATAGCGGCATCAGAAACGTCGAGCAACTCAAAGGGAAGCGGTTTGCCTTTGTCGAACGGGCTACAACGGCCGGGTATTTGTTTCCGATTGCATATTTTAGAGAAAAGGACATCGCAAATCTGCAAGCGTTCCTGGGGGAGAGTTTTTTTGCCGGCAGCCACGATGCCTCTATCCTTGCCGTTTTGAACGGAGAAGCAGAGGCCGGAGCTGCGAAGAACACGATCTATGACCTGATGGCGATCGAGAACCCGCGTATCGAGAAGGAATTGCTAATCCTTGCTTCATCCGGCGTCGTTCCTCAGAACTGCCTGGCTGTACGAAAGAAACTTGATCCCTCCCTGAAAAATCTGCTCAAAAAGACTTTGCTCGAAATGAACGAGCATGATGACGGCGAAGACTCCCTACAGCGGTTCGGTGCGCGAGGATTTATCGAAACGCGAGACAGCGATTATGAATACCTCTATAAGCTCACCGCTGAGGCCGGGATCAATTTGAAGACGTATCACTACGAAAATCAATAGTCCGGAACGATGAAGAAAAGAATTCTCATAGGATTCGGAGCGCTCCTGTTCATCTTTTTGATGGGCAGCATGATCGCTGTTATTTACATTACTAAAACCACAGAACGAATGGACCGTCTGATACTGCTCCATCAGGTGGAAATCCAGCGAGAGGACCTTATTATCCATATTCAGCAGGTTCAGTCGAATATTTTTCACAGTAAGATCAGGAGCGGCGATGACGTGGATGTGCTCGTTTCCCATGTTCAGGAAATGGACAGGGTGATGGATTCCTGCCTGGGATGTCATCATGCACCGGAACTGGCGCAGGGGTTGATCGGTATGCGCGATATGGCCTCGGATTACAAGACTGCCATCAGCCGTCTGGTAACCGCATCAGCAAATCCGGCCACTATCGGAGTTCTGGAACGCCGGGCACAGGATCTGGGGCAGGAGCTTATCACGATGACGCAAGGCATGGCTTTTACTGCCAATGTCCGTCTCCAGCAGAAGACACAGGAAACGATGGCCACGATCCGAAAAGTGCGCGGAATACTTTCAGCCACGCTTCTGCTCGGGTTCATCCTGGCGCTTTTGACCAGCCTGATCCTTGCGCATTCCCTGGACCGCAGGCTTCAAAGACTGCTGGATGCGACCAGGCGGATCTCGCGGGGTGAATTTCAACATCGCATCGACATGACGGACAGCAAAGGAAGCGAGTTCTGGGAGCTGGCGGAGTCTTTCAATGCAATGACCCGGAATCTCCAGCAGTCGCAACGTCAGCTTGTTCAAAGCGCCAAACTTGCAGCTGTCGGAGAGCTCGCGACCAACATCGCTTACGAAGTGAACAATCCTCTCACCGGTGTTCTCGGCTACACCGGTCTGCTTTTAAAGTCTGATGACGTACCGGCAGAAAAAAAAGAGCAGCTAAAAACCATTGAACGTGAAACCCTGCGTGCAAGAGAAATTCTGAAGAACCTCCTCGATTTCGCCCGCAGGAAGCCGCCTCGGCTGGAGAAAACCGCTATCGCCTCTCTCGTGCAAGACACGCTTAATCTGGTAAAGAGTCAGGCAAAATTGGCCAATATAAAAGTAAAAATCGAATGCAGCGAAGAAATTCCTTCGGTGGCTGTCGACAGTGATGAGATGAAGCAGGTATTTGTGAATATCATGAATAACGCGTTCTTTGCCATGCCAACGGGTGGAATGCTGATCATAAAGTGCAAACGGAACAGGGACGTGGAAGGCAAGGAGCTGGTTTCGGTTGAGTTTTCAGACACCGGGATCGGGATCCCGGAATCGCAGCTCGATAAGGTCTTCGACCCGTTTTTTACCACCCGGGTAGAGGGCGAGCGCTCAGGCCTGGGTCTCTCTATAAGTTACATGATCGTACAGAACCATGGCGGTACCATAGAAGTGGAAAGCACGGTAGGAGAAGGTTCTACGTTCCGGGTGGTATTGCCTGCTTGATCCCATAAACGTGACTTTTGACCGGGCTATAAAAGCAAGGACACTTGAGGAGCATTGGCATGGCAGGAGAAAAGATACTTGTTGTTGATGATGAGGACATGATCAGGGACCTGTGCTTCCATATCCTGACCGCTGAAGGGTACCAGGTTACTCTGGCATCCAAGGGGACAGCGGCCCTTGAAGAACTTGCGCGTAGTGATATGGATCTTCTCATTACGGACATTAAAATGCCGGAGATGGATGGCCTTGAACTGTTCGAGCGGGTTAAACAGCTCGATCAGGACATAGTCACTATTTTTATCACGGGCCATGGGACTCTTGACACCGCTATCGAATCGCTTATGCGAGGTGTTGATGGCTTTGTGTTAAAACCGTTTACTCAGGAGGAACTGCTGGGAGCCGTCGAGCGAGCAGTGACCCGCAGCAGGCTGCAGAAAGAAAACATCAGGCTGAAAGCCCTCATCCCTCTTTTTGAGATCAGCAAGCTCCTTGTAACGGAGATCGATCTGGCGCATTTGTTCAAGATCATCACGGAAGTGCTGGTACAGGAATTTGCCGTGGATCGCGTGTCGCTTATGCTTGTGGACGAAGCAAGCGGAGATTTGCAGATACGAGCTTCCCATGGATTGCAGCCGGATATGGCGATAAAAGCGAGGCGCGGGGTCGGTGAAGGAGTATCAGGACTAGTATTGAAATATAAAAAGCCGCTCATCATTTCCGCGGGGAAACATCCTGATCCTGAAGTAATGGAGGCCATCAACGTCGAGAATATGCCGGCGTCATCCATGTCGGTTCCTCTTATTGGAAAGAACAAAATGTTCGGCGTGCTCAATGTGAGCAAATTGTCGGGCGTTCCCTTCAGCACGAGTGACCTTCAGGTCGTCCTCATCCTCTCCAGCCAGGTTGTGACGGCAATGGAAAATGCCGCGCTCTTTGAAGACCTGCGGGAGAATTATTTCCGAACGGTGCAGGCGCTGGTCGCTGCGGTAGAGGCAAAAGATCCTTATACGCGATGGCACTCCACGAACGTGGCGAAATATGCCGTTGCCATCGCCCGGGACCTGGGGATGAGCCCAAGTCAGCTGGAAGAGATGCACATCGCTGCCATCCTGCACGATGTCGGGAAGATCGGCATCAGTGAATTGATCATCGGCAAGCCGGAGCGGTTGAGCCGGGAGGAGTTCGACATCATGAAGGATCATCCTGCTCACGGCATCAGGATCCTCGAGCCTATTGGTTTTTCTCCTACAATCATCAGCGCTATTTATCAGCATCATGAACGTTTTGACGGGAAGGGCTATCCTCAAGGACTTGCCGGGGAGCACATCACGCTGCCGGCACGCGTGCTGAACGTGGCGGATACCATAGATGCCATGGTATCGGAACGGCCCTACCGGGGTACCATCTCGAGCGATGAAGTCCTCCTTGAGCTGGAGCGCGAGTCCGGACGACAGTTCGATCCCAAGGTAACGGAATCGGCATGCCGGCTGATCGTGAATGGGCTGCTGAAGCTCGGCATGCATACTTATTATCAGTACTCACTAGGGGCCGACAAGGATGCAAAACACCTTCAACAATAGAAATGGCCAAGGCTCCGGTCCATTCAAGAAAGCTTCGCGGTTCTTGGGCTGTTTCAGGGACAGCATTCGCAATGCCGGTCGTTGCATGCGCTCGGTACCTGCGAAAAATCGGACCGGTCTGGATACACTTCGGCATATGAGTAGCCTTCTCGACAGCGTTACCACCGGAATCGTATCCCTCGACGGCGAGGGAAAGATCAGGGTCTTCAACGCAGCAGCAGAGAAGCTTTTTGGGCTGCCCCGATCCAGGGTCATCGGCAAAGCCTTTCGGGAGGTTGGTCGCTCGGTAAGCGATCACGATCATCCGAGCCTTGCTCTTTGGGAGCGGCTTTCCGATGCGCTTTGGGCGGCCGGAGCAGCATTGGAGCTTGAGTGCGATCTGATCCAGAAAAACGGATCGAGAAGGATCATCAGCTACAGTGTCTATCCGCTCGGGCGCATTGCCTGGTCGGTCGGCAACGGCTTGGTCATCATGCTTGAGGACATCACCCGGAAAAAGGAGATGGAAGATCAGATCTCGGATGCCCGAAAGAAGCTTCTTGCCGTTTTCGACGGGATAACCGACGGGATTCAGGTGGTGGATGCCTATTTCCGGATCACCGCCGTGAACAAGTCAATGACCGCTCTGCTCGGCCGGGATATCAAGTTGGGAGCCCGCTGTTATGAAAGCTGCATGCCCGACGGGACCAAATGCGATAGCTGTCCTGCAGAAGAGACTTTTCGTACAGCGCTGCCTGCTTCCGTCATGAAGCGGCTGACGACCACGAAGCGGTCGGCCGACGACCAGGAACGATACGTCGAAATCAGTACTTTTCCCATGCTGGATCGTGGGAACCGCGTGGTACAGGTCGTGGAGTATATCAAAGATGTGACCGAGAGGGTAAGGCTTGCC
>MHEA01000167.1:51572-54546 GCA_001805085.1 Nitrospirae bacterium GWC2_57_9
AGGTGCGCAATCCTTTGAACGCGATAACCGGCGCAGCTCATTTCCTGTCCTCTGAATATACCGGAGACGACACACTCCAGAAGTTCACGAGTTTGATCAAACGTCAGGCGGTCCGGGTCAACCAGGTGGCATCCGATCTGCTGTATGTGTCAAAGCCGATGCGGACCCGGGTGGCGAACGTGAATGTAAACGCCGTGCTTGACCAGGCTTTGGATCCCTTATGCGAGCAGCTTCGAGACCAGAATATTGTCGTCATCCATGAGCTGTCGACCGATCTCCCGACCATCGAAGCCGATGAACTCCAACTGGAGCAGGCATTCCACAACCTCTTTAGAAATGCCGTAGAAGCAATGCCGGACGGCGGCAGCATTCGCATTCGAACTTCCGTTGGCGAGACCGATGAGCGGATAGAGGTGCGTATCGAGGACAGCGGCACCGGGATAGCGGAAAAGGACAAAAAAAAGATTTTTCAATCGTTCTTCACGACAAAGATCAAAGGCACCGGTCTGGGCCTTACCATCGTGCAACGGGTGCTGAAGAACCACGACGGTACCATCAGCGTGGAGCAGCCGGAATCAGGCGGAACAAGAGTTATCGTGCGCTTGCTGAGAAGCCACCCGATTGCCCGGCACGGTTCTGGAAAAGATGACGGCATCCCCAGGAATTGCGGACCCGCCCCGCTCACTGCCCCCCACCGAGCATCATGAAAGGCTCCCTTTTAATAGTAGACGATGAACCGGACATCCTGCTCGTCATGTCTGCAAACCTCAGAAAGGAAGGGTATGAGGTCGAGACAGCCGAAGACGGTGTCGAGGCGTTGAGGAAACTGGAAAGCCGCGATTACGATGCCGTTATCGTAGATCAGCAGATGCCCCGGCTGACGGGAATCGAGATGTTGGAACGCTTGAAGGGCGAACAATTTCGCGGCCCCGGGAAGAGCGAAATTCCGGCCATCGTCGTAACGGCATACGGCACGATCGAGATGGCCGTGCAAGCCATGAAGGATGGCGCTTATAGCTTCCTTACCAAGCCGATCCAGTATGAGGACCTCAGCCTGCAGGTCAAAAATGCAGTCGAGCGGCGCCGGCTTTCCCGGGAGATCGAAAACCTTCGCCATGAGGTGGAAGAGCGCTACCAGTTCAGCAACATCCTGGGAAGAGCGCCGCGGATGCAGGAGATATTCCAGATCATCCGAACGGTAGCCGAGACCGATGCTACGGTGCTTATTCAGGGCGAGAGCGGGACCGGAAAAGAACTGATCGCTCGTGCCATGCATTATAACAGCCGCCGCAGGGAGCGGCCTTTCGTGGTCGTCAGTTGTTCCGCGCTTCCGGAAACTCTCCTCGAAAGTGAGCTGTTCGGCCACGAGAAAGGGTCGTTTACGGGTGCTATCCGGCAGAGGATCGGCAGATTTGAAATGGCCGAAGGTGGCACGCTCTTTCTCGATGAAATCGGCGAAATGTCTATGTCAGTACAGATGAAACTGCTCCGGGTGCTGCAGGAACGGGAGTTCGAGCGCGTTGGCGGCAATCAGACGATAAAGGTCGACGTCCGCGTGATCGCCGCAACACACAAGGACCTGGTGGTTGCCATGAAGGACAGGATGTTCCGGGAGGACCTGTTCTATCGTCTCAATGTCGTTCCGATCAAACTTCCCCCGCTCAGGGAGCGTCTCGAGGATATCCCGCTCCTGGCGGCACATTTCTTAAAGAAATACTGCGACAAGAACCAAAAAGAGATAAAGTCGATCCTGCCGCACGCCTTTTCCGTCCTGTCGCGCTATTCATTCCCGGGTAATGTCCGCGAGCTCGAGAATATCATCGAACGTGCCGTCATCATGGAGAAGGGAGACACCATCCAGCGGGTCGATGTGGACTTTTCCGGGCCTTCCGGCAAAGCCGGCCAGGAATACCGGCTGGGAGACGATGTTCAGCCCTTCCGGAAGATGAAAACCGAGGTCGTGGAGAGGTTCGAGAAGGAATATTTCTCACGGTTGCTTACGCTCTATCAGGGTAATATGAGTCGGGCTTCCCATCATGCCGGCATAAACATCAAGAACTTACACGAGAAAATGGCGAGATATGGATTGAAGAAGGAAGACTTTAAGTGAACGCTGCCGTATGCGGTGCGCCAGCCGCTCTTTTTGCCCCTTTCTGATCGCAAACCGGATTGGGCTTGTCGCCAGTCTCAGAACCGCAGGACAAGGTCCCTTGCAGAGGTATTCCGCTTGCGGCTGCAGATCGCTCGGCCGATACAATCTGGTTCGGGCTCCTGAAAATTTGGATGCGGCGGGTAAGCAGGGGGGAAATGGCGATAATTTCCGCGCCCTGCCTCGTTCCGGAACCCCAAAAGCTTCTTCATTCAAGGCCAGCGACCTAAAACGCGATCGTTCTCCTTCCTGTTTCATCTTCAATGGTCAATCGGTCAAAGGAAACGACCGAGTCGGCCTTGGTCCAGAGACCTACGAACCCCTTCAATTCGAATTCTGCACTATGTTCGACGACCGGTTCACCATCGAGGTATCCTCGCACCCTGTTTCCCGCGATCTGCACAGAAAGCGTGTGCCACTGCCCGGTCGCGATCGACGTTCGCATGCTCCAGCGCTCGATGCGTTTACCGTTTATGTATTCGAACAAGATAATGTTTCCTTCCAGGGCATTCGTCCGCAGAACGAAATAGTTGTCCCGGTTTCTCATTCCGAAGATAAGTCCTCCGGCCTGGTCGACCTTTCCCCCGATCGGCCTGACCCTGACGCAGATCGACCCCGCTGACAATTCGATATCCCTCGCAATGGCCAGGGGAAAGTACGAGTATGCTTCTATGGTGTCCAGGAAGTCACGATAGGATCTCCCGATGACCTTGTCGATCAGGCCGGTCACTTCCGAGGCGACCCGGCGGTCCCAACGCGAGCCATTCTGCTTCAACAGAAAACGGCCCTCTTCCTGTTCCCGCTGCCAGGAACCGCCCTGGAGAT
>MHEA01000168.1 GCA_001805085.1 Nitrospirae bacterium GWC2_57_9
TGATCCTGGTCCGACAGGTGCATATCGAGCAGCCTGCTGGATGCCAGAAGTCTCCCCAGAAGATTCAGCTTCTCTTCCAGTGATCGCTGATCATAGCGGCCAATGAACGCCTCGAGCAGATCGCCCTTGATCGATACCTCGAACCCCAGCCTCTCAAGGACGGAGCCCATGAACTGCACCCGTAGTGATCGCCCGTAGTAGTTCCCGGCGCCCCCAGAGAATTGCAGGCGAACATAGTTCTGTCCGCTGATCCTCCCGCATAATGCGTCCAGGGTCGCGAAGTGATAAGCGAACCTGATGCTGAGGTTCAGGTAATCCTTCGAGATGAGGGCATAGCTTTCGCCGCCCGGGGCTGGGCCGAACTCGGCGGTTGCCGTGACTGCAAGGACCCCGCTCAGCGTCTCGGTATCAATGCTCATCGTGCCCGCCCAGTTTACGCCGGGGTGGGAGAAACCCGTCCAGACTGCTTTAAGAGGAACAGACTCAAAATGGTCGGGCGTAACGGTATCGCAGGTCGTTAGTCCTTTTTTGAGCCCTCCGCCGAGGTCGATTATGGCCAGGCGAAGCGGAAGGGACGAGGCCAGCCTGGCGGACACAC
>MHEA01000169.1:0-2402 GCA_001805085.1 Nitrospirae bacterium GWC2_57_9
GATCGCATCACGGCAGCTTGAAATATGCACGGATCCTGTGGACGGCCGTCACGTTCGTAAAGGTATAGGTCGTGATCGCTCCCTTGTTCACGCCGTCCACCTGAACGAAGGAAACGACATAGCCCGGGTTGGGAGTGATCGTATAGGCCTGGCTGCCTCCGCGGAGCACTTCCGTATCCCCTGCCGGCGCTATCGACCCCGATCCATAGGCTACCGAGTTAATGATGAAGATGTCCGGGGTGAATGTGACGGAAATGGTGTGGTTCTCCGTCACGTTAAAAAAGGTATAGGTCGTCATGGTTCCAACCGATACGCCATCAACGACCACGCTTTCCACCCGGTAGTCGGCGTTCGGCGTGATCGTGTACGTCACTTTTCCTCCCTCCAGGACAGAAGTGCCCCCGGCCGGACCGATCGAGCCGTTCGGCCCTGCGCTCGCCGTAATCGTCAGGGAACGATTGGCCGCAAAGGTTGCCTGGATCGTATGGGGAGCTACCACGAAGGTGAATGTGTAGGAAGAAACGGGTCCCACGTCAACGCCGTCGACCTGGACAACATCGATGTGATGACCGCCGGCGGGAACGATCGAGAAGGTCTGGTCCGTGCCTGCGTTCACCGAGACCGTGCCGCTGGGCATGATGCTCCCGTTCGGTCCTGCCGATGCGGTAATAGGATAGGTCGATGATTGGGGCATCATGAGCGAGGCGAGACGCGCGGCATCATATCCGAGGACCTGGCCTTGATCAAGCCAGTTCGTTGCTGCCTGGCCGGCGCTGCTCGAAAGGTTAACCGCGGCTTCGGAACCGTCCGGCCTGAAATAGGAAAATGTGGCTGCAACGCGCTCCAGGTCTCCCGAGAGCGGCGACGAAGCCGGCAGCACGGTCTGGACGAGTCCGCTCCCGCCGTCCATCGGCTGCTTGAACAATTCATAGGCCCTGTCAAAAAAGCCCACGGACCGGGGATCGTAATAAGGGCTGGCCGGATCGCTGCTCGAATGACACATGGCGCATTCGCCGCCCTCGTCCGATCCCAGCACCGGGTTCTCGATGGAGCCGAAGGGACGGAGATTGTGGCTGACCGAATACTTGCGGAAGGCAAGATTGAGAACGGGATTCGACGGAGCACCGGTGATTCCCGTCATCTGCCCGATGAAGTCCGCGATCTCGGTGGAACGGTTCACGATGAGCGCCGTGTCCCCTCCCTGGGGACGGTTCAGGGTCCAGTCGTACACGCCGTCACTGTCAGCGTCACCGTAAAGCTCCCGCAGCCGCTCGGCTGCCTGTCCGCCGATCCTGTCCAGCGCCGGTTCCACCGAATCCGGCTCCACTCCGTTCTGGGACAGCGCGTCTCCCCACGCCGCAGAAGTAACGATATTGAAGGGTTGTATCTGGAGCGGTCCTGTGCCGTAGTTGGTGGCCTTCCAGAGGTAGAGCGGGCGCTTGTTTATGCCGGATAGGGCATTTTCGGTTGTCTGGGAACGGTCCGAGCCCTGATACGGGCCCGCTGTGAAGTCGTTCAGGTTCCGGTCGAGCGGCCCGTTCAGGATCGGGATATGGCAGACCTTGCAGCTGATCTTGTCGAAATGCAGGCGCGGAATCCCGTTGTGCACTCCGATCCCGGGCGCCGAGCCTGCATTGGGATGGGTCCGGTCTATGTGGCACGAGGCGCAGGTTGCCGTATTGTCCAGCTGGTCCATATTTTTCAGATCGCTGTCGCCTTTGGCGAACTGGTGATCGATGCGGAGAATGCCGAGGCCCGGCTGGATCGTCACGCCGCTTCCGTCGGTCAGGGCCGGGTACTGTGTGGGCGTGACCGGGGTAACTACCGGCGGCTCTGGGTAGCCCCAGTATTGATAATGGCAGTATTGGCAATCGGTGAAGTAATCACGGGACGTGCCGAGAAGATAGTGGCAGGTCGAGCACGTCATCTGGGCCGTATCCATGTGCAGGTCCGGGTTCCGGGGATCATTGATCGAGCCGCCCCGAAAAGCCGAACCCGAACGCGGTACCGATCGTTTCCAGTCTGCCGTGTTCGCGCCGCCTGCGGTCAGGTCCCCGTCCGCGACCGTGCCCGCCGGCACTATCTTCTGGGACGAAGTAAATCCCAGCGGAGCGCCGGCCGGTCCGGGAGAGACAAAACCCTTGTCCGCATAATGGCAGAGAGCGCAATTCTCCTTGGCCGGCGATGTAATGACCGCGTGGTCCACTCTGACATTCTGCCAGGACCAGCCGGCCGTGCTGATGTCGGGGTTCACGCCGTCCCCGGCCTTTCGCGTTATCGACAGGTAGCCTGTGGTGCTCGGTGCGCCGACGAGGCCCAGGGAAGCGGCAAGTCCGGGAGCTCCCGCTTCCGTGAGGGCAAAATTCCGCTCCGCAAGGCTGTACTGCAAGGTGCTGGTATAG
>MHEA01000169.1:2452-9832 GCA_001805085.1 Nitrospirae bacterium GWC2_57_9
GAGATATCGTAGGTATAGTAATCCCCCCATTCGGGGTTCCCGTTCAGGCCTGCCTGGAATAACCCGGTAACGCCGTCGTAACGGTAACCCTCACGGTCATACTCCAGCGGTCCGCCGCCGGCGTGGCAGCCCGCGCAGGCTGCGCGTGAAAAATCATAGGAACTCATATCGAATTTCGCGGGATCGGTCTCGGTAAGACTGGCTAGCCTGCGGCTGTATGACGGGCAAGAGCCGCCGAACATGCCGGGTGATCCCGTGAAGGCCAGGTCACGGTAATAATTCCTCTGCGTATCCCCCCAGGGAACGTTCCTGCCTGTCTGGAAATGGTAGCCGGCGGACACGCCGTGCCGGGGATAGGGATCTTCATAGGGCGAGGTCCCGGGTCCCTGGTCCTTGGTTGCCGAGGCAACGTCGCTTTCGTAGATGTTGCCGCTTGTCATGCCGAAGCTTCTCACCATATCGATATGACAACCGACAATGCCGCAGGTCTGTTTCGGGCTGTACGGGGTATTGCTGCCCGGAACGATCGGGACTCCCTGTCCGTCCCGGAGCACCATCTCGTTCAACGGAACGGCCCATGAGCTTGGAACCATGCTGACGATGATAGCTGCGGCGGCTGCGATCGCAAACAGAACTGCACGCCCTGCGGTCTTCATAATCTCCTCCTCATGTTTTGATCCTTGCTGTGGATTTTGGTCAAAAAATTGTCGTGAAAGAAGTAGCAGAAATCATGCCATTACAATGGCAAGCGCAGAATGTGACAGGGGGATACATAAAAGGACATGGCGAAAAAACCGGCAAGACAAGTCAGGGACTTACGAACAGGAAGGGAAAGGGAGGATCAGGATTTTTTCGAAAAAAGCGGTGGGTAATCAGGCCGGGAACCTGTTTTTCAATTAAGGACCGGTGAAAATCCCAGGAGGGACGGTCATTTCGCCAACCCGGGACAGAACAGACGAGCAGCCGGCATCAGAGAGTGGGCCAGAAGAACGGAGATCCGGAATGCTTCCCCGCACTGCTGCTAAGTGTCGCGGACCTGCTCTTAGCGCGGCGTGACGCGCTGCTGCAGCAGGAGCCAGTCCATCCCGGTATAATTTTCCACCGGACGCATGCCGGTGCATTTTGCTGACCGCAGCAGGTACTGCCCGCTCGTTCTATCCCATTCATACAACTGGTGGGGAATGCAGGTCAGTCCACTGGTAACGATATCGATGAACGGTCTTGCTGCAGGGCGGGTCCAGTAGAGATCGATCCGTATCTGCCCCTCGTCGTAGGCCATCGTGCAATGAGGGTTCAGGTTCGTCTCGGTCCACCTGTTCTCGGGCAGCACCACGATCCAGGACCGGTCCTCGGCGCACTTCTTCATGGTCTGCCGATACTCCTCGTTCAGCACCTGCATGTCCTGCATGATATTCCGAGGGGTGACCAGCAGGATGGTCCTCTCCGGCCTTGCCGAGAGGACCAGTGCCCTTCCCGTCCGGTCCCCGATCGCTTCGGGCGGTAGAATGGTGCCCTCGTATTCAGGCAGCGAATTGAAATCCATCTCGGTTCTGCTCCGGTAGGGGTGCCGCCCGTCGTAAACCTGGATTTGCTCATCGTAACTGTTCCACCAGCGGACAAAAGGCGCTTCACGGGCATGAACAGGAGAGGACAGGACGATTGCAAGCAGGATCAGGATAAGAAGCGATATTCTCATCGGTTGCCTCATTCTCAGGAGAAGGCCGGAAAGGACCTCGATCTTACGCTCGAAGTTTTGTGTGCCTTTTTTCGCAAGAGAGCTATTGAACATCATTCGCCATTGTTTTGATTATAACGTGAATTCTCGAGTAAGAGCTGGGCGAATACGATTGTGTTTTTACCTTGAGAATCGAGATCCCCTGCAGTTGCAGCAGAGAGCTCAATTCCGAATGAGCGCAAACCACGCGGATGCCTATTCCAACCTTCATTATGATGCAGGGGCTTCAATGGACGGCACGCGGAGGGGCACGGTCGGGGAATAAACAAAGGGGACTTCGGAGTCATGTTTGCCCGGGGACCCGCTGCAAGTCTGAATGCGGAGTGCGGAATGCGGAATGAACGGCAGGGCGAAGCAAACTGAAAGACTTAAGCTTTTCTCCGCGGCCTTTGCGCCTGGTTTGCGCGGGACAAGACTTTTCCGACTCTGGCTTTCTCGCAGAACTCACAGAGTACGCGCAGAACTGTTGGCACGATTGACGCTCCCTGCAGCAAGCGGCCGGGAATCTCGATTCTCAAGGTTGGAACACCCTGCACCCCCCTATCCTGACGCGAAGTACGCGAAAGCATTGGGTGCGATCCTCGCGGCAAGCGCTCGTAAGCGCTGGGTGCAAGTCATAATCGCATTCCCTCGCTCAGCGCTCACTCCAGAATGACCCGTTCAGATCAGCAGGACCTCAACACCGCACGAGCGGGATCGTGAACAGGAAACTGCTCCCGGCGCCATGCCTGCTCCTGGCCCAGATCCTGCCGCCGTGATATTCGACGATCTGGCGCGCAATCGCAAGGCCGAGCCCGGTCCCCTCGACCTTGGCGGTCAACAGGTCGCCGGCCCGGTGAAACTTGTCGAAGATCAGATCCAGCTCTTCCTCGGGGATGCCTATGCCGGTATCGGAGATGGCGACGACCACCTGCCGGACCGGTTCGTTCTCCTCGTGCGCCGTGACCGTGATCTCGCCGCCCTTGTCCGTGAACTTGATGGCGTTCGAAAGAATGTTGGTTACGACCTGGACCAGGCGGTCACGATCTCCCTGGAAAGAGGGAAGCGCCGGATCGACCGTAACGGTCAAACCCAGCCCCTTGTTGCGCGCGGAAGGCAGAAGCATGTCCACGGATACCTGGATGACCTCCTGCACGGACAGTTCTTTCATCCGCCAGCTCATGGTGCCGGCCTCGATCTTGGTCAGATCGAGCAGGTCGTTGATAAGCCTGCCGAGCCGGTCGCTTTCATCATTGACCGTCCTGAGGAGCTTGGTCTTCTTCTCAGCCGGCATGCTGTGCTTCATCATCAGGAGCTCAATGAAGGCCTTGATGGCCGTGAGCGGGGTTCGTAGTTCGTGCGAAACAACCGAGATAAAGTCGGACTTCACCTTATCCAGCGCTTCCAGTTTTCTGTTCGCTTCCTGCAGTTCTTCTGTCGATTGCCGGAGCCGGGCAACCGATCTTTCCAGGTCCTGCCGCTGAGTAGCCAGTTCCCGGTCCCGCTCCTGGATCGTCTGCAGCATGTCGTTGAATCCGCGGGCAAGGGAGCACAGCTCTTCAGGTCCCGACACTTCGGCCCTCCTCGAAAAATCGCGGTCCCCGGCAATGCGCTCCGTAAGCCGGACCAGTTCGGCCACCGGCCGGGTCACCCAGTTCTGCAGCCGGGATATGAGCAGATAAGCTGCCAGGAGCGAAGCCAGCAGGACGAAGGCCGCCGCCGCGATGAACCGTACCTGCAGGGCGCGGAGCTGCCGGAGGTCCGACCGGATGAAAAGGGAACCCGTTTCCTCGCCCTGGAGAACGATGGGATGCACCACGTCGAGATGGTGCGGGCCGAACCGATAGCCCCTCCCGGGAAGCTCGTTCACCACGGGAGCCGTCTCCCCTTCTTTCCGGTATGCCGCGAAGAGCTCTCCCTCCGCAGTGAAAACAGCTGCGTATTCGATATGCGGATCGGCCCGCAGCGCTCCCAGGATCTCCTCCGCGTCCTGGCGCACGTTGAACGCCAGCGCCGCAGTACACTGATTTCCGGTGATGTCAGCCTTGATGGTGATGTCCCTCGCGATAGAGTCTCTCAGGGACAGGAACTGGGAAACGAAGAGCGCCACGCCGGCAAGCAGCAGCGACAGCCCCGTGGTAAACAGGGTGATCATGATGAGCCGTCGTCGCAATGTATTGGAACCGAACAAGCGCATTTCAGTCTCCTCCGGCCGTCGAGCCGTTTCCGGGGCCCGCCAGTTTCATGAGCTTCGAACTGATCATGATGCCGGCATCCCGGGCTGCTGCTGCGTTGATCTCGAACCGGACCCGGTTCCGTACAATAAGAAAGTTGATGATAACCCCCCTCCTGCCGAGACCATCCGCCTCTCCGATCGTCAGGGTGCTGCCTCCCCTGACCGCTTCAAGTATCTTCGGCAGCAGCTGTTCCTCGCCTCTGAGCAGGAACAGGACGTCACATCCGCGAACATCCTGCAGATCCGCCCGCTCCACGGCCAGGCGCCTGCCGGCAACCCTCTGGTTGTCGAGCTCGGCCACGGAACGGGCCCGGGACAGATCTCCGACGACACAGACGCGGATCTCGGCTCCGGCGGCTTTCGAGGGGGGCCACTCCACGAATTTCAGGAAATTATAGAGCAGTGCTGCTTTTACTTCGTACTCGCCGCGGACGCGCTGCTCCGCTGCGGGCAGGGAAACTGCCGCCGTAAGCATGATGGCAATCACGGCGGTCACCACCGCGAAATGCGTTCGCGAAAAAGCGCGTATGCCTGTGACGTCAGAACGCATAGGTCCCTTTGATCCGGAATGTCCGGCCGTCCTGGGCGACAGCGTTAATCGGGGACAGATCAGCGCCTGCGGGGTCGCTGTATTGCTTGTTGAACAGGTTATAGCAGTTCAATGAAAATTCAAGGTTGCCTGCGGCGTTCCGGCCGAGCAGGGTGGCATTGGTAACGGCGAACGAACCAATAGAGGTGCCGGCTTCGGTTTTTCTTCTGCCGGTGTACTGTTCTTCCAGGCCGAAGACAAAATCCTTCATGAGTGGAAACGCCAGGTTCAGCTTAGCCATATTGCGCGCCGAATTGTTCAACACCTCGCCGGTCCGGACGTTCGTCGCCCGCTGGAGCGAATAGCTTGCACGGCCGGTAGCGCCCCTCGAGAGCGTTTTCTCGACCTCAAGCTCGATCCCCCTTGCTTCGGCCGCCTCGAGGTTGATGAACACGAGACTCCCCGCCTCATTCCTGGTCTGCTCGATGAGATCGTCGATACGGTAATAATATCCGTCGATGGTCGCCCGGACCCCCTGTACCAGATATTGTTCATAGACGAGTTCATAGGTCTTGATCTTCTCGGGCTTCAAGCCGGGATTGGCGACAAGCGGAGGCTTTGCCGACGGCACCTGGTAATAGAGCTCGTGTACGCTGGGCGAACGGAAAGCGCTGCCGTACAACAGCTTAACCGTGCTTCCCTCCCCGGGATTGAAGATGGCAGCCATGCGGGGGTTGGCCGTGCCGTTCACCAGAGAGGCATGGTCATACCTGGCGCCGGCGCTGAACCTGAACGTTGTGCCCCATGCAAATTCGTCCTGGATATAACCGGCCCATCGGCGCGATCTCCGCTCATCGTTCAGATAAGGCACGACAGGTTCCTGATCGGCATTTTCCTGGTCCTGCCGCAGGCTGCCGATATATTCCGCACCCACGATGACCCGGTGCGTATCGAGGAGCAGCGAGCTCAGTTGCACCTCGCCACCAGCCCACTCGCCGAGGCTCCGGTCCTTGTTCACGATCCCGCTGTAAAGGTAATCTGCCCGGCTCTCGGCAAAATCGTAGAAAATCCGCAGGGAAAGGTCTGCCTCTTCCGCTATCCTGCGGACGGAGCTCATATCAACATAAGCACGTTGATCCATGGTCTTGCTGTCGCTGTTGAAATCGGTTCCGTAGGAAGCGGTGGGGATGCCTTTGGTCCTGGAGGAGCAGGCTCCCTGCAGAGTAAACCCGAACAGGGACGTTTTAGAAAAGATGCTGTGGTAGCGGTCGTAATCGCGGCCTTCGGCAATGCCGTCGTTGCCGGCCCGGGGATCGAAAAAGGGATTGCCCGGATCGTATTCCCGGAAATAGTGGTTCTCTCCCTTGCGTCGGTATGCCGTGCCTGAGAAGAGTGTTTCGCCGCCGTTCTGCCAGCCCCTGCCGCCGCTCACCCTGCCTTTCCCCTGCCCGAAGCTTCCTGCCTCTCCGGAGAGTTCCGCGCCCTTCAGTTCCGCTCCGTTCCGGGTGATGATATTGATAACGCCGAAGAAGGCATTGCTGCCATAAAGCGATGAGCTCGGTCCGCGGCTGACCTCGATCCGTTCGATGAGATCCAGGTCCAGAATGAATTCGGTCCCGAGGGACGCCGCGTCGTGCACGTTGTCGTTCAGCCGGTGACCGTCCAGCAGCAGAAGCACGCGGGTATTGTTGTCGCCCGGCCTGCCGAACCCCCGCGTCCCCAGGTAATGGTAATTGCGGTCGTAGGTGACGGCAAAACCCCTGATGCTTTTCAGGATATCGGCCAGCGTCCGGTAACCGTAATGCCGTATATCCTCGGCGGTTATGATGGTGACCGATGACGGCGCTTCCGACACTTTTTGCTCATGCCGCGAGGTACTGTAGACGGTCTGCACTTCGATCGTCATCAGTTCTTCGATGCTGAGCTCGCGGAGGTCCGTTGCGGGAAGAGCCTCCTCTCCTGCAGCCGTGAGGGCGACCGCGAGCATGAAACCGGCCGCGCTGAGGATCCGGAGGGTCGATCTGCGGAAGAAACGGCTATACTGCGTGTTGATCAACAATATCCTCCCGGTGACCGGCTTTCAGCCGGTCCGCTCCCCGTGCCGTCAGGACTGCATCGTGCCGGCGGCGGATACGTGCAGAGAAGGGTGAGGGTTGTAGTACGATGAGAGAACAACAGTTTCATAGAGGGGATCGTCTGACACCCGGCCGAAGCATTTCTTGTGTAACAAGGAAGCTCCGCTGCGATCAGCAGATACTGCGGCGGCAACCGGGGAATGGAACTGCAGGATATCATCCGTCATCCGAAGTGGCGGAGAAACGGCACGGCGTCAATTGTCGGATTCCCTGCCCGTTTTTCGCAGCGCGACCCTTTCCGCACGGTATACGCCGCTCACTTCATCAAAGCCGGAGAGAGCTACCTCGACCTTGGCCGTATCGGCGAGCGGACCCTCGACAGCCGAGGGGTCGTAGGAGACCATGATGGTACGGTCGGGGGGCTTGTACTGCAGCGCGAACGTTTTGGCCGAGTGATCGAGGTCCTGTACAAGCCCGCGAACCGTCACGGATATGGCGGTCGCATCGACCTTATAGGCTTCAAGATCCAGAGCCGCCGCCTGCACGAGCGCGGTAAAGCGCATTTCCTGCGCCGTCAGCAGCAGCGCGTTCAGGCCGGGTTGGGCAGCTTCCGAGATCCCGCCATAGGTCATAGCAAAAGGTCTGCTGCCTTTTTTCAACGTACACGAGCGAGCGGCCGTATCGAGTCCAACGATGGCGCCGGAAATACTCTCCTTGTCGCGGCGCTGGATGATCTCGGAATCCTCCAGCGGCCTCACTTTTAAAGCAACCGAACAAGCGGAGGGGTCTCCAAAGTTCTCCACGATAAAGCTCTTCAAGTCGAAAT
>MHEA01000169.1:9842-13251 GCA_001805085.1 Nitrospirae bacterium GWC2_57_9
TTCCAGAGCGCCTCGTCGAACCGCGCCGTTGATATCGAGCGCGCATATACCGGTGTCGGAATTGCAATTGAGCATGTTGGACTGGTTACTGTTGTCGAGATAGGAGGTGAAGCGGCAGCCAGAAAATGCGCCGGTCTTGTCCATCAGTTCAAGGCTCTGTTCGAGCTCGATATGGATGCGGTTATAGGAGCCGGACGGGCAGGAAGCAGCGTTCCCGAATTGCATGAGGTCCGCCAGTCTGGGGATGTCCAGCGCTACGGGGGCTTCCAGAAGATCGCAGCTCACCTGATTGCCGGAATTAATGAGCTGCACCCGGTGAACGGTCAGAAGGACCTCTTTGTAATCAGCCGCATCATCGGTAAAATAGAGGTCCACCATACCGGTACCGCCCGACTGCGATGAGGTGTCTTGGCCGGAGCCGCAAGAGAAAAAAGCCGGGATTAAGCAGGCGAGAACGGCAGTAAGGACAAAAGCCGAGATAATCGTCTTTCTATCCACAGGAATCTCCCGGCCGCATTGGGAAAGCGGCCATTGAAATGTCTTATAGCTAAAGTATCAGGACGGATATAAAAATCTTATCAAAAAATTATGGTATAGTCAATAAAACTTATTCTATTAAAACTATTGTTTTATCCTCCATCAACAGTATTGTTTTTGCTTACCACATAATATTGAGAAGCGGCAAATTTATTTGCAGCGTGAGCGCCAATGCGTCCCGCAATCGGAGGGAAACTTCTTTAAATTAATGAACTCTGGCCAAGAAAGGCCTGTCAATGGGATTGACAGGCCTTTTCTGGTCGGGCTTCTTGTCTATGCAGCTTTTTGGTGGAAGGACCGGATCATTTCCGGCGTAAATCGGGAAACCTCAGTGATGATCGATTTGTCGAGAAGAAAGTCGGGCACGAGCTTCTTAGCCTGACCCTCGCTTTCCACATCCACGATGGCATAGCCGGTATGGTCTCCCGTTTTGCAGCCATAGTAGAAATTGTTCAATACCTCCGTCCCCTTCGCAAGTTGTTCATCCAGCGCACGCAGACATTCCGCCTCGTTATGGGGAGTTTCGATCAGATAGGACATACGACACCTCCTTGTCCTCTCGCGGCACCCGGAATCTGCCGCATCAAAGACTGGATTTATCCTCTATTTTGAGGATAGCACCGCCGCCGGAGGCTGTCAACGCATCCTGTCGCCTCGTGATAAAGGTAACCGGAAATATCGGGCAGGCGTTCCCCATAGATCAGCGCCTGGTCCTGCTCAGGTGCACGTTTTCAGACGGCGGCTTTCGCTGCCGTCAAGGCAGGTCGGGCGTTACGGGGCAATCGGCCTGCTGCGGAAAAATTCCGGTCCACCGCGAAGAACGAGACGGAGCTCATTAATTGGTCAGCCTGGGATGCCAGTTCCTCCGCCGTTGCCGCCATTTCCTCAGCGGAGGCCGCATTCTGCTGCACCACCTGGTTCAGCTGTTGGAACGCCGTGTTGACCTGCGCTGCGCCCTGCGATTGCTCCCGGGATGCAGCACTTATCTCCTGGATCTTGTCCGCAGTCTGCCTGATATCCGGTACGAGTTTCAGGAGCTGGATACCGGCACGGTCGGCGATGTCCATGCTCGTTACGGAAAGCGCGCCGATCTCGGCAGCGGCGGACTGGCTCCTCTCGGCAAGTTTCCTGACCTCCGAAGCCACCACGGCAAAACCGCGGCCCTGCTCGCCGGCGCGGGCAGCTTCGATCGCGGCGTTCAAAGCGAGCAGGTTGGTCTGGCGCGCGATCTCCTCCACGACCCTGATCTTTGCCGTAATGTCCTTCATGGCGGAAACAGCCTGCGCCACGGCCTTTCCGCTCTCTTGAGCGTCGGACGCTGAAGTCATCGCGAGGGACTCGGTCTCGCCGGCATGCGCCGCATTGCTCCGGATCGTTGCTGCAAGCTGCTCGACGGTTGCCGATGCTTCTTCGACCGACGAGGCCTGTTCGGTGGCGCCTTGGGACATCTGGCTGGACCCTGACGATAACTGCTGGCTGCCGGACGCAACCGTATCAGCGGCGGTCACCACATCGGCTATTACACTTTTCAGGCGTTCCACCATCTGCTTCATGGAATACAACAGGCTGCCGGCATCGCCGGGTGCTGTTTCGATCTCGATGTTCAGATCTCCCTGAGCGACCTTGTTTGCAATGTCCGCCACAAAGGACGGCTCGGCGCCCAGGGGCGCCACGATGCTCCTGCCCACCTTCCAGACAAGAATGCCGATCAAAGCCATGATCACTGCGAGGACTATCAGTGAATCCCGCACCCTGTTCGCGAATGCCGCATTAACGTCGTCAATATAGATGCCGCTCCCGATGACCCATCCCCAGGGCTCGAAGCCCTTGACATAGGATATCTTCGGTACCGGTTTATCGATGCCCGGCTTGGGCCACAGATAATCCACGAACCCGTCGCCCTGCTTCTTCACCACCTCGACGAACTCTACGAATAATCTCTTCCCCGTCGGGTCTTTGTATTCGGTCAGGTCCTGACCGTTCAATTCAGGTTTGTACGGATGCATGACCATCCTCGGCTTCATATCATTCACCCAGAAATAATCGTCTCCCTCGTAGCGCAGCGTTTTTACTGCTGCCAGTGCCTGGGCCTTGGCTTCCTGCTCCGGCAAAGCACCCGTTTTGGCTGCTTGATGGTAATGATTTACTACGGTATGGGCCACTTCTACGAGATGACGGGTCTTGAGCTGCTTTTCACTGTTTAGTGTATTCTTCAAAGATACAGCCGATACGAGCATATATCCGACGAGCCCTGCGACAGCAATTCCAGCTATGAGCCACAACTTGTGCCTGATCTTGAGCTCCTTCAGTTGGAACATATGCCCCTCCATCCCTAGATCTTCCTTATTAAAAACTATAATCTCCAGCCCTGCTCTTTTGCTACAAAATGTAGCACAAACTTTACTTCTTGTCAATTTTACATGGTTTTTCCTATTATTTTTATTTACGCCAGCCCGGAGCTGGTCGGTCTTAATGAGCGGTCAGGAACCAGAACGGATATCCCGATTACAGGACTTACCATCAGAACCTCCTTCGCAGCAAAGCTCACAGTTCTCTGTTCTCGTTTGATAAGATAAATCTTTGGCCGAAGCCTGCCCCGCCCGATTCGTCTCATTCCTGCGGCCCTTTAAGCACTTTTCTTGGCCGGTGGGACCAGGACCGGGAGCGCTTACCCGGAAGCACGGCGACCAAGCACTGTCTTGGGCAGAGCGAAATCCAGCAGCACCAAACTGCAGCTTTATATTATATTATGTTTTAATTTGTTCACTCAGTATTTACAAGTTATTGAAACTAGGCGTTTTATAAAAAGATAGACAAATAAAATAGGGTTATAACAGAGTGAGCATATATACTCTTATGAATATAGTACTTA
>MHEA01000169.1:13351-16469 GCA_001805085.1 Nitrospirae bacterium GWC2_57_9
TTGATCGGTATGTCGGGACAAAATAAAGCTTCATCTCCCTCTCCATTAACGGCAAAGCAAATATCTTTTCTTGTCGTCGCCGTAGTGGTTTTTGTTGCTTCGCTCGTTACCTCCTATCATTACCATTCTGATTTGCAAACGCGCTCCGCCTGCGCTGTCTGCAAATCGGCCCAACAGCTTGCTGCCGGAGAGACCCAGGACCCTTTGTTGCCGACCCCGCAGAAGCCGGACCTCATCGCTTATATCAGCCCTGATACCGTCATATTCATCAGCCTTGTTACCTTGCCAGGACAGACCCGCGCACCGCCCCGCTCTTGATCACCTTTCATCTTTAATCAGGTCCAGACCATTTAAGAAAATTCTTACCGCTCACGGATAGGGAGAGCGTCAATCCCGAGGTTTGTGCCATACGTCAATTCCTGCAGGGGTCGTGCTTGTCCGAATCCGTGCAGAAGAAAGGGGGAAATTAAAAAAAACGCTAGCTCATGCAAGGCAGCACCGGCAACAGTATTAAAAATCATAACACTGGTTTTTACCAAAGGGGGATGTATGAAGAAGAAGCATATCTCAATTGCAGTAGCTGTGATTGCAGTGGCAGTTATATCGATCTTCATGGTATCCGATGGTCTGGCTGCAGGCGGAAAAGTGACGCCGACGACCAACCTGATTGTCGGCCGTCCGGCGAAAGGGATGTACTGTGCCGACCCGGCAGGCTGGATCAACCAGGGCTACAAGGTTTATGTCTGGGGAGATGCAACACCGGTCAAGGCCCAGGTTTTTGACGCAAATGGTATTCTGATCACGCCGGCTACCGGTGTGTCCTTCACAATCCCGGGCACCGGCCAGACCGGCGCAATGACCATGACCGACACAGCGAACAAGGTCTATACCGCTTCACCCACGAGCCTGCGTGCCGACATGCTCTTTACCGGCGATTCCATCATCAGGTACACTGCCGACGGCAAAACCTTTGACGGAGTTGTCCGCCGCTGGAACTCGAAGTGCGACGGCTGCCATGCCACGCCGCCGGCCCACGCCCTTGCAAACGCGGGCAGCGCCGGCAACAGCACCTGCAGGAGCACCGCATGCCATGCTGATTTCGGCGCCTTGATGATGCAGTCTCACGGGTACCGGGTGCCCGTTGCCGAGCAGACCACATCAGAGGGCTGCTATCGTTGCCACCCGTCGCCCTGCTACTCGGGCATTCACAAGGACAAGTTCCCGAACGATTCCATCGGCTGCGTCACCTGCCACGGAACCATGATCGACGCTGCAAACGGCCAGATGAAAGTTCCCGGCCAGCTCGGGTTCCCGACCTGCCAGGACTGCCATGTCAGTGCCGACCCGAGAGTGCAGCCTGTGCCCTATGCCACGAACACCGGCGTACAGTACAAGAGCTCCGTCGGACACGGAAGAACGAGGGCGGCCAAAGCCCTCTGCATCACCTGCCACAACTCGATGCATATGGAGACGAAGCCGACCGCATGGGGCGACGGCGTGAACAACAACTGTTCGAAATGCCATCAGAACATGCCGTCAGCGGGCAATATGGGCCCTGTTTGCGGTAATTGTCACGAGAACTCCTTCGATCCGCATTTGGTGATCAAGTAGGATAGCCACATAAACTCTCTCAGCGGGCCGCACCTCGCATGGTGCGGCCCCTTTTTCAGAATGATAACCCAAGCTTGTACTATTGAAGCTCTCTGCAGTCCCGCTGAAGCGGGACAGGGAATCACGGTGTGGTATTAGCTCGCTACCCCGCAGTAAGCTGCGGGGAATTCACCATAACGGCCGGACAGGAGACCATCACTATGGAAAAATTAATCATCGTCCTCATTATTATTTTTACCAGCCTTACGATCTTTGTGGGTTCCGGATTAGCCGAAGAAAAACGAAAAACAAGCAGCTATCCCGGGCTGGTTCAGGAGGTGGATCCGAAAGCCGGAACGATTGTGGTAGGGAAAGAAGGGAAGACTCTCGGCATGCTCTTCATTGTTTCCAAAACGATCTTTACCAATTTCAAGGGTCTTCAGGACCTGAAACCCGGCGACAAGGTCGTCGTGGAATTCGATGCGAAGCTGGGACAGACGCTCGCAGTGTCCATTACCAAGGCATAGGTCCGGTGCATATGGGCCGATGCACTTATTTCATTTCTTTGACCGACACCACGTTCTCATACATCGAAAAAACCGGCATCCTCCAGCCGTACTTCCGGATCCTGACCGGCTTTCCTTTTAACCGGATGGCTTCGTTCTGCAGCGTGCCGGAATTGAACTTGAAACGGTATCTGGCATCGTAATTAACAAAGGGGCGGGATTCAGTCGCGATCATGAACCTGCCGTCCACCTTCGTCATCTGCGCATCGGTGATCCTCGTCTCGATCGTATCGGAAATGAAATAGCTGAACAACAGCAACACGATGAAACCGCAGGAAGCGAACAGAACTAATTTGATCTTCAGGTTCACAAAGAATTCCGCCATGGTCGGCCTCGATTCAGAAATTAAACTCCCTCAACAGTGCTGCAGGTTACTTCAGATAGGATGAAAAAGAAGGCGTGATCTCCTTCAGCAGCTTTTCCGCCTCAAGGGGCACCATGACCGCGAAAACGTTCAGTTTCACGAGTGCATGGATGTTCGCATCGCTCCGCGCGGCCGCTCTCATCCGGAGCCCGAAGTCCTTGTTCAGTTTCTTGACCTCGCCGTAGATGCGAAAGAGTCCCTCGAGCGTCCATTCCGGCTTCTTGCCGGATTGGCTCCTGATGAACTGCGCCATGAGATACATGGAGATCGTCCGGAATACCGTCTCGTCCAGGCCGGCAAAGGGCAGATGGTACCGGACCATCGGCTTGAGCGGTTCCATGATCGGGCAGCCGCTCGTGGTCATGATGATGCCGAGCAGCGGGCTCAGCCCCTCCTGGAGGGACCCGGATTTGAAATAGGCGCGCTCCTTCACGGCCACGGTCACCGTAGCCTTGTCGGAGCCGGTCACTTCCCTGAACTCCCGGGCGATCCCGGACAGGTTTACCGCGACCGGGCAATATTTCGTGAGCGTGGTGTTAAGCGGGCAATTCGAGCACTGTTCAAAATCAAGGCGCGTCCAGGCCGGTGGCGTTTCCTT
>MHEA01000169.1:16520-24993 GCA_001805085.1 Nitrospirae bacterium GWC2_57_9
TTTCTCGGACCCCGTGCCCAGCTTGAACTCATAGACGATCTTGATATGGTCCGGCATGGATATCCCCCCGCCCCCGAGTCTTCGTGCGGTTCACTATATACTCGGCATCAGGGCTTGTCAAGCAGCCTTGCTCTGCTTCAATCCGTGTTGACATCTTCAGGAAAATTCGTGCGTGAACGCTCTGCAAACCCATCAGTCTTGTCTCTTTCTGACAGCCGTCGACATCAACACCGCCAGCAGCAAGGACAGACCGCACAGCCGCGGATACTTTACGCCGTAGACAACGGGGGTCAGAGCCGTGCGGGCAACGAACCGGGCAGTCTCGTGATCCGCGATATATGCCGCAATCGGCGGTGAGGACCGGTAATAATGCTGCACGAAAGCCCTTCCGAGCCTGTTCGATAGAAGCACCCTGTCCCTGAATTCTCTCAGCACCATCACCTCATCAGCCATATAACTGCCGTATGCCGCGGTTGCAATAAAACATCCGCCATTACGCCCGCCACCGCCCGGGGGCGATCCTCGTCCGGGATTGTTGGTGTTGTCAAACCGGGCGCTGACCGCGGCGCTCCCGTTCACCGTAAACTCACACGCGCCCGCTCCGCTGCATGCGCCGCTCCAACCGGCAAATGTCGATCCTTCATTCTCCTGAGCGTACAGGATAAGTTTCGTCCCGTCTCCATATACGGAACTGCAGGCAGAACCGCAATCGATCCCGGGGAGGTTGCTGGTGACTGAACCCGATCCCGATCCGGTCTTAGCCGCCGTTATCGTTGCTTTTTTACCGAACAACACGGTCCAGGTCACGTCGTTATAGGCGTTAGTCTTCCCCTGAGACGTGTAGCTTTCGTTGCCGTTGTCGTCGGTCCATTTGACAAAAACAGATCCGGAGTCCGCAACGGCTGATACTGTTATGACCGCCGGCCGTTCGTTGTACCCGACGTAATTTTCCGTGCAATCCACGCCGCAATTGATCCCCCAGGGATCACTCATAACCTTACCGGACCCGGTTCCCGATTTGCGTATTGTTAGGGTGGTGCTTGTCGGGGTGTAATGAGCCCAAACCGATTCAGCATAGCTCATATTGACCGTGCAGGTGCCGTCCCTGTTGAAACGGCACCCCCCCTGGCCGCAGTTCCACCCGTCGAAGACGAGACCGGGCATGGGATTTGCCTTAAGAGTAACATAGGAATCAACCGGAAAATTCGCCGTGCATTGGGATCCGC
Organism: Nitrospirae bacterium GWC2_57_9; assembly: GCA_001805085.1. Taxonomy (GTDB): domain Bacteria; phylum Nitrospirota; class UBA9217; order UBA9217; family UBA9217; genus MHEA01. The sequence continues at coordinate 17,747 of MHEA01000169.1, forward strand.
ATTCAATTCCCGGCGGCTCGCTCGTAATGGCTCCACCGAGGTCGGGATTCATGTCCCATCCGGAGTTCAGATAAACCCGAAGCTCACCGTTGCCCGGGGAGGGTCCCCCATTGAAGAGAAACACAAGATCGCCCAGCACATCGGCGAAAACAACATCGGTTTTTCCATCACCATTGATATCGCCGCTGTCCAGAGCTTGAGGATTAGCGTTCTGGGACTGCATGGGATAGAGGATGAACGGGTAAAAAGATACGTTTGCAGACTGGAGATAGACGCTCAACGTATTGAACCCGTGATGAGCGACCAGCAAATCCTTCCTGCCGTCCCCATCCACATCCGCAATTTTTATGTTCGAAGGTACATCATACGCGGGGAACAGTTCCGGGGCGGTCAATGCACCGGTCTCATGTTGCAGAAAGACAGCAAGATAAGGATCGTTCAGATACGAGTTGCCGCCGTAAGCGGCCACGAGGTCCTGCCTTCCGTCATTGCTGATGTCATCGATGGCTATATCCCGCACGACTTCCATGCGCGTTCCTGCGCAGGCTGGCGTCTCAAATACTCCCGTCGGTCCCTGATATACGATGTTGATGCCCGTTCCTCCGAGGGTGATGATATCGTTCAATCCGTCTCCGTTCAGGTCGCCTGTCTCCAGATTCCTCGATCCCGTCCCGCAGGCCAGGGGAATGGCCTGTGTCGCCAGCGGCTCGAATCCTCCGGCCTGGTTCTGAAGCAGCACGCTTATCGTCGCGGTATCCACAGTATCTTCGACACCCATGCCGACGATATCGGAGAAGCCATCGCCGTTCATATCAGCGATCCTGACGATGTAGGAAAAGTCCGTCAGGTATTCGGTCATGGGAACCAGCGTGTGGTCCGGGCTCTGAAGAAAAACGCCGATGAAATTATCGTCTGAATAAAAGGTGCCGCCAAAACTGCCGACCACGACATCGTTTCTGCCGTCGTCGTTCACATCGCCGATACCGACCGTTGTCAGCGATGGATGATAATAGGGCTGGGGCTGATGTCCCGTTGAATAGACGACCGGCGCACCGAGCGTTCCGGTTGCATCCTGATACCAGACATGCATCCGGTAGTCGTGTGCAGGATCCACATAGTAGCCTGTTACATCGACCACATCGTTTCGGCCGTCTCCGTTGACATCCCCGATGGCCACAGCCTGCGGCGAGGTATATCCCGGCTGGGAAGAGGTCTGCATGCTGAACAGCGCGGCTCCCAGACCGTTCTGAACAATCACGTCGACTTCGTCGCTTCCCGGAAACGCGAGGCTGTAGGTTCCGGCGGCAGAAGGAGTCCATTGTCCGGAATAGACGCCATCGCCTGCGATCTTGTCCGCACCCAGCCCATCATCCAGGAGCGTCACCGCCGATCCGCCGGGACTTACGGCAACAGACACCTCGCCGTTCGGCGCAGCGCAGTTGATATTGAGAACCGAGAGTTGAATCGGGGTCCCGATATAGCCGTTGATCGCCCTGCCCGCCGGGGAAAGCCGGGACTGCGTGACCGCGTCGGAACAGGTCAAAGCGTTGTATGCATTGATACGCTTCCCGGTGACCGTGTTCCGAAGAGGCGGTAAAACGTCACCGGTCGAGAGGATAAGGTTCCGGATGGCAGTTGCGCCGCGCGCCGGGTCCTGGGCCTTCAGCAGAGCCGCCAGCCCGGTCACCTGAGGTGCCGCCATGGATGTACCGCTGAAAACCTGGTAGGTGTTGCCAATCGTTGTGCTCAAAATACCGCTGCCCGGCGCAGCTACATGCACGCTATGCCGTCCCTCATTCGAATAATACGACAAGTTGTCATACCAGTTTGTAGCTGCCACGGTTATCACGTTCGGCAGCTGATAGCTTGCAGGAAACTCCGCGAACCAGTCGATCTCACGCAGCGCGTTCCCTGCTGCTGCAATAAACAGGATGCCCTGTTTTCCCTGCGACTCGATGGCATCGTAAAGCGATTGGGAAAAGAGGAATCCGCCCCAGCTGTTATTAGTCGCAATGATATTCTCCCCTTGCACTTTCCTGTCCTGCACGTATTCGAGGCAGTCTATGGCCCCCGACAGATAACCCGCGCCCCCTGCATCCATGAATTTGCAGGGCAGTATCTTGACCGACCAATTGAGACCAGCCACTCCCTGGGAGTTGTTTCCCACCGCGCCGATAATGCCCGCCACATGCGTGCCGTGATCGTTATCATCCACGGGATCGTTATCGAAATTGAATGTATCGATGCCCTCGCAGTCATCCACATAACCGTTCCCGTCGTCATCCACCCCATTATGGTTGCAGTCAACAGTATTACGCCACATGTTAGCCGCCAGATCAGGGTGGTCGTAGTCGATGCCGGTGTCGATGACCGCCACCACCACATCGTTGCTGCCCGTGGTGATCTCCCATGCCTGAACTGCATGCATATCGGCGCCCGGCGTACCCGGTCCCTGTCCCATGTCCTGCCCTGTGTTCTGAAGCCCCCATTGTTCCGGAAATGAGGCATCGTTCGGAGTTCCATATGCCTGCACTGCATAATCCGGCTCGGCGTACAGGACATTAGGATTCTTTCGATAGGCTTGCAGTGTCTCGTCAAGAGACATGCCCATTTTCGGTTTGACCAGATGCAGATTTTTTACCGCGTGAAATTTCTTAAGGACTTTTGATTGGGTGGCCACATGTGCCTTGTCAATAGCAGCGTTCGAAGTTTTTTCTTGAAAGCGAACGAGGATACGATTTGCGACGTGTGATTTGCGGTCAGTTCGGTTTTCGGCCTTTGATGCCGGTTCCGACCGGGGGAAATCGGCTTTTTCGCGCACCCTGTCTTTTTGCGCCGGTTGACCGGCACGGGGCAAAGAATCGGACTGCTTTTTCGAGGATGAATCCGCACATGCTCCCACGACAAATACGGTCAGACCTGCGAACACCAGCACATTTAGCTTCATGGATGGTCCTTCCCTGAAAAAAAGGCCAACAATTATAATACTTATTAATTAGATCATAGAAGGGGTTGCATTGTCAATGCTGTATGCGTCAAATCTTTTAAGGAGGAACTGACAGGGAAAGTTTCAGAAGAATGATGGCCGGTTCGGTTTTAGCGTTTCGCGTATTAATGATTGTCGCTGCGTGATTTTGCATCCCTTACTGCGGCGCAGGCGAACGAAACAAGTCAAAGTACGGAGGACAATGGTTCTTCTCCCGAAAAGAAAAAAGATCCGGCGAGTACAAGCAAAAAGCCCTTTACCGAGCGTTTTCCGGTAAAGAGCTTTTTGTCAAGACCGATCTCCCCGCCGCTAACCGGGTAAGGGGTACGGCAACTACACGTTGTCCACCATCTCCCACACGCCGCAGGGGCAGATGCCGGCGCAGAAACCGCAGCCGATGCACTTCGATTCATCCACCAGGTACTCGTAGGACTTGTTCGCAAGCTTTTTGCGGGTGATGGCGCCGTAATAGCAGGTCTCGACGCACATGCCGCAGTCACGGCAGGAACCGCAGGACATGCAGCGGTCAGCCTCTTTACGCGGCGTGAACTTGACGTCCGTGCGGCAGGCCTCGTAGTACTGCGTCTTGATCTTCTCGTAGGGGATCATGCGCCGCTCTTCAGGAACGTAATCGGTGTTCATGAGCAGCGTATGAATCTTGTCCGCCGCGACCTTGCCCTGGCCGATGGCATGCGTCACGAGGCCCGGTTTGGTCGCGTCGCCGATGGCGAAGACCTTCACGTCCGAGGTCTGGCCCAGGTCGTTCACCGTGATGTAACCGCGGTCAGTGTTGATCGACGCAGGCAGGAAATCGAGCACCGGTTTGTCGCCGATGGAGATGATTACCATGTCCGCATCAAGGGAAGAGCCGTCCTTAAAAAGGATCTTCTTTGCTTTTGCATCGAACTTCTCGGTAACCCTGGGGAACAGCAGCTTTGTGCCTTTTGATGCTGCAAGCTCCATTTCCTTCCCAAAGGCAGCCGGTTTCTGGATATCCACGCAGGTGACGTTCTTGGCGCCGTGGTCCCAGGCCTGGCACGCGATGTCCATGCCCACATTGCCGGCGCCGATCACGACCACATTCTTGCCGGCGAGATCCTTCGGTTTTCCGAAGTTGATCTCCTTCAGGAAGTCGATGCCCTTGACCACATCCTCATGTCCGGGGAACGGGATGACCCGTCCCTCCTGGGCGCCGACCGCAATGACCACCACGTCATGGTCCTTGTAGATGGCCTCGAACTTCTTCTTGTCCACGGGCGACTTCACCTGGGCCTTGACGCCGATCTCGGCGAATCGTGCCAGTTCCTTATCCAGGATCTTCTTGGGCAGACGCTCCCGGGGGATGCACATCTCGAGCTTGCCGCCGATCTTACTCGACGCTTCGTACAGATCGACCGTATGGCCTTTGAGACCGAGTTGCCAGGCAGCGGAAAGTCCACCAGGACCGCCGCCGATCACGGCAACTTTATGACCCGTCGCCTTTGCCTTCTTCGGGGCCTTCAGGTTCAATGCAGCCGACCCGTATTCCTTGATATTGAGCGGTTCGTCCACCCTGCCGCGCGTACAGTCGGTCATGCAGAGGTTCGGGCAGACCGTGCCGCAGACTGTTGCCGGGAGCGGGCTGTACTGGAGCACGAGGGAAAGGGCTTCAGCGGTCCTTCCCTGCCGGAGCAGGGTCGCGCGCTTGTGGGAAGGAATGCGCGACGGGCAGGCATAGGCGCAGGGAGGCAGATATTTGTCGTTCTTCCAGACCGGTTTGATGCGCCGTTCCTCGCCGCTCGTGATATAAGGAAGCACGGACCGGTCGTGCGTAAGATAGGCGCCGAACATGCCGCCCAGCCCCACTTCCTTCTCCCATACGTTCTTTCGGAACTCGGCCAGGCCCATCTTGAGCTTGCCTTTGGCCTTTGCCTTTTCGGCAGGCGTGAACGCAATCAGTTTCTTCCAGGCCTTGATGTCCTTTGTCAGTTCTTCGTAATGGGACATGCGCTCGATGGCCGTGAGGTAGAGCTTCATATTCGTGGTGAGCCATTCCCAGTCCTGGGGAGTCAGCTCCACGAGCTGCACATCAGCCTTGCTGTATTCCTTGATCGGTCCCCGGAAATAGATCGTGCCGCCCACCATGCCCACGCAGGGGCGGTAGCCCAGGATATTCTCGGGATCGCGGGGGTTCACGCCGCAGACCACGGCAATGCCGCCTGCCTTGAACTCGGCAAAGGAATCGCCCACTCCCCGGAAATACCACGATTCCAGGTCAGGGAAGCGGGGGTTCTTTTTGGTCATGGTGTCGCACCGTGCGCCGCCGCCGCCCTGCACATAGAGCTTGCCCTGGGCCGCTGCGTTATGCGCGCCGTTCGTTACGTCGCCAAGCACCGTGATGGTCGAGCCGCAGTTGAGCCAGCCGGCGTCATCGGACGAGCTTCCTTTGATCACGACTTCGGTCCCGTCCATGCCCATGCTGCCCACACGCTGACCGCAGGCGCCTTCAATGGTGACCTTGACCTTGCCGAACTTCGGCCAGATCCGTCCGCCGATGCCATGCTGGCCGTCGGCCTTGACCACGAGCTCCTTGGCCCCGTCGCGGACGGCCTTCTGGATCTGTTCTTCGAGGTCTTTTGACGAGACCCGTTTTCCGTTTACCTTGCCCTGAATAATCATTGTTTCCTCAAATGATTTTATTAGCCACGAATGAACGCGAATGTTCGCGAATTAAAAAACAGAAAAAAAACATCTTCCGCTTTTTGCCCATGAACCATTCGCGGTAATTCGCGTCAATTCGCGGCAAAAAGGCTTTTGCCTCAGCAGACGTAGCTGATCTGCAGTCGCTCCGCGATCTCCTTGTCCGCAACTCCAAGTGCGTCGGACATGCCGATGGGCAGTTCGGTGCTCCTGCCCAGGGGCGCGAAGATCTTCTTGAGCTCCACGTCGGCCGCCTTGAACACGTCCACCACGCGTTCCGCGACCTTGTCGGGATCGAGCCTGCGGTAGAGTTTCGGGTCCTGCGTCGTGATGCCGCGCGGGCATTTGCCCAGGTTGCAGACGTTGCAGCGGTTGTACTCGTCCCCGAAGCAGCCGGCAGACGCCTGCATGATGTACTTGCCGATGTCCACAGCGGAAGCGCCGAGCATGATCAGCGCAGCAGCGTTGGCTGCCAGGTTGCCGCCCTTGCCCACGCCGCCTGCCGCGATCAGCGGAAGCTCGTTCTGTTTGCCCTGCTTCACAAGATCGAGATAGCAGTCCCGGATATTGGAGGCGATAGGATGGCCCATCTTATCCATCGAGACATTGTAGGCTGCACCCGTGCCGCCGTCCTCGCCGTCGATGCAGAGTGCCGCTGCAAAGGGGTTGCGGGCCAGGTTATTGAGCACTGCCCGGGCCGTCTTGGTGCCGGAAATCTTCGGATAGACCGGCACGCGGAAACCCCAGGCCATTGACATGGACTGGATCATCTTCGCAACGGCCTCTTCAATGGAATACTTGGTCTGGTGCGTCGGGGGCGAGGCGAGGTCCACGAACTGCGGAACGCCGCGGATCTTGGCGATCAGGCCGAGCACTTTGTAGGCCTGGAGCAGGCCGCCGTCGCCGGGCTTCGCGCCCTGGCCGTACTTGATCTCGATCGCGGCCGGGTCCTCGATCATGTCCGGAAGCGAACGGATGATCTCGTCCCAGCCGAAATAGCCCGATGCGATCTGGAGAATGAAATATTTGATGTAGCGCGACTTGAGGATGGAAGGCGGCATGCCGCCTTCGCCGGAGCACATGACCACCGGGATGCCTTCCACCTCGTTCAGGTAAGCGATTCCCATGGCAAGGCCTTCCCACATATGCGGAGAGAGAGCGCCGATGGACATACTTCCTATCCGGATCGGGAAAATCTCGCGCACGGGCGGCACAAAGGAGCCTTCGATCATGGAAAGCCTGTCGCCGACGACCTTGATCGGGAGCTGCTCCGCAGGAAGGTTCCTGCCCAGGAGCGTGCGCACGCGAAACTCGTGCCTTCCCGCGTCCAGGGCCGGGTCGGTCAGCATCGAGATGCGGGTAAACTTGAGCTTGTCCAGGGTAGAGACTGCCGGATCGTTCCGGCGGCCGCCTCGCATATAGGGTATGCCGCCCTTGTTCTTGAGGTGGTTGAACTTGTTCTGGAAATTATATTCCGGGAAAATGGCGTCCGTGGGGCAGACGAGCGTGCAGGTGCCGCAGCCGATGCAATAGCGCTCGATGTCCGTGCTCTGGCGGACCACCTGCGAAAGTCTCCGGGTGA
>MHEA01000169.1:25002-25474 GCA_001805085.1 Nitrospirae bacterium GWC2_57_9
CCGGGCTCGAGCCCTGTGACGTCACGACCCGCTGGGTGTAAATGGTCGGTTCGATGGCCTTGACCGGGCAGACGGCAGTGCAGCGGCCGCAGCGCGTGCACCGGTCCTCGTTCCACTTTACGATATAGGGAAGCTCTTTGAGCGAGAGCTGGTGATTCTGGTCTAACCGTGAAGCTGATTCCATACCTTAACCTCCCGCGCACCGGGCGCGATGACCACCATGTCGTACTTCATGGGGAAAATATCGGTTGATTTGTCCCGGTCCGGGACGGCGCTGTCCACGCCGCACACCTCGGACATGAGCGCGTACTTGCCGGGCTTGCCGCCCACGGCACCGGGCCGGAGCTTCTTCGCGTCCTGCACCATGAAGACCGTGCCGTCGGGCGTGAACCCGATAACGCAGTTCGGGCCGTCGATGCAGAGCGGCCGGAGCGATTTCTTGAGCAGCATGAGCGCCGATCCGTCGGAGCGC
>MHEA01000169.1:25497-25809 GCA_001805085.1 Nitrospirae bacterium GWC2_57_9
TGGGGTGATAACGTCCTTATAATAGCGCAGCGGATAACCGAGGGTCCGGTTGGTGTAATGCATGATGTGCGTGAAGACCTCGGAATCGGAGTTGTAGCCCATATACCCCGGGTTGCCGCGGCCGAGCAGGAATTCCCGGATCGGCACGAAGGCGGTGTTCTCGCCGTTCGTCATTGTGGCGTAGCCCTGGATGAAGAAAGGATGGCAGGCGTAAAGGTAGATGGCATAGTTCGTGTTCTGGCGGCCCTGGGCCAGAACGATCCTGGACTTCACGTCCGAGCGGTCGAGACCGAAGAACTCGCCGACCTGCAG
>MHEA01000169.1:25817-34695 GCA_001805085.1 Nitrospirae bacterium GWC2_57_9
CCACCTCTTTCAGGGTGAGGACATCGGGATAGAAGGAGAAGACAAAGAGCGAACCGTCAGGCTCGCCGATGTTCCGGAGCGCGAGGCGGGTCTGCATCAGCAGGTCCTCCTTCTCGCGGAACGGCCGGTCCCGGAAGGACTCGGGATAGTCGTACACTTTGGCGATGTAGTGCTCGCGCCGCTCGATCCCGGGAACGTCCTTGATGGTCGGGGCCCAAACGAACTTCTCCTTGAATCCGTGGGCCTTCATGTAATCGTTCAGGGACTGCAGGCCTTTGTTCGAGCAGATGGCGGACAGGGTCGGATAGCTTTTGTAGTCGGCAAAGGGGCCGCCCAGGTCCTTCAGCATCAGGCCGAGACCCGACCCATCGTGGCCTTCCTTCATGGTCTCGAGCGCGTGAATGTTCTCCATGGGGGAAATATACTCGCTCGACGTGATCGCACTCAAACGGCACATGGTTAACTCCTGAATGATTGCCAAATTCCGAATCACAAGCCCTCAAAAGAATGCCCAAATCCGAGTCCCTTGCTGATACAGCAGGGAAGCGTGCCGGCATCTGGATAAATTCGATAATTTTGGCGCTTGGTTATTGGTGCTAAGTATTCCGGTTTTTGCTGTACGGTCCTGTCAGGTGTCTGTTCCGGGCGGTTTCGTGAGAGGAAGATCGTGGAATGCGCTCGTAAACAATGTCTGGGGAACCCTGTGCAGTGTCAAAAAAAGCCCCTCGCAAGGGGCTTTGTCGGTGTCGGCAATCGATTGCCGAGTGCGTTAACAATACACCCGGTCGAGCTCCGGTGTCAAGCAAAAATTGGTCCGTTCAGGCGGCGGGAGGGAGGAGGAAATACTGTTTTTTTGTGGCTTGGGAGGGCCTGGCGGAGCGAATGCGGAGTGAATGGGAGAGCGGAATGACGAGTGCGGAGTGAATAGCAGTGCGAAGCAAGCCGAAGAACTTTAAGTTTTGGCCCCTCTTCGTGTGTCTTCGTGGCTCAGTGTGAGAACAGGGGCCTAAAGCTTTTGCCTCTTCAAGCCTTTCTTGGCGCCCTTTGCGCCTTTGCGAGAGACAAGCTTTTACGATTCTGGTTTTCTCGCAGTGTACGCGGCGAGAACATCGGGGAACGTGATCAGATCAGCTTACTGACGCAAGAACCCCGGAGAACGGAACCAGGAGGGAATAATCGACCAAGGCGGACATGGCCTTGCTTTCCGTCGCAATACCGTTCTCCTCGAGGACTGCCACGGGGTTCAAGCCTCCCACGATCACAATGCCGGTCTTGTCGATGCCCACGGGAACTTCCAGGAGCGGCGTGTTGGGGCTGCCGATCAGCAGGATGCCGCGGATCCCCCGCTCTTCAAGTGTGCGGGCAAGCTTCTTCGCCTTGTCCGCGCAGACCAGCGGAATTTCACGGAAGCTGGCGAGGATCTTTCCGGGCCTTCCCGCCACAGCCTCCGACACCGCCGTCATCTTGCTCTTGATGAAGATCTCCAGGGGGTCCAGGGACGAACCCTCGTAGCTGATCAGGGAGAGAAAACGCCGGGCCTTGCCGCTCTCGGTCTGCACGATCCCTCCGAAACGTGAGGAGATGGGAATGCCCGCTTTCAGGAATATACCGTTGATCGTGACGCTGCATACGGTCCCCAGTCCGACCATGCCCTTCGGGACCACGGCATTCCCGATCGCCTCCCCTTCCCGGGCAAGGATGACCCGGTCACACATGACATAGGGAGAGCGAAACACGGGCTTCAGCAGCTTGAGCGCGGCTTTCAGCTTTTTAGCCGGGAACCAGGAGATGTTCAGGATGATATCGCCCTCCATGGCCGCCAGGTCCAGCGTTGTCAGGTAGGAAAGGGCTTCTATCTTGCTGATCACAAACCCCAACCTGTCGGACACGAGCGAATGTTTCAGCTCCTCCCGTCCCCGGGCGGTTATCATGCGGCCTTCCTTGCCGAACACCTCGGTATAGCCCCGTTTGTCGAGCATCTTCAGGTAATAGCGCACGGTCCGCTCCGTCAGTTCTACGCCGTGCTGGGTCAGCTGCCGGGACAGTTCCCGGGAACCGACCACCGTCGGGTGCCGGTCCAGGATGGAGAGGATCGAGTGAAGGGTCTTGTTCATGGGTTCCGTGCTCATCAATGGGCTCCGTGGATAAATTTTATTCGGGCCTGTCAGACAATCTAAATTTAACCGTTCCGGCCCTGTCTGAAAGGAACTGCGAACCCGAAAAACAAAAGGCTTCTCGCGCAAAGACGCAAAGAAAGACGGTATTCCTGCCGTTCTTGACTCGCCTGAAAGCGACACCTGCTATCTTTTACTCAAACAAGGTAACGAAGCTGAGAAAAGGCATGGCTTCTTGACGTACCGTGAGACGTAAAGGTTTTCTTTGCGCCTGGTTTGCGCGAAATTTTTCCCCGTTTGAAAGATGTCGGTTCTTTTTTCTCCTGCTACCCCAGCAGGATCCGCTCCGCCTCCTTCATATCCGACTCCATGACATAGGGAATGCCCGTCACCTCCGCGGCTTCCTTCGTCAGGGAGACCACGTCGCTCCGGTCGATGTACTGGAGCGAAAACTTCCGCGCGCCGGCCATGAGCTGCTGCAAGCCCAGTTTCAAGCGGTCGGCAAAAGTGTACATGGCCACGGCGCCCCAGGGGATCCGGGCGAAATCCTTCCCGTACTTCGCCTTGAGCGTCTCGGTCGTGATGAACACTCGCTCCGGCACGTCTCCGTACTTCTTGATCTCCGTGGGCAGTTTGTCCTCATCGACCCACTTCTTGATGTTCTTGCCCACAAAGGCGGGGATCATGAGCGCCCTGCCCATGCAGACAGCCTTGAAGTACGGCGCGCCCAAAGCCAGCGCCTTGAAGATGTGGTCTTCCAGCGAGAAGCCGCCGGCGATCGCCATATCAGGCACGTATTTGCCTTTTGCCTTGAGCTGGGATGCGAACTGGTAAGCCAGGGATTGGAGGTATATCGTCGGGATGCCCCACTCGTTCATCATGCGCCAGGGGCTCATGCCCGTGCCGCCTCCGGCGCCGTCAATGGTCAAAAGATCGACCTCGGCATCGGAACAGAACCGGAGTGCCCGCGCCAGATCGGACACGCGGTAAGCTCCCGTCTTGAGGGATACGAACTTCGCTCCCGCGCTCCGGTAGCGTCTGACTGCCTTTGCAAACCCCTCCTGCTCGACCATGCCGAGCCGGGAATGGCGCTCGAATTCCCTGAACTCCTCCTCCTCGAATGCCTTGCGCACCGTCGGATCCTCAGGATCGGGGACGACGATATAGCCGCGCTTCTTGAGTTCATCGGCCCGTTCCATGGTCCTGAGCTTCACCTCGCCGCCGATATTCTTTGCGCCCTGTCCCCACTTGAGCTCGATGCAGTTCACTCCGAGCTTTTCAATGGCGTATTCAGCCGAGCGAAGGCGTGTATCCTCCACGTTCTGCTGCAGGATGATCTCGCCATACCCGTTGTACCATTCCTTGAAGCACTTGACCCTCCGCTCCAGTTCGGGCGAGCTGACGACCATACCGTCCCTGATCTCGGCCTGAGGATCCATGCCCACCACGTTCTCGCCGATGACGACCATGATGCCGGAGATGGCCGCGCCGATCGCCAGCCCTTCCCAGTTGTCCTTGGCTATGTCCGTGGACCCGAGGGCGCCCGTGAAGACCGGAAGCGACAATTTCACCTTATGCCTCTGTCCCAGTTTCGTTTCCGTGGAAACCGCGGGAAAGATCGCCTTGTCGGAATCGGCATCCATGCCGACCGCACCCACGCAGGTTCCCTGGATGTTCAGATGAGAATAGTCGACCGGGTACTGCTTGGTCGCCCCGGCCGTGACCTTGCCGAAGGGCGCCGGATAGGATAGAGCACCTCTCTGCCGCGGTAGGACGACCTCCCGACCTCGCACGATCCTGTGCAGCCGTCAAGACATACTGCACAGATCCCCGACTGGGGCGCTATGTCCGGTACTCTGTTCCGTGTTCCCGTTGCCGAACTTGCATTCGCCTGTCCTTGTCCCATAATCGTGCCCCCCTGGGTTATTCAGTTAAAAATCAGGTTCCACTAAAATCTGGAAGAAATTTGCCACAGAGTACACAGAGGGCACAGAGAAAACTGGAAACTGGTCATATTCACGCTTTCGTTTCCCTCTGTGTCCTCGGTGATCTCTGTGGCTAAAATGCTTTCGGCTGTTCCAGGCTACGAGTTCAGGATCTTCATCGCCTCTTCACGATAGGAATCCATCAGGTACGGAATGCCCGTGACCTTTGCGCATTCGTCGGTCAAGGACATCAGCTCGTTCCGGGTGATCGAATCGATATTGAAGCAGCGGGCGCCTGCCATGAACTGCTGCAGCCCGACCTTGATCTTGTTGGAATAGCTGTAAATGCCGACCGCTCCCAGGGGGATATTCTTGATCTCTTTCTCGCCGACCAGCTTTTTCACGTCCTCGTAGTTCACGAAGATCTCTTCGACCGTGGAGCCGTACTCGCTCACCGATTTCGGGAGATCACTGTCCTTCATCCACTGGGCAATGTTCTTGCCGACCATGCCCGGGATCATCAGGGCGCGGCCCATGCAGATCGCTTTTACAAAGGGCGCTCCCATGGCCAGTGCCTTGAACACGCCATCCTCGCTGCTGAAGCCGCCGGCAAAAGCGATGTCGGGAACGCGCTCTCCCTTGTCGGCCAGTTTCTTCGCGAATTCATAGGCCGCGGCATGGAGATAGAGGGAGGGCATGCCCCATTCCTCCATCATGCGCCAGGGGCTCATGCCCGTGCCGCCCGGAGCGCCGTCAATCGTCAAGAGGTCGATCTTGGCCTTGGAGCTCCACTTGATCGCCATGGCCAGCTCGCGCAGGCCGTAGGCGCCGGTCTTGAGGGTGATGCGCTTGAAACCGAGCTTCCGAAGCCTCTCCACCTCTGCGTAGAACTCCTGCTCACCGATGAACCCGAGACGGCTGTGGCGCTCGAACTCCTTGATGGCCGTTTCTTTGAAGGCGGCCTGCACAACGGAATCGGACGGGTCCGGCGTGACGATATAGCCCCGTTTCTGCAGCTCAAGGGCGCGCTCCAGGCTGTTCACCTTGATCTCTCCGCCGATGCACTTAGCGCCCTGGCCCCACTTGAGTTCGATGGTCTCGAGCTTGTGCTTATCAATGATGTACTCCGCGACACCCAAGCGGGTGTCCTCGACGTTCATCTGGACCAGGATCTCGCCGAATCCCTGGTGATACCGTCTGTAGATCTCGATCCTGCGGTCCATATCAGGAGCCTTGGTGACCATCTTGCTGCCGTTCAGTTCGAGCTGGGGATCGATGCCGCATACGTTCTCGCCGCAGACGATCGTGACGCCCGATATTGCAGCGCCTACCGCAAAGTGCTCCCAGTTCTTCCGGGCGATCTCAGTGGACCCCAGCGCGCCCGTAAAGATCGGAACCTTCATCTTGACCTTTCTGTCCCAGCCGTAGCTCGTCTCGGTGTTCACATTCGGGAACCGGGCAGTATCCGGATCGCCTTTCTGTCCCGACGGAAGGCCCTTGGCGCCCAGGGCATATCCGTGGATGTTAAGGTGGGAATAATCGACGGGATAGTTCTTGTCGCCGCCTGCGGTGACATGGCCGAACGGTCCGGGATAGAGCAGTTCCCTTCCGCGATAGGTTGCCTTGAAAACCTCGCAACTCCCCTTGCATCCATCCACGCAGCGGGTGCAAAGCCCGCTCATGGGCGAAACGTTTCTCGATCGATTGGCAGTTCTTGTCGCTTCATTTGCATTAGGCGTCTGCAGATTCATCTTTATCTCCTTTTTTAATGGTTTGGCTGCATTCAGCAGCGCAGAGGTTAATGGATACTTATTAGCAATGCTTAACTTTTACTATTCAAATTAAGTGACACTGTACTGAAAAGGCAAAAAAAATGCCCTTCCTGGCAATAACGAAATTTCCCATACGAAGCACTACGTTTAATACGCTGTTCCAATTACCAAACGATCAGCAGCTTCGCTTCATCACCCCCTTCGTTCTTCCAGTGTGAAGGAAAGGATTCCTGCAGATGAATCATATCGCCCGCGCTGAGGTGTTCTTCTCTCCCCTCGATCATCACGGAAATATCGCCCTCCAGAACGAACACGAGTTCCTCGTCCTTGTGATAAAAGAAATGCCGGTTCATGGCAACACCCGGAGGCAGCACCACGATCCGCGCTGAAACTTTTTTTCCCGTAGCCGCTTCGTAGACCTTTGCATAGTCCTCGCGCAGGGGCACGCGGGAGAATATTTCCTGTTTTCGCACCAGCCAGGGCGCCTCTGTCCGCTGGGGACCGGCATCGAGCAGAAGGCCCGGATCGATGCTCAGGGCCCGGCAGAGCTGAAGATAGGTGCTGAGCGACGGGCTGACCTGGTTGTTCTCGAGCTGGGAAAGGAAGCTGGGCGTGAGGTTCACCTTGTCTGCCAGTTCCTTCTGGCTCATCCCGGTGCGGACCCGCTCCTCCTTCAACTTCGCGCCGATGTCGGTGACCGTCTCCTTCCGGTGAGAAGTTATCGTGAGCGAATCTGCCTGGACGTCGTACTGGTGGGGCTTGAAGACCTCCCGGTCGTGTCTGCCTTCCAGTTTGAGCGCCTTCAGGTAGAGGCTGTTCTTCCGCTTCGACAGGTCGAAGACGACCTGCGTGATGTGCCGGAGATTCGCCTTGAAGCGGGGGCTGTGTGCCTCTTTTTCCAGGATCCAGTAGGCCACGGTCCCCAGGTCGTACAGCCGGGGGCACATGTAGGTGAAGAATCGGTGCGTGGCGTTCTCGTCCCCCCAGAGGTCCTGCATGCCCGTCAGGCTGTCGAACACATAGCGCGCGCCGGGCGGCAAGCGGTCCTCGATGGCATTGAGCGTTGCCGTGAAAGCGTCGATGTCGCGGGGCGCCTCGATCCGGACCACGCCGGGGTCCGGGCTGTCGTAGAACTTGAGGAAGGTGTTGTCGTTCTTCCCCTTGCCCGACGTAAAGCAGTCGATGAGCGTGAAGTGCTCCGCGGACCGGATCGCCTGGAGGTCGTTCAGCACGCTCTGGGGGGAGCGGTTGAAACTGACATAGATGACCTTCTGGCTTTCCTGGAATGAACGGGAGATAAAGTTCCTGATGAAGGCGCCGTACGCCGTGCCTGCCTCGACCTCCCAGACCACGTTGTCGCCGATGGAGAATCCGTCGATGAGGGTATCCAGGCTGGCCACGCCCGCGGATATCTTATTTTTCGGTAATAGACTGCCGTTCGTCATGTGCGGTGCTCGGCAGGGGATTGCCGAGAATGGAAGCCTATTTTTGCTCTTTTCCCGCCGGCTGTCAAGCATATTTTTGTTGCAAAATCCGGAACATATCGGATAATAAGAAGAAGAAATTGATACAGAGAACAAATCTGAAAAATTTGACGCTGATAGCGGCGGATTTATTTATGCATTACCGATAAGACTTCGACCTGTCAGTGAAAATCATATTTTATCGGCTTTTTTCTTGTGAACGCTTCTTGGTTTATTGCTCAACCTATTATCTCTCTGCCTGTTTTCAACTTTGTTGCGAAAGAACCAGAACAAGTATGCCTGATTTTCTCCATGTCCTGACCGACTATTTTTCCTGCGACCTTGCCATTGACCTGGGAAGCACGAATACCCTTATCTACCGGAAGGGCTGCGGGATCATGGTGAATGAACCGACGATGGTTGCCCTCGAGCGCGCCTCGCGGGGTCCCGGCAGCGTCATCGGCGCCGGCACACGGGCAAAAGAATTGTCGGCACATTACGGCAATGAGGTGGTGATCCTGAAACCTGTCCAGTACGGCGCTGTGGCCGATCTTCCCGCAGCCCGTGAAATGCTCCACCGCTATCTTGCCGCAACACGAAGCCTGTTTCGGAGGGAGCCCCGGGTGATCGCCAATGCGCCTGCCCGTGCTTCCCGGCTGGAAAAAGACCTGATCCGGCAGTTGATCCTGTCCACGGGCGCACGAGAAGTATATTTGATCGAAGAACCCCGCGCGCTTGCTCTTGGGGCAGGGCTGGACCTTTCCGAAGAGAGATATCATATGGTGGTTGATATCGGCGGGGGTATTACGGAAATGGCGGTCATGGCAGAGGGAAAGGTTGTCCGGGCAGCCGCGCTGCGGACCGGCGGCGAACAGATGGACCAGGCGATCGCGGAGTATGTTAAAAAACAGCACCGACTTCTCATCGACCATCATGCCGCGGAACAGATCAAAATGCAGATCGGCGATGCCTGCCCGGGTACGGCCGAAAAAAGCCTCGCGGTCACGGGACTCTACGCCGCCGCTGATATGCCGGGCTCGGTACTGGTGACCGCTCAGGAAATCCGCGGCGCACTTTCAGGAACGCTCGCAGCGATCGTCAACGCCATCAAAGCGTTTCTCCGGGCCCTGTCCCCGCGGCAGTCCGTGGACATCCTGGATGGGGGGATCGTCCTCGCCGGCGGCACGGCCTTGCTGAACAACATGGACCGGCTCCTCGAACGGGAGCTCCTCTACCCCTTCCTGAAGGTAAAAGACCCGCTTACGTGCCTGGTGCGCGGATCCGGAGATGCCCTGGAGTATCTGGAGCATTTCCGGGACTGCAGAAAGTGATCCTGTCCCGGAATCTGCCCAAAAAAAAGCCCCGTCCTGGAACGGGGCTGAGAGGAGAGCTTTGCTGTTGTACGTGCTTCAGATCTTCTTTTTTTCTTCGTGGCGCCGATGCTCCGGCTTTTCCCGGTGTATCCGGTGAGGACCTGCTCCGGGGAACTTTGCGACCTGGAGCCTGATCCCTGATCGGATATCGGTCAGCAGCAGGTTCAGCTCCACTTCGATACGGCTGAATTCCTTCAGGACCATGATATCCTCCGTTTCCTGCTGATGCTA
>MHEA01000169.1:34748-34830 GCA_001805085.1 Nitrospirae bacterium GWC2_57_9
CGGTAAGGCCCGTGGCGAGCGGGATGATCCCGAGCCACGCCCCGGGAGACTGAGGGCCTACAAAAGCGAGGGAAATGATCGC
>MHEA01000170.1:0-1342 GCA_001805085.1 Nitrospirae bacterium GWC2_57_9
CTCGTCCGCCTCTCCCATGGGTACCTCAAAAATGCCCGGGCCGGAGATGCTCTGATCAACGTCTCGTCCGTTCTGTCCCGCCTGCCCTATCCCGGCGGGGCCGTCTACAGCGGAACCAAGGGTTTCGTCACGAACTTTACCGAGTCGCTGTGGTACGAGTACAAGGACCGGAACGTGTATGTACTGGCCCTGCTTCCGGGCGTGACGGAGACGAAGTTCCATGCCGTGGCCACCGGCGGCCGGAAGGAAAAACCGAGCGGAAGAAGCTATCCTCCCGAGGTCGTGGTGAAAGATGCGCTCGCTGCGCTCAGAGTCAGGAAGGCGCCGATTGTAATCAGCGGGCCCATGTACCGCATCCTGACATTCCTGGCCGAAAAATTAACGAGCAGGAAGAGGTTGATCAACATCATGGGGAAGGGCAGCGACGGACTGAAGAGATAGGCAGGGCCGCATGACTCTTGCCTTGACATCAAACCACGTATCCGTATAATTAAAATCACCTTTCACGATAGCTCCCGCTCTTCCACAACAGAGACCAGGTCGCTTAAGCTACGCTTGTCGTCGTTTCTCACTCTTTCAAGATTTGCGGAGGCCAGGATGAGACAGTATGCGCTGCAACGGGGAATGGGCTTGTTGCTTATGACGGCTGTGCTGCTTGCAGGATGCAGCCCGCGGAACGCCGAAGAATTCCGGAAGTCGATCGGCTCGGGTACTCATATTGTCACCACCCACGACAGCTTTGAAGTCGCCCGTCCCTACCAGGACGTCGCGGCCATACTGCGTCAAAAGAGCGGTGAATGTCTGAATGTCGACGTGCAGGTGATCTGTACAAATTGCATCGGCAACCGGAACATGGGAAAGCAGACCTGGACGGCGACCTATATCTCAACTGCTGAACGCACCGAAGTTCACCTCCAGCTGATGCGCACCGACCTCATCCAGGTAGGCGCACCTCCCAAGGGCGATTATGAAGTCCTGCTCGATGCAAAGCCCCTTGACAAAGGACGGACCAAGATCGACATCTACCGGTTGCGGCCGAACACGAAGTTCATTCATAACGCGATGAAGGGCTGGGTGAAGGGCGAGACCGAGGGCTGTCCGGACCTGTCATCGACCCAGTGACCCGCCCGGGAGGGACCCAATGATGAAGCACCTTCATCTGGCCTGCTGGTTCCTGCTGTTCGGCGCGCTCGCCGGCTGCGGCCTCAAAAAGTATCCGAACACCCTGGAGAAGAATCTGCTTGTCCGGACCACGGTCTCCGGCTCGCTGTTCAACAGCGTCGAGGCGTACCTTCACGTTTACGATCCGAAGGATGATTGCAAAAAGGACTATCTGGGCGCG
>MHEA01000170.1:1360-3219 GCA_001805085.1 Nitrospirae bacterium GWC2_57_9
GACACGCACGTCGGCATCCCCGTCGGCCGGCCCGTGCACGTCGATTTTGTTTTCTATGCCAATGCGCAGGTCCACAACCCCTCCATCGTTACGCTCTTGCCCGGGGAGCGCTACATCGCGCTTGTTCGTTATGTCGATCGCATTTACAGTCTCTCGATCCGCGAGATCGGTTCCCATGGCGTACCGGGACGCGAGATTCCCTACCAGAAGAGTCATTGCCCGCCCCCTTGATCAGGGATGAACCGTTTTTTCATTATTAATTCCCGATCGCTTCAAAAACCTCCCTTAAAAAATACTCCATCTCCCTGGTTGACAAAAATCTGCACACCCGTATAATCAAAGGAACCCGCAACGATAGCTCCTCTCGTCAATTAAGATAGCCTTGGGCCTTCCCCAGTAATGCGACGTACCGTTCCTTGATCTGACAAAAAGTAAGAATTAAAAGGAGAAAGATCCCTGTCTGTACGGTAAGGGAGGAGAACAGGATGAATAATGGATAATGACAGCGGAGCCATGGCAAAAAAAGTTGATGATTTCCTTCATCTCTTCAAAAAAGGCGAGGAGTTCACCCAGGAACTGCTGAATGAGAACGAGAAACTCCGGTTTCGGCTCGGCAGGCTCGAGGAGGTCGCAAAAGGGTCTCCGAGAAGCGATGCCGGGGTACCGCGCGGCATCGAGGAACGCATCCTCGTTCTGGAAGACGAGAACAGGGCCCTTCTCGACAGGTTCCGCGCGGTCGAAGCGGAGAACAAGGATTTTGCCAACCGGTACATCGAGGTGGAAGCCGAAAACAATAACCTGGCGAACCTCTATGTCGCCAGCTACCAGCTGCATTCGACCCTCGATTTCAACGAAGCCGTCGGCATCATCAACGAGATCGTCATGAACCTGATCGGGGCTGAAGAATTTTCCATCCTGATGCTCGACGAAAGGGCCAACGCATTGTCCATCGTCGCCGGGCCCGGCCTGGCTGTCGAAAAGTGGCCCAGCGTCAAACTCGGCGAGGGAATCATCGGAAGAGCGGCTCAATCGGGCGCAGCCTATTATCGGGAAGGCGATCCTTCGGACACTGCCGGCGTCGATTACACCCACCCGCTGGTCTGTGTTCCGCTCAAGATCAACGATCAGGTCATCGGCGTGATCGCCGTGTACAAGCTCCTTCCGCACAAACAGGCGTTAAACAGCATGGATTACGAGTTGTTCAGCATGCTGGCCGGCCATGCAGCCACGGCCCTTTATTCGTCCAACCTGTATTGTCACTCCGAACGGAAACTCACTACGATCCAGAGCTTTCTCGATCTGCTGAAGGAAAAATAAAAGGGAGGCCGGAAATGCCCGATTACACGTTTCTCGTCGTAGATGATTCTCCCACGATGCGGCAGCTTATCTCCTTCTCCCTGAAGCGGATCCCGGGCAGCAGGATCGTCGAAGCCAACGACGGCGTCGAGGCCCTCAAGAAGCTTACGACGGAGAAGTTTTCCCTGATCGTGACGGACATCAACATGCCGATCATGGACGGACTGAAGCTGGTCTCGATGATACGGAACGACGCGCAGTATAAAGCCATTCCGATCATCGTGGTCACGACCGAGGGCGCCGAGGAGGACCGGAAGGCAGGGCTGGCTCTCGGAGCGAACGCCTATGTGGCAAAGCCCGTCAAAACCGGGGAGTTGCTGAACACGGTCAACCAACTGCTCACGCCTTCCTGGAGAAACAACTTCAGGAATCCGACAAGCTCCCGATCCCACCTCTCGCGCTGCAAACATCCGGGACGGGGCCGGAAGGGGCTGCTCTCCCAGGGGGAGGTCTGAATGAACCAAAGGACCTTAGATCGGCATTTCAAGATATTCAGTATTGTC
>MHEA01000170.1:3357-5598 GCA_001805085.1 Nitrospirae bacterium GWC2_57_9
AACCACCGTCTGTCCGCGCTCTGGGCGATCCTCGTCTGGGCAATGCAGCTTATCAACATCGAATCCGAATACATTTCGTGGACCATGTCCCTGGGCTTAGCGCTCTCTCTCGAGGTCAACTTCGAGGTGGCATCGATCAGGCTGAATATTATTGCCCTGCCGATGCTCATCTGGGTTGCCTACCTTGCCTTAAAACAAAGAGAACTGACAGAGACAAGCCTGGGTGCTGCTGCGGTCAATCCTTCTCAGGACGGGAGAGTGTAGGAGCTGCTGCTCCACGCCACGCTGCCTGCAATCCCGCGCCTTGGCTCCCCCGGCTCCCGCCGGGGGTGGAAAGCGCTTCCTCGCGACCGTGAAGAATGAGGCGTCGCGAGTAAGCAGTTCCGGGAGGTCGCGATGTTGAGGGGAGCCTCCGGCTCCTGCCGGGAGGGGGCTCCACTGCTGTGGCCGTTTTCGGTATTCCTTCAACCCGTCGCATCGTTATCACACACCCTGTCATTCTCCAAAAAGTATAGTACCTTAGTTCCAGCGGAGGATATGTAATGGCTAATGGCAATGATTCTCTCAAAGCGCTGCGGGAAGCAGTACGGGTTTCGCCCGAGAACCTGCCTTTGCGCAAGTATTTCGCGGATGCGCTTCTGAACGAGGGAGTGCTTGACGAGGCTGAAAAGGAGTACCGTGCAATACTGCTCCTTGCTCCTGAAGACCTCGAAATCAAAACAGGGCTTGCCGACGTTCTGATCCGCAACCGCAACCTGTCCACGGCCATGGTGATCCTGGAAGAGCTTGCCGTTCTGCCAGATGCGCCTTCCCGCGCCCATATGCTCCTCGCCCGTCTCCTGCTCCGGAAAGGCGAGAGGGCGCGCGCGGCCCGTGCTTACAAGCAGGCAATTGAAGCGGACCCGGTTCTTGCCGATGACGAACTGGATGACGAGCTCAAAGTCATCAGTGCCGCGGACAGCGCGCGCCTGGACCGGACCGACGAGGAGATCCTGAACTCACTTTCCTACGCAGACGAGCTGCCCTCTCCCGCGGAAAAGCCTGTCATCACTTTCGAGGATGTGGGAGGGATGGAGAAGGTGAAAGAAGAGATCCGGATGAAGATCATCTACCCCCTGACTCATCCCGACCTGTACAAGGCGTACGGAAAGGCCACGGGAGGGGGCATCCTGCTGTACGGCCCGCCGGGCTGCGGCAAAACACACCTGGCCCGTGCAACAGCCGGCGAGATCAAGGCAGGCTTCATGGCCGTGGGCATCAGCGAGATCCTGGATATGTACATCGGCGAGAGCGAGCGGAACCTGCACGAGCTCTTCGAGAACGCCAGGAACCGCAAACCCTGCGTGCTGTTCTTTGGGGAACGAAGAGGATGCGGTCGAACCGGCCCGGCCGGAGGAATGCTGGACTTTGCGTTCAAATTCTGAGCAAAGGATGTCCGGGAGCATTCGCGCCCGCTTCCCCTGTTCAGGACGCGTGCTTTTTGATAGCAGGAGGCAGACTTGCATATTCAATTTCGGTCCATCAACACCAAATTTCTGACGGTATCACTGGCCCTGCTCGCCCTCGTATTCGGCGGCCTGGGATTGTTTGCCAGCGTCCAGAACTCCAAGGCGCTGCGCGCGGCCCTGGACTCGAAAGGAAAAGCGGTAGCCGAACTGGCCAACCACGCCGCAGCCGATTATCTCTCGAACTTCAACTATATAGGGTTGGACAAGTTTGCCGAGGACGTCCTGACGGATGCGGATGTGGCCTTCATCGCCGTTTACAACGACAAGAAAGCGCTCGTTACAAAACAGCCCGAGCCCCAGGACGTCTCGTCGCTTGTCGTCAATGAGCAGGTGCTCAAAGACGACGACCGGATACTGGGCTCCATGAGGATCGGGTACCGCACGGACGCGGTGGACAAGAGCGTCCGCGCCCATGTGCTGGCGATAGCGTCGGGGACGTTGATCGCCATGGCAGTGTTCGCCGCGGGCATCCTCGGACTCATCCGCAGCGTCACCCGTCCGCTCGCCGAGGCGGTGAAAGTAAGCAATCAGCTGGCGGCCGGAAACCTCTCGATGAACATCGAGGTGCGGGGGAAAGACGAAAGCGCGCAGCTTCTCGGCGCAATGAAAAGCATGGTTGAAAAACTGAACAGCGTGGTGGTCGAGGTAAAGACCACGTCGGATTCCGTCGCGGCCGGCAGCGGGCAGGTCTCCGCGGGCGCGGCGCAAATGTCGCAGGGCACCACGGAACAGG
>MHEA01000170.1:5623-6335 GCA_001805085.1 Nitrospirae bacterium GWC2_57_9
ATCGGTCGAGGAGATAAACGCCACGATCAGGCAGAACGCCGACAACGCGCTCCAGACGGAGAAGATCGCGCTCAAGTCGGCGGCGGACGCAATGGAGAGCGGCAAGGCCGTGAACGAGACCGTGGTCGCCATGAAGGATATCGCCTCCCGGATCTCGATCATCGAGGAGATCGCGCGCCAGACGAACCTGCTGGCCCTGAATGCCGCGATCGAGGCCGCGCGTGCGGGCGAGCACGGGAAGGGCTTTGCGGTCGTGGCCGCGGAAGTAAGGAAACTGGCGGAGCGCAGCCAGACCGCCGCGGGCGAGATCAGCCAGCTGTCGACCACGAGCGTGGAAGTCGCGGAAAAGGCCGGCCAGATGCTTGCCAGGCTGGTGCCGGACATCCAGAAGACGGCCGAACTGGTGCAGGAGATCACTGCTGCTTCCAAGGAGCAGACTTCGGGCGCGGACCAGATCAACAACGCGATCCAGCAGTTGAACCGGGTGATCCAGCAGAACGCGGGCGCGGCCGAGGAGATGTCGTCCACGGCCGAAGAACTTTCATCCCAGGCGGAACAGCTCCAGCACACCATCGCATTCTTCAAGGTAAACAACCGGGACGATCAGCTGCGCGACGCAGCAGCAGGGAAGCATCTTCCCGCATCTCCTCCGCCCCGCCGGGAAGCGAAGGCAAGGAGCCTGGACGCGCCCCTCCAGGCGCTTCATTCCGGC
>MHEA01000171.1:0-237 GCA_001805085.1 Nitrospirae bacterium GWC2_57_9
CCCGGCCCGAAACCGGCTTTTGGCGGCAAAGAAGGCTTTGTTCGTCGTGAGGCAAGAGGAGAAGGCCCGGTATCGCGATCCGGTCCGAGAAGACCATCAGGCAGACCCGGTCAGAAGCCTGCCTTCGGGAGCAGGGATGGCTTTGTACGCAGGGAAACCAGAGGTGAAGGCCCGGCAAGAGGGTTTGCTTCGAGAGGACCGGCGTCGGGAAGACCCGGCCAGAAGCCGTCGTTCGGG